>JBJEJC010000113.1:0-44913 GCA_051877675.1 Roseburia sp. | reverse complement strand
ACCTTTCTAAGTAGATTATACAATGGGGTACTTGATTTTTCAAGTACCCTTTTTATTGCTCTTTGCCTCGATCTTGTGTCTCCGTCCTCTGCTGCCCCTCCAACTATTGAACCATAATAACAGAAATATCATCTCCGGAGCCGCCCTGCAAGGCAGCATCCACAATATTTTCCAGAATGGTCCGGGGTTCCTCCTGGCTCTGCATCAACTGCTGCAGCAGCTCCGGCGAGATATAGTCATGCACTCCGTCGGAAGTCAGGAAAAATCTTTTTACAATGGAAGTATCTAAATCTTTTGTCATTTCAAACCGGCGCAGAAAATGTGATTCCGGCATTCCAATATACGAAGTCAGATATTCTGCCTGCGGTGTTCCCTCTATACTTTCTATCTCCAGTCCCTCCGGCACGTCAATCCCCCGGCGGCAATCATTTAACCGGTTATGATCCTCTGTAATCTGGACCACCTGCTCCGCAAATCCCAAATCCACCACCTGATACAATCTGGAATTTCCAACCTGTCCCACAAAGCATTCTTCTCCATTGTATACCAGCGCAGTCAGCGTAGATGCCATGCCACGATATTTATTATTGGCCATTCCCACCTCTGTCACCTCGCGATTCAATTCAGAAACAAAGGTTTTAAAATAATCCGATGACACACTGTCCACAGGCATCTGGGAGAGTCCGAGCATTGTCATTCCGGATGCCAGCTCCCCATGGGCACTGCCACCCACGCCATCCGCGACCCCCACAACAAACGGCTCTTCCAGTTCCGTTTCCAGATAGCCGCGCTTATGAATTGTGTGCCCCAGCAGAACCGTATCTTCACAGATTCCGTTTTCGTGATCCCTTCCACATTTTACATATGCAAATGCTTTCATAGCCTACTCCCTTTCGCCACTATTTTCACCCGGGCATCTGCCATCGCAATACCTTCAATCTCAATGTGTGCATCTGTCATCAGCATTTCATCCAGCATAAATGCAGATAGTGGATTGAGCAGATATTTTTCCACAACATTTCCTACACCTCGACCGCCATTTTCCAGATTGTCAAAGGCTTTGTCCTGCAGAAAATCCTTTACTTCCTGGGCTATCTGCAAATCAACCCTGTTTTCATCCTTTAACTTCTTTACGATTTGACCGAGCTGCTTATCCAGAATTTCTCTGGCCGCATCCTGTCTGATAAAGTCAAATACCACAATATTTTCACCGATACGATTCAGAATCTCCGGTCTGCCCAGCTCTAATTTAAAATAATCCTCAATCGCATGACGAACCTTTTTTTCTACGGTTGCATAATCTTCCTCGACGGATACATTCAGTTCCCGCCTGCCCATTTCATTTCGCGTATAAATTCCCAAATTGCTGGTAAAGATGATAACGGTCTCTGAAAAATAAACCGTATTGCCCTGCCCGTCTGTCATACGTCCATCCTCCAGAATCTGAAGAAACTTGTCTAAAATAGAGCCATGGGCTTTTTCAATTTCATCAAACAGCAGAATAGAAAAAGGATTCTCTCTTACCGCATTGGTCAACTGACCGCCCGCCTCATATCCCACATATCCCGGAGGCGCTCCCAACAGCTTCTGATCTGAGTGCTCGGCAGAATATTCACTCATATCAAAACGAATACATCTGCTTTCGTCTCCAAACAATAACTCCGCTAACGACTTCGCCATCTCTGTCTTTCCGGTTCCCGTAGGTCCCGCAAAGAAAAGAATTCCCTTGGGCTTCGTATGTGAGGAATGCTGCAGGCCGCTTAATCCTGTGGCTGCACGTTTGATTACATCCAGGGTCTGACTTAAGGCTGCCGGCTGGCCTTTTACTCTGTTTTGAAGAATATTCTCTCCTCCCCGAAGTTCTTCCTGCAGTCTGGGATTTTCCCAGGGATTCTCCCTGATTCCGTAACGATACAAATCCACAATTTCTGTCATTTGATGTATATGATATTTTTCCTCTGCGCAAAGAGTCATAAGATTGCGCAGTTCGAGCTTGGTAAAGCCCTCTGTCACACCCACAAATTTTTCTTTGATTTTTCTTAAATCTTCCGGGCGCTCCTCATATTCCACAATATCCCGGTCAAAGGTTTCCGGATCAAAGAACTCCGGAAAATGAATATCATCCACCATAAAGGTTCTTTCATCCTTCGTCGGTGTAGGAATATGAATGGTTTTTGCAAACGGGTTGTCCAGATAGAACCATGCCGGAATATCGTTTAATTTATTCACCAGAACAATCAGAATATTCTGTACCAACTGACCATCTGTTTTTGATTTCACTTTAGAAGCGTTCTGGACACCCTTCAGTAAATTGGCAAACGCATCCACCGATGCCTGGCTCATATTGCTCGGAGAGGTTATGTAACGTGACGCAAAATCCATTATAATGGCGGTTGCATCCTTTCGTTGCGCTAATGCCTGTTTTACATAATTTGCCGCAGTTTCTTCGGGGCCTGCAAAAACAACATCCAGCGCATGAATATCTCCATCTGCCCCACAGTTGTCCGCAAAAATCTCCATGGCTTTCGTATCCCCATCAATAACGGAACGGAAACCATCCAACTCGTCAAATTTCACCACATTATCATAGCCATTTTCCCGTAAATAAAAATACAGATACATGGGCAAAGACATATCCGCCCCATTTTCCGGATAGGTAAACAAATCAAAAATGTTTCCCTCCAGAATGAGCAGAGACTTGAGTTTAGAAAAAAGTTCTAACTCCTTATGCCATTTTCCAACATATGTTTCCCTCTCACACATTCTGCTTCCTTTCTATACGCCTCGCATATTCTTCCTGAAAATCTCTGTCATGTATGCCCGCAGCAACTTTTCCCTTTTGTAATTGAAACATCTGTGTCTGATGTTTCCCCTGCATCTGCTCTATATAGCGTTCATATATCTCTCGAAATTCTGTCTTAAAATAATGGATGTTCTGATTTTCAGAGCCTCTTAACGGATGCCCCAGATTTTGTTCTTCCTTTATCGCAGAATCCAAAGAGGCTGTCGCGCAGGAAGCATTCTCACATACAGATGCTTCTTGTACGACAGCCTCTTTTACAGGCAGCTATTTTTTCGGCGCATATGCCTTGTCAACCTTGATGACGGCATTATATTCTTCGCCCAGCTTCTCCTTAATCCGGTTCTGGATAACCTCCACAACCGCTTCATCCGTAAACCGGAACTTAAAGGGAACCATAATATCAAAAATCAGATTGGTGTGGGTCGGTCCCGTCACCACACGGAAATCATGCATGGAAATTACCGGATCAATCTCCTCCACAACCCCTTTCACCCTGGTCTTCAATTCCCCGACATGCTCATCTGCCGTCACAATGGGGTCCATGTGAATTGTGGCGTCACAGCCTAATTTTTCCCGCAGTTCATTCTCAATATTATCCACCATATCGTGAATCTCCAGAATATTGCCCTCTGCGGGTACCTCTGCGTGAAGGGAAATCATCTGCCTTCCGGGGCCATAATCATGCACAATCAAATCGTGAATGCCGCACACCCCGGGATGCGCCATCACAATATGATCAATCTGCTCCACAAATTCCTCCTCCGGCGGCTGCCCGAGAAGCGGGTTCAGCGTTTCCCTTGCCGCCGATACTCCGGCGTACAGAATAAAACATCCCACCAACACACCGCACCAGCCGTCGATGTGAAGCCCGGTAAAATGTCCCACCAGCGAGGCGATAAGGACTACTGTTGTCGCGCACGTATCGCTCAGGCTGTCGATGGCGGTGGCTCGCATCGCCGCGGAATCAATCTTTTTGCCAATTGAATTATTGTAAAAGCACATATACAGCTTTACCAGGATAGAAACAACCAGAATCACCACTACCAGCAGGGAAAACTCTGTTTCCTCCGGATGCAAAATTTTCTGTATGGAATCCCGGATCAGCTCATATGCCATCAGAAGGATTGCCGCTGATACCACAAGACCGGATATGTACTCGATACGACCATGCCCGAAGGGATGCTCCGGGTCTGGCTTTGCTCCTGCCATCCGGAATCCGATCAGCGTCACTGCCGAGGAACCTGCATCCGACAGGTTGTTTACCGCATCCGCCGTGATTGCGATGGAATTGCTGACGGTTCCCGCAATAAACTTGCCGATGCACAGGCAGATATTAAGCAGAATCCCCACAATGCCGCAGAGCATACCATATGCCTGCCGCAACGCGCCCTTATCTCCGGTGTCCTTCACAAAAATTTTTGCTAAAAGTGTAACCATGTCAGATTCTCCCCCTATCCCTTAATCTGAAAGGCTTCCCCAGTCGGAAATCGGCCAGTAGACAAACAGTGCCTTCCCTAAAATTTTATCCAGGCTCACATAGGTATTGTCCCAGTAGCGGGAATCCTTGGAATTGTTCCGGTTATCCCCCAGCATGAGATAGCAGCCCTCCGGCACCTCAAAAGTATAAGGTCCCGTTGCCACCGTCCATTCCTCCTTGAGATAGGGCTCCTCCAATTCTTCTCCATCGATATACACCTTGCCATTCTCAAGCACCACGGTCTCACCCGGAAGTCCAATGACACGCTTCACGAAGAGCTCCTCCTCATTGTCCGGATAACGGAACACTACGATGTCTCCCCGCTCCGGTCCTTCCTTTAAATAGGCAAGGCGATTTCCAATCAGCCGGTCCCCGGGCATTATGGTATTTTCCATGGACCCGGTGGGCACATCAGCATTGATAATAAGATATTCCTTGATAAACAAAGCCGCAAGGATTGCCGCTGCAAATGTAAGAACCCAGCTAAGCACTTCCCGGATAGGAGAAATCGTTTCCTCCTTTTTCTCCTCCTTTGCACTGTCGATTTTATTTTCCACGGATGTTCCTCCGTCCTCATTCAAATCTTCTACTTTAAACTCTTCCATTCTTATACTCCATTCTGCCGCGTTCCGCGGACTCTATCTATAGAGTATAACATATCTGTGCGAAAATAAATACCTCTTATTTCTCTTAAGTTTCCGTAGTACAAAACCATGTAAAAAAGAATCCTCGCGGAGCGCATCAGTTTCCTGCGCTTTCATACACCTGTGTTCCTTTCTGGAACACGGCATAGGCGATGCACCAGAATACAACTGCAATCACGCACTCTATTCCTATAACCCCTGCACTGCAGCCCTCTATCAGGAAGAATCTCGACGGCAAATATGCCACAAACGCAAATGGAATTACGTATGTAATCAGGAAGCGAACTCCTTTTGCATAAAGCTCTGTAGGATATTTTGCGAAATCCGCCATCTGGTATGCCACCTGAAGAAACGGTCCGCTGATTTTCACCCAGAAGGCCAGCGAAGCAAAAAAGAGTTTGATGGCAGTATAAATCAGCGCCCCTGCCAAAACAGAAACAAGGAACAGACCGATATGCACCGCATCAATAATGACGATTCCCTTCGCCACCGCGCCTGCCACGAGAATTGTCCCGGTCAGCAGCTCCCCCAGTGCATCCGGCTGAAGCTTCTCCGCAATTACCTGAAAAAAGATATTCATCGGTCTTAACATATACCGGTCAAAATCTCCGTTGATGACAAGCCTCCATGCCACCAGCCATATATTGTCTGTGAAAAGATGGTCGATTCCCCTTGGAATCTGGGCAAATCCGTATATAAAAATCAACTGTTCCAGTGTCCATCCCTGCAGGGAGGGTATCTGCTGGAATACCAGATACAAAAAGGCAATTCCCATAATCTGTGTCAGAAAGAAACCGCACAGCCCCATCAGGAAATCCACCTTTGACTGCATCACTGTTTTCAAAAACTGCGCCACAATAATCCGATAAAGGCGCACATATCGTTTCAATTTGTTCATCATCTCAGCCTCCCAATACCACCAGCCGTTTTGTGACCCTTCTCCAGATCAGACTGCCCGCTGCATAAAGAATTACGACCCAGGCTGCCTGCTTAAGAAGCATAAGTCCAAGCATTTTTCCCGTATATTTTCCAAGATAGATCATTACCGGCGTATAAATCATGGAAGAAAACGGCATAAGGTCAAACACTCTCTGTACTGCCGCCGGGAAAAAGCTGATGGGTATGAGCTGCCCGGTCAGAAAGCTAAGCAGCGCCTCCTTTGCCATCTCCATTCCGAAAATATAGGTGGTAAAAAAAGCCACCATGCCAAAGCAGAAGTCAAACAGCACATAGATTAGAAAGCTCATGACGCAGCTAAGCAGATACCACAAAATGTCCCATCCCGTTACCGGGTTTAATCCAAGTACCGTCACTTTATATATTTCCAGCCCAACCCATATGAAAACGGACGGCACAAAGAAGCGGTATACCATATTTCCCATGGCTTTTGCAATGAGGCTCATGCGATAGTCAATCGGTTTAATCAGGTTCATGGCAACCGTCCCCTTAACCACATCCTCACTCACATAATTAGAAATTGAGTTCATCACAATCGATGACGTGACATAAACCATGAACACATAGACCACCATCTCCTGCTGCGTCAGTCCTCCCAGCGTAGTCTGATTGCTGCTTGCATAGATTGCTTTCCACAGATAATAGCTGATAAATGAACCAAACAGGCTGACCAGAATAAACAGGTAAAAAGCGCCTTTGTACGCCATTTGTCGTTTTAATTCATTGGATGCAAAGGGAAGGTATATTTTCAGACGTTTTCCCATGGCTATACCTCCACCCTGCCATGACTGTATATTTCCTTCACAATCTGGGCAAGCTCCGTTTCTTCAATCTGTACATCATTGATCTCCGTGACACTCATAACCGCCGTAAGGAGCTGCGGGACCTGTATTTTATGCTTATCAAACGTAACGGAAAGCGTACTGTTCGAAGGCTCGTAGCTGACCTCACAGTCCCCGCTGTCCACCTTTAACATTTCTGCAATCTGCAGTTGCCCGATCTTTTCCGGCTCCCTGATTTCCATGGAAACCTTCCTTTTTATTCCGTAAGTATCCTTCAGTGTGGCAAGAGAACCATCGTAAATTTTCTTTCCTTCGTCAATCACGATAATCCGGCTGCACAATTCTTCAATATCTCCGATGTCATGCGTTGTCAGGATAACCGTTGTCTGATAGCGTTCATTAATCTCCTTTACCGCTTCCCGGATATTATCCTTTACAATCAGGTCCAGTCCTATCGTCGGTTCGTCAAGGTAGAGGACCTTGGGATTATGTAATAATGCTGCCCCCAGATCTGCCCGCATACGCTGTCCCAGAGAAAGTGTGCGCACCGGCTGCTCCAGAAAATCCTGCATATCCAGCACCCGGTTCAAAAAATCCATCCGCTCCGCGTAATCGCGGTCCGACACATTGTAAATTTCCTTAAGGACCGTAAAGGATTCGCTTAACGGCAGATCCCACCAGAGCTGTGTTCTCTGCCCAAATACGACACCAATATTCTGGGCATTTTCCTTCCGCCTTTTATTCGGATCGATACCGGCAACAAGGCATTCTCCCCTTGTGGGGCGCAAAATCCCCGTCATCATCTTGATGGTCGTCGATTTCCCGGCGCCATTGCTGCCGATATATCCTACAATCTCGCCCTTATCGATGGAAAATGAAATATCATCCACCGCTGTCTTTACTATTTTTTCATTGGAAAACAATCCCTTGACTGCTCCCTTTAGTCCCGGATATTTCTTCGGCGTAACAAAATCCTTCGAAATATGCTTCACTTCAATCATAAACGTCACTCCTCGCCAGAAAGTATATGGTCTATATTACCATATATCGACGTTTGCGAAAACCCGGGGTTTTATTTTTCTTTCCGCCTCTCCTCAAGCAATTGTGCATTGCGTTCCACAAGGCGCTTATTGAGCGGGTATACCAGCCACAGCATAAGCGCCACCACCCCAAAGCCGATGCCGGGAATCAGCGTTGCCGTAGTGTACAGTCCACGGATCACCGCCTCCGTCTGTACTGTCGCCGCCGACTCATAGCCGATGAGCGCCAGAGCCCAGCCGCCGGCGCCGCCCGCCAGTGCCTGCCCAACCTTTCTGGCAAAGGAATACACCGCATACACCGTTCCGTCCTCCCGCTGTCCGGTCTTAATCTCCTGATCGTCAATAATGTCCGTAATATTCGCCCAGATTACCATATTAAAAAAGCCCAGTCCCAGGTATCCGACTGCCGATAGTGCCAAGAACACCCACATATTCTGAATGCGCAGGACATACATCAGCAGATATACCGCGCAGGACAGCGCCATGCCTGCCACGGACACCTCTTTTTTTCCGAATCGCTTTGACAGTCTGACGCAAAGCGGCGCCACCACCAGCAGACTCACGAAGGTACTGATCATTGTATAAAAAGAAATTCCTTTTGCATCTTTAAAATATTCGGGGAACACATAATTATTCATGGAGCTTACGAGGAACTGCGAGAGCAGTAAAAATACGGCAGCACCGATGATGCCCAGCAGCGCCCGGCTCTTTATGAGTGTAAGCATTGCGGTTCCAAAATTCATGCGCTCCTGCCCTTTACGTTCCAGCACCACCCGCTCCGTGGTAAGCGCATAACAAATCAGGTAGCAGACAATGGACAGCAGGGAAAAGACCCCTGCCACGATTGTAAATACCGGCCCCTGCTGTACAACCTGATTTCCCTCCGCGTCTCTGGTGTAGATAAACATGGGTGTCACCACGCCAATCACCAGCCCCGCAAGGGCTGCTCCCATACCTCGGAAGGTGGAAAGCGCCGTGCGCTCGTTGGCATCCGCGGTGATTGCCGATGCCATGGAACCATAGGGAATATTTACCGCCGTGTAAAAAATACTTCCCCATAAAATATAGGTGACATACATATAGACAATTTTCCACCCCATAGGGGCACCTGCCATACCGGTCTGATACATGAGAAAACTTGCCAGCGCCACCGGTCCGCACATCCGCTTAATCCAGCACCGGAATTTACCGTCCCTCGCCGCAGGCATAGCATCCACGATACGCCCCATGGTCACATCCGTAAAGGCATCTACGAACCGCGCCACCAGGAACAGGGTTCCCACCGTCCCCCCGTTGATTCCAAGCACCTTGGTATAGAAAATCATCAAAAAAGAACTGGCGAAAATGAATGTAAAATCATTTCCGAAATCTCCAAACATGTATCCGATTTTATCGCGCATTCCAAAAGGGCGCACTTCATTTCTGTCCATCCTGACCTCCTGCATCCGGTTTTTCGCCCTTTAGTATGTGCGCTTTTTCATAAAAAATACAAAAATAGGCTGCTGCAGGAAAAACTTTTCCTACAACAGCCCATAAAGAACTATGCCATTATCCGCTTACTTTTTCTTTTTCAGTGACAGCAGTGACCGCCGCAATGGCTGCAGTCGCCGCCGCAGGACAGGGATTTCCCGGCTTTTTTGGTCTTAACCATGCTTCGTATCTCCAATGCCACGATTGTCAGAAGAATTCCTCCCACGATAAATGTTCCCATAGTCAACACTCCTTTATTTTGCTGCGGCTGTCCCCTTCACCTTCACATCGAGGGTCTGGCTCTCCTTGTAGGGACGAACCAGCAGATAGATAAATCCAATCACAAAGAGAACCGCCACCACAGTTCCGATACCAAATCCGCCTCCGGTAAACACAGAACCGATCTGGTAGATACACATAGCTACAATGTAAGCAAGGATGGTCTGATAGCCGATTGCAAACCAGAACCATTTTGTATTGTTCATCTCACGCTTGATAGCTCCCATTGCTGCAAAGCAGGGGGCACATAACAGGTTGAATACCAGGAATCCGTAAGCTGCAATCGGGGTCATAACCGTTGCCAGGCTTCCCCAGATCTCCGCGCCATCCTCTGCAACCTCTGCAAAGCCAAACAGCATTCCGAAGGTTGCAACCACGTTTTCTTTCGCAATCAGACCGGTTACGGCTGCAACTGCCATCTTCCAGCCCTCACCTGCCTGTGTCCAGCCCAGCGGTGCGAAAATCCATGCAATGGCACTGCCGATTTTTGCCAGAATACTGTCGTTAAGTTGCTCTTCCGCCAGCATTCCGAAGCTTCCGTCTGCCCATCCAAAGCTCATTAAGAACCACAGCACAATGGTAGAGAGCAAAATAATAGTTCCCGCCTTCTTGATAAAGGACCAGCCCCGCTCCCACATGCTCCGCAGAACATTCTGGACGGTGGGCCAGTGGTATGCCGGCAGCTCCATAACAAAGGGAGCAGGCTCTCCTGCAAACATCTTTGTTTTCTTTAAAATAATACCGGAGCAGATAATTGCCGCAATTCCTACGAAATACGCACTCCATGCAACCCAGCCCGCATTGCCGAAGAACGCACCGGCAATCAGAGCAATAATCGGAAGCTTTGCACCACAGGGAACAAAGGTGGTAGTCATAATGGTCATCTTGCGGTCACGGTCGTTCTCGATGGTACGGGATGCCATAACACCCGGAACACCGCATCCGGAACCAATCAGCATCGGGATAAAGGATTTTCCGGAAAGACCGAATTTGCGGAAAATACGATCCATGATAAATGCCACACGCGCCATATAGCCGCACGCCTCTAAGAATGCGAGGAAAATGAATAACACCAGCATCTGCGGAACGAAACCAAGCACCGCACCCACACCTGCTACGATACCGTCAAGAATCAGCCCGCTCAGCCAGTCTGCACAGCCGATTGCGTTCAGTCCGCTCTCGATTGCCGGGGGAATGATTTCTCCGAACAGTACGTCATTGGTCCAGTCTGTCACAAACGCGCCTACGGTGGTTACAGATATATAATACACCAAAAACATCACTGCTGCAAAGATCGGCAGCGCCAGAATCCGATTCGTTACAATTTTATCAATTTTATCGGAGATTGTCATTTCCTGTTTCCGGTTCTTCGTACAGCAGGTCTTCATGATGGAGGAAATGTAGACATAACGCTCGTTGGTGATGATGCTCTCCGTGTCATCATCCATTTCCTCCTCAAGCTTTGCAATCTCTGCCGACACATCCGGAATCACTTTCATCTGTGCGCCAATCTTATCATCCTTCTCCAGAAGCTTAATGGCAAAGAAGCGCTTCTGTTCCTCCGGCACACCCGAAAGCTTTAACTCCACATCTTCAATTACACTCTCCACCTGCGGTGCGAACTTATGTACCACCGGCAAGCTTCTCCCGGACTGTGCAGCCTTGACTGCCCGTTCCGCCGCCTCCTGTACACCGGTTCCCTTCAGTGCGGAAATCTCAACCACTTCACAGCCAAGCTTCTTCTTCAATTCATCCAGATGAATCTGGTCTCCGTTCTTCGCCACCAGGTCCATCATATTCACTGCCATGACCACCGGGATTCCAAGTTCCAGAAGCTGGGTGGACAGATACAGGTTACGCTCCAGATTCGTTCCGTCCACAATGTTTAAAATGGCATCCGGCCTCTCGCCGATCAGATAGTTTCTTGCCACAACTTCCTCTAAGGTGTATGGAGAAAGCGAATAAATACCGGGAAGATCCATGATGATGACATCCTTATTCCCTTTCCACTTTCCTTCCTTTTTCTCAACGGTAACGCCCGGCCAGTTTCCCACAAACTGATTGGAACCGGTCAGCGCATTGAACAACGTTGTTTTACCGCAGTTCGGGTTACCTGCTAACGCAATTTTCACTGACATTTTCTAACTCCTTTTCGTCCACTGACTTTACTCTGTAAGAAGCACCAAACTTGCTTCTTTTTTAATAGTTAGGTCGTGCTAACCTAGCTGCAAAAAAAATTACTCCACTTCAATCATTTCTGCATCCGCTTTACGGAGAGATAATTCATATCCCCGGACGGTCACCTCCACCGGATCTCCTAACGGTGCCACCTTCCGCACAAAAATATCCACTCCCCTGGTGATGCCCATGTCCATGATACGTCTTCTGACAGGTCCCTCACCGGACAGCTTCTTTACCTTAACGGTCTCTCCGCAAGGCACTTCCTTTAATGTTTTCATTGCTACTCCTCTTTCTAAATCATGATTTTATTTGCCATATCCTTTCCAATTGCAACCCTTGCGTCCTTCACGTTCACAATCATGTTGCCACCGGTTTCGGATACCACAGTCACTGTTCCGCCTGCGACAAAGCCAAGATTTTCAAGAAAACGCCTGGTCTCCTCTCTGCCGCCCACCTTCCTGATTATATTCTTTTCTCCGGTTCTCGCCATCGTCAAAGGCATATCATCAACCTTCTTCCCATAAAATCAAATTTGTTTGTTTTCGTGGTTAGTATAATCTAACTTTAGTTAGTTGTCAATAACCTTTTTTCATCATTTTTTACAAGGTATTTCCTATAAGCAAAAAAACAGCCTGCCGCCCCTGCTTAGGGACGGCGGCTGCCGTAAGTCTGCGAATGCTCCCGGTGAAAATCTACTGGTATTTCCTGCGGAACTGTACCGGGGTCATCTCATAGGTTTTCTTAAAGAGACGATTGAAATGCTCCACGTTCTCATAACCCACATGGGCTGCAATGGACTCCACCGTCTGGTTTGTCTCCTTTAACATACTGCGGGCTTTTTTCATCCGTGCCTTCTTCACCGCATCCTGGAAGGTCATGCCGGCTTTCTCCTTAATGTACTTGGAGAGATAGGGCTTGGAAAGGTTGAAGTTCTCCGCCAGCACATCCAGTGTCACGTCCACATAATGTTTCTGGATGTAGTTCATGATATCTACAATCCGTTCCTCACGTCCCTCCGTGATGTTTTCCGCCTTTGCCATCTTGTTCGCTGCAGAGACAAGGGCTGCGATGGAACTCTTAATGATATCCTCGTCAATACCCACGCCCCAGAAATGCTTTCCTTCCCGGATAATCTCCACGTAGGCTGCGGCCTTGGAGGAGGAACCCTCCGAAATTGCATGCTCCTCATATGCCGCCAGCTCATAGCTGATGCCAAAATACATCTTCACCGCATTGCTCACTGCATCCAGACGTCCGTTTCCTGCCGTCTCAATCACCCGACGCTCCTTATCCTGCTCGATGGTCACCTCGGCAAGAATACCGTCCTGCTGTTTAAAATGGCATTCCGGGATATTAAAAATATCCTTCTGGTTAATGTAAGTATCCTCAAAAATCTGGTAGATTGTCTGGGGAGAAAGCTCCGCATGCTTCCGGTCGGAAACCCCCTTTACCAGATAGCCTACCTCTTCCTTCATCTTATCCGGCAGCGATATTCCGAAATTCTGTTTCAAAATGAAGGCAACGCCGCCCTTTCCGGACTGGCTGTTGATACGGATGACATCGGATTCGTACTCCCGTCCCACGTCCTTGGGGTCGATGGGCAGATACGGCACCTCCCAGCGCTCGCCGCTCTTTCCCGCATCTCTCCAAGCCATACCCTTGGAGATGGCATCCTGATGAGAACCGGAAAAAGCTGTGAATACCAGGTCTCCTGCATAAGGAGTGCGCTCATACACACGCATTCCCGTGTAGAGTTCGTATTTCTCCCGGATTTTGGGAAGATTCGTAAAATCAAGTCCCGACTCCACGCCGTGGCAGATCATGTTCATTGCCACCGTCACCAGATCCACGTTTCCGGTACGCTCTCCGTTTCCGAATAAGGTGCCCTCAATGCGGTCTGCCCCTGCCAGCACACCAAGCTCCGCATCGCTGATGCCGCAGCCGCGGTCATTGTGGGGATGCACACTTAAAACCACCGCATCCCGGTATTTTAAATGCTTGTGAATATATTCAATCTGACATGCAAACACATGCGGCATTGCAATCTGTACTGTGGTAGGGATGTTGATGATTGCCTTATGCTGCACATCCGGCTGCCACACATCCAGCACTGCATTACATACCTCCACTGCATAGTCCACTTCCGTTCCCGGGAAGCTCTCCGGGCTGTACTCAAAGGTGAAGTTACCGTCGGTCTCCGCCGCAAGCTCCTTTAACAGCTTCGCGCCGTCCACTGCAAGCTGCTTTACTTCTTCCTTACTCTTTTTGAACACCTGCTCGCGTTGCGCTACAGACGTAGAATTATATAAATGAATTACCGCATGCGGTGCACCCTTCACAGCCTCGAAGGTTTTCCTTATTATATGTTCACGCGCCTGCGTCAGCACCTGAACGGTCACATCCTCCGGAATCAGATTCCGTTCAATCAACGCCCGCATAAAGGTATATTCCGTATCGGATGCTGCCGGGAATCCCACCTCAATCTCCTTAAAGCCGATTTCCACCAGCATCTTGAAAAATTCCAGCTTCTCCTCAAGTCCCATGGGCTCAATCAGCGCCTGATTGCCGTCCCGCAGATCCACGCTGCACCAGATCGGGGCTTTCTCGATAGTCTCCTTCTTTACCCAGTCATATGTCACCTCAGGCGGCATAAAATAAGCTTTTCCGTATTTCTTTGCTGCTTCCATACACGATTTCCTCCCAGTAATATAGGAACCATACTAGCATAATTTCTTTTTGTCCCGCAAGGTTCTATTTTAATCAATTTTATTGATGTATTTTAATATATCATGAAACCTCTCTTTCCGCAACCCCATATCCCATTTTTCCGCAAAGTTTCCTTATAAATACAAACAATTGTAAAAATATGACAAAATATATTCACTTTTTTGTAGTAACGCAGTATAATATTACCAGTTCTTTTAGGGAGGAGATGCATTTATGAAAACAAAAAGTGTGAAGCATTCACTTATGGTCATGTGTCTGCTGATTGTATTAATCTCAATTGTAAGTATCGGCGCCGTTTCCCTGTTCAGCGTCAATGCCATGTCCAGCCTGGCAAACCGGAACTATGAGGATGCCAAGACAGAGGGCTATAATACGGAGATCCGGGCAGAGGTCCAGTCTGTGATTGCGATTCTGCAGTCAGAATATGACAAATTCCAGAACGGTACGCTAAGCGAGGAGGATGCCAAGCATGAAGCAGCGGAGATTGTCCGCTCCATGCGCTACGGGGATGATGGCAGCGGTTATTTCTGGATTGATGACACGGATTATACGCTGGTTATGCACCCGATCCTGCCGGATCAGGAGGGAAATAACCGTTATGAGCTGAAGGACCAGAACGGTGTTATGATTATCCAGGAAATTATGAAGGTGGCACAGAGTGCTGACGGCTGCGGCTATAACGAATTCTATTTCACCAAATCAGACGGTGTGACTGTCGCACCGAAGATTGCATTTTCCCAGATTTTTGAGCCCTGGGGCTGGGTCGTATCCACCGGAAACTATACCGATGACATGGAACTGGACATGCAGGCTGCCAAGAGCGAAGTTCTCCGGCAGGAGCGTTCTCTCTATATTATGATTATCGTAATCGGACTGGTGATTGCAGCTGCGGCGGTGATTGTCTCTTATCTTTTCGGCAATCAGATCTGCAAACCTCTGATACAGATTCAGGGACTCGCAGACAGAATCAAAAACGGCGATCTCACCACGGATGTATCCGTAAAGGACCGCAATGAATTCGGAGAAACCGCCGGTGCGCTCAATTCCGCACAGCAGCAGATTGTGGGTCTGATTTCCGACATCGGAAGCACTTCCGGCGATCTGGACCGGGCAGTTTCCGAGTTCACCAAAACCTTCCACAGCATGAACGAATCCATCAGCAACGTTTCCGTTGCCATCAACGAAATTGCGGAAAATATCAATTCCCAGGCAATCTCCACCGCTACGGCTTCCCAGAGTGTGGAGGATATCGGAGTCGGCATTGAAAATACCTCCCTTGAGGTGGAATCTCTTGACCGAAATTCACAGATTATGCAGCAGTGCTCCGATCAGTCTATGGAAACATTAAAAGAGCTGATTGCGATTAATGCCAAGACGAAGGCGGACATCGATTCCATGTACAGCCAGACAGAGCATACCAATGATTCCGTAAATAAAATCAGCAGTGCTGCCACCTTAATTACGGACATTGCTTCCCAGACCAATCTGCTCTCCTTAAATGCCTCTATTGAAGCTGCGAGAGCCGGAGAAGCGGGCCGCGGTTTCGCTGTAGTTGCGGAGGAGATTGGCAGCCTTGCCACACAGTCCGCCCAGACCGCTGCAGAGATTAACACCATCATTTCCGAGCTGACGGAGAATTCCACAAAGTCCATGGCTCTGATGGTCGAAATGAACACCGCATCCGATAATCAGGTAAAGGCATTGGAAAGCACCCAAAAGACCTTCAACAGCCTGAAGGATGCCCTGGATTCCTGCATCGCTTCCATTAATACGATTACGGTCAAAATCGAAAATATCAATGACCAGAGGCAGGCAATTACCGACAGCATTAACACCTTAAACCATCTGGCAACCGATAATGCCTCCTCCACGGAGGAGACCTCTGCAATGGCAACAGAGCTGGATCACATGGTTCAGACTTCTTCTGAGCTCGTCCAGTCTCTCGCAGCCGATGTGGAAAAGCTTTCCGAGAATATGAAGCAGTTCAAATTCTGATATCCGGGTATTTACCGCCGCCAAACTCGTTTTGGCGGCGGATTTTTCTAATTTCTCTTTTTTTCTATTGAAATCCCCCTGCTGTGGTGCTAAAATTCAATCTTGTGTGTACTTTATAAAAATTTTATACTTTTTATCACTTTTTTATTTTAGAAAAAATGCTGTCATGCAGCAGGAGGAACCTATGAACGAATTAAAACCAAAGCTTTTCGACGTCATGAAAGGCTACACAAAAGAGCAGGCAATAAAAGATATCATTTCCGGTATCATCGTCGCTATCATTGCACTTCCGTTATCCATTGCACTGGCGATTGCCTCCGGTGTGAGCCCGGAGCAGGGACTTTACACTGCGATTATCGCCGGTTTCTTTATCTCTTTTTTCGGAGGAAGCCGCGTACAGATTGGCGGACCGACAGCGGCATTCGTTGTCATCATCTACGGCATCGTCACCACCTATGGCACGGACGGTCTGATCGTTGCCACAATCATGGCAGGAATTATTCTCTGTCTGATGGGAATTTTTCATTTCGGATCACTGATCAAATATATTCCCTATACCATCACCACCGGTTTTACCTGCGGTATCGCAGTTACCCTGTTTGTGGGACAGATCAAGGATTTTCTCGGACTTGACATGGGAAGCGTCCCCTCCGAATTTGCAGACAAGATTGTTGCGTATGCACAGAATATAAAAACCATCAATCCGGCTGCACTCGCCATCGGTCTTGTAGCCATTGTAATCCTGGTTCTCTGGCCCAAGGTAACGGACAAGCTGCCCGGCTCCCTGATTGCTATTATTGTAACTACCGCCATCGTATATTTTGCAAAGCTGCCGGTAAATACCATCGGAAGCGTTTACGGGGAGCTGTCTTCCTCCTTCCCGTCCTTCCAGCTTCCCTCCGTGAGCTTCAAGCTGATTCAGCAGCTTCTCTCTCCCGCCTTCACCATCGCAATCCTCGCGGGAATTGAATCTCTGCTCTCCGCTGTCGTATCGGACGGAATGATTGGTGACAGCCACAAATCCAACGCGGAGCTGGTGGGACAGGGTCTGGGAAATATTTTCTCCGGTCTCTTTGGCGGTATCCCCGCCACTGGTGCCATCGCCCGTACAGCTGCAAATGTCCGCAACGGTGGTCGCACTCCCATTGCCGGCATCACACACTGTGTCACCCTCACGATTATTCTTGTAGTATTGATGCCGCTGGCATCCCTGATTCCCATGACCACTCTGGCCGCCGTTCTTCTGGTTGTGGCCTGGAATATGGCAGACTGGGAGTCCTTCGGACGCCTGTGCAAAACAGCTCCCAAAAGTGATGTGATTGTTCTTGTGGCAACCTTTGTGCTCACCGTTTTCTTTGATCTGGTGGTAGCCATCGAGGTGGGCGTGGTACTTGCCGCCATGCTGTTCATGAAGCGTATGGCAGAAACCGCCGATGTGAAAGCCTGGAAGTATACTGACGAACCGGACACCACTCCGGGAGAAGCAGAAAAACTGCGGGATATCCCCCACACCATCCGGGTATTCGAGATCAGCGGTCCTCTGTTTTTCGCTGCTGCCGATGAAATTCTCCGCATAAACAGCGAGAAAACCACCCGGGTCATCGTAATCCGTATGCGCAGTGTTCCCGCCATCGATGCCAGCGCTATGCGCTCCATCCGCCAGCTTGCAGACCGCGCAAAAAAGAAGAAGATCACTCTGATCTTCTCCCATGTCAATGAACAGCCCATGTCCGTCATGAAGAAGGACGGCTTCGTGGAATATATCGGCGAGGAAAACTTCCTGCCGAATATTGTGGAAGCGCTGGACTACGCAGAATCGCTGGTAAAATAAATTTTTATATCGGACTATATCTTAATCTGTGTCCACTTGCCCTGCCGAAACCGGATGCTGGCAAACAGGAAACGCGACAACTGGTCTGCCACGACCCCAAGCCAGATTCCTATGATTCCAAATCCTGCCACATAGCAGAAAATGTATGATCCCAATGTGCGGATCAGCGTCACGCTGATGGTGGAGGCAACCGCAGTGTACAACGTGTCTCCGGCGCCCCGCAGGCTTCCCATATAAATGACCTGGGAAATCTGGAGCACCACAATAACAATGATGACTCGCATAATTCCGACGCCGATTGCGACAATCTCCTCTTCCCGGAAGAAAAGACTGTACAGCCACCTGGCACCGAGGAAATAGAGAACCGCCAGAACAACGGAGATCACGCTGCCGATTCTGCGGCAGGTTTTTCCGTATTCCTTTGCCAGCTCCGGTTGCTTCGCGCCAAGGCTGTAACCGATTAACGCCACCGCCGTCGCCTGCAGTCCGTCTCCAAAGGAAAAAGACAGGCTCATGATATTCATGCCCACCTGATGTGCCGCCATGGCGGCGGTTCCCTGATCCGCTGCCATTAAGGACGTCATCATAAAACCAATTCTCATCAGAATCTGTTCGCAGAATACACTGTATCCCACATGAATAATGCTCTTCATGGCATCCCACGCCGGCAGGATTCTTTTCGCAAAAATATAGGGAATGCTGATAAAATTGTCCATGTTCCAGACAGAGCACAGGCTCATAATACAGGCAATGACCGTTCCAAGCACGGTTGCGATTGCCGCGCCCCGGATTCCCAACGCCGGAAACCCCAGGTGCCCATTAATCAGCAGGTAATTTGCCCCGATATTGACAAGGTTAGAAACCAGATTCGTGCGCATGGTAATCCTTGTATTTCCGGCTCCGCGCTGTGCTCCGTTAATTCCCATCTGCAACACGTTAAAGACCATACCGCCCATAATGATGCGGAAATACGCCACCGCACTATCATGGGTTTCCGCTTCGGAACCACACAGACGGATAATCGGGTCCGCGAACCACACAATCAGTATGCTGATTACTGCCGCCGCTGCAAGAATAAACAGCAGGAAGGTGATAAAGATACGGTTCGCATCCTCCTTTTTCCCCTCCCCCTTCCTCCGTGCTGTCAGCGCTGATATGGAAACATTGGCTGCAATAAATAGCGCAAGTCCCACAAATTTCGGCTGGGTGGTAAGTCCCACCGCCGCCACGGCATATGCTCCCAGCGAGCTTACCATCAAAGAATCCACCAGCCCTGCAAAGGCAGTGAAAAAGGATTCCAGTATGGCAGGCCACGCCATGTTCAGTGTTTTCTTAAAAATTTCTTTTTGATTCATTTTTCTACCAGAAAAATAGTGCTATCCCCTAAATAAGGACAGCACCATTTTTGTCTTTATCATAATTATTACGTCTGAGGGTTCTCCTTGTTATCCTTCACTACAAGATTCACCTGATCCAGCCCTGACACATTGACATTCCGGTTAACCTTTGCATCATAGGAGTCTGCATTCACGATATCCGCCAAATCGATTCCGGTAGCTTCCTTCATGCTCTCAAACAGCTTCGCCATGACCACAGGCACGTTGCCAGCCACCTGGTCCACGCCGTTGCCGCCGTCTCCTCCGCCGATAATTGTAATCTTGTCGATCTGGGAAAGCGGCTCTGCAATCTTTCCGGCAACATCCGGAAGTACTTTAATCATCATCTCCGCCACGGCTGCCTTATTGTACTTCGCGTAAGCCTCCGCTTTCTTCTCCATGGCTTCCGCCTCCGCAAGACCCTTCGCCTGGATTGCGGCTGCCTCCGCCTCACCGACTGCACGGATACCTGCCGCATCCTGCTCCTTCGCGTAGCGCTCTGCCTCCGCCTGGGCTTTTCTCGCCTCTGCCTGACGCTGTGCCTCAAACTGCTTCGCCTCCGCCTCTTTCTGACGCTGGTAAAGCGCAGCATCCGCCCTCTGCTGTGCCGCATATTTGTCCGCTTCCGCCTGCTTCTTGACCTCTGCCTCTAACGCCTGCTCCTTTACGGAAACTTCCTTCTGCTTCAACTCAATCTCACGGTCCTGTCTTGCAATGTTAGCATTTGCCGTGGTAATCTCGATTGTCCGGCGCTGTTCCTCTTTCTGGATTTCATAAGCAGCATCCGCCATAGCTTTCTTGGTGTCCGCCTCCATCTGGAGTTCGGATTTCTTAATGGCAAGTTCATTCTGCTTCTTTGCAATCTCAGTCTGCGCCATTACTGCAGCATCGTTGGATTCCTTGTCTGCGGATGCCTGAGCCACCTTGATATCCCTCTCGCTCTCCGCACGGGCAATGGCTGCTGCCTTCTTAATCTTTACGATGTTATCGATACCTAAATTCTCAATGACCTCATTGCCGTCCACAAAGTTCTGTACGTTAAAGCTGATAATGTCAAGTCCCATGGCAGCCAGATCCGGCTCTGCATTCTCCTTTACGAGAGTGGCAAACTTCTGCCGGTCCGAAACCATCTCCTCCAGCTTCATCTTACCTACGATTTCACGGACATTACCCTCAAGAACCTCCCTTGCCACTGCGGCAATATACTCCGTCGGCTTATTTAAAAAGTTCTCGGCTGCCAGCCTGAGCTTCTCCGGTTCATTGCTGATCTTGACATTCACCGTGGCATCCACGTTGATGTTAATGTAATCTGCGGTAGGCACTGCATTGCTGGTCTTAACGTCAATGGGAATCAGACGCAGGTTCAGCTTATCCAGACGCTCAAAAAACGGAATCCTTATGCTCGCCTTACCAATGACAATTTTGGATTTCTTCTTGATACCGGAAATGATGTATGCCATATCCGGTGGTGCCTTGACGTATCCCATACAGAACAGGATAATGACAAGAACAACGACAACAGCTGCAATAATTACTGACGGTGATAAAAATTCCATAGCTAAAATCCCCTTTCCATAAACTTTATGTCTCACATACTACTAAAATACCATTTCCAACCGCAAAAAACAACAAAATGCGACAGGCAATTTCTTATTTATTTCTTAATACGACATTGCCACAAAAAAGGACTGCTGCATGAGAAACACGCAGCAGCCCGTTTTTCTATTTCTTCCACCGTTCCAATGTGGGCAGGTATTCCCGCAGCCCGGCTTTTGCCTCCTCCAGAGTCTTGCATCGCCCCTGTTCCACCTCTATGGGTGCGCAGATATCCACCATCTCCTCCAACGTGCACTCCCCTAATACGCCATCGTGCATACAGTAGCAGCAATACAGCTCATTCCTTGTTCCGTCTGCATTTTTTCCGAAGTCCTCTTCCTTCTGCATGGGCATTCCACAGCTCTGACAAATCTTCATTTTCATTTCCTCCGTTCTCTTATGATTGATTACGAAGTCCATGATAGCAGAGAAAATATGACATCAGTCTGTCATATTTTCTGATAAGCCTCCCACATTTTTTTCACCCGCTGCTCCATTTCCAGCCGGACGTTCTCCGGAGAAAGCACCTGCGCCGATGGTCCAAAGGAAAGAATCAAGCCATAGACCCAGTCGTCCGGATAACAGTTCATATGCACCAGAAAATCCCCGCACTCAAGCTCCTCTAACTCGGATTCCTCAAAACGGTCATACACCCGGTAGGCTTCTTTTCCGTCAATCCGTACCGTAATCTCCGTCATGCCGCCCGGTGGCGGTGCTTCCTGGTTCTGCCCGTCCTCTGCCGTCTCATAGTACTCTGCTTTCGGCACAAAGGTTTCGTTCTCGATTACCACCCGTTTCATCCGGAACACCTTAAAGGTCCGCATCGCCTGTCTCTGCCTGCAAAAGCCTCTCAAGTACCACGTATACTCCTTAAAAAGGAGCTGTACCGGTTCTATGGTCCGCCTGCTCATTGCGTGATACTGTCCGTAATAATCAAAGCTCATGACTTTATGGGAAAGGATTGCCTCTTTGATTTCCTCGTACAACTGCCCTCTTGTGCCGCTCCAGTCGGAAAAATCGATAGCGAGCCAGTCCGGCGGCGTGGTCTGGAAAAATTCTCCCAGCTTCCGCAGGGTTTCCTGCTCCTTCCCCGCCCCGGTCTCCTTCATACCGACAAGTGCAGAGAGTATCTGCTGCTGTTCTTCCTCTGTCAGCAGCATTTTGTTGAGTACAAACTGCTCCGTAAGGCTGATGCCGCCGTTTTTTCCTTTTCTGGCATACACCGGGATTCCTGCCATGCTTAGGGTGTCAATATCACGGTAAATTGTCCGCACCGACACTTCAAAGCGCTCCGCCAGCTCGGCGGCTGTTATGTTTTGTCTGTTCATCAGTATATAGATAATTCCTAACAGGCGGTTTATCATCCGGGGGTCCTCCCTCTCAATTTTCAGGCATATTTTGTTCTAATGACATCTGTGTTAGCGGTGCCTATATGGAGCAATGGTACAGTTCTATAAGCTGTGTCCATTTTATCATTTAAAACAGATTTTTTCATCTCATTTTGCGCATTGAGTAGGTAGCATTGCCAAAACCGCCAGCGCTGCTAAAATCCCCCATACATAGTTCTGAAATTTGCCCGTCATCATTCTTCTCCTATACAGAATACGATGTCATCCAGTGTCCCCCATCCACCAGCTTTTCCATGAATTGTCACTCCAACTGTCACCTTCGCTCCGGCTTCGAGTGGAATATCCTCCAATACAGGACTCTGCCATACATCCCATCCCTGATTAGAGAAATCAGTAGATGCAAGTATCTCACCGCCTTCGTCCATGATATATAATGTCATAAAGGTTGCTGTATCGGAATCCCCTTGTGAATGAGCCAAAAGACTATATGCTCCGTTATTTTCAACTACAACCTCCTGTCTGAAATCAATCGTGAAATCGGAATCATTCCAGTAATGGAAGCTGTAGTCACCGGAATACGGATTTCCTTCGCTGTCATTTCTGACTGTGCCGCTTCCTGTTCCTTCCCTTGTAATCTCCCAGCCATTATCTCCACTTTCAAAGCTTGGATTTTCAATGAGGTTGCATATACTGTTTTCCGTGCCTGAGCCGTTCTCACCCCCTGCTGCACCACTTTCGTCAGAAATTGCACCATTTTCCAAAGAACTACTGCTTTCCATGGCATCCGCAACGACTTCACCCGTATAAAAGGAAAACTCATCCAGAGTTCCCCAGTCATCACTTCCAGCCTGAATCATCACGCCAATACGGATGATATCCCCCGCAGTCAGCTCTGCAGAAACATACGGATGCTGCCATTCGTTCCATCCGGCATTTGTGAAATCCGTATTGGCAATCATGTTCCCATCCTTGTCTGCAATATATAACGTCAATTTTAGTTCGGATTCGCCGATTCCCTGTGACCATACTTGTAAATTGTACTGTGCGGTTTCCGCCACCTGCACCTGCTGATATAAATTAATATCAAAGGCATCTGCACCCCAGTATTGGTAGCTCCATTCGCCGGAATGCGGGTAACTTGTTTCACCATTGCAAATCTGGCCGGCTTTTTTTTCGTCCTCTGCTACCCATCCTGTCGCACCCTCTTCAAAATCCAGATTGTTTAATGCACTTTTATCTACAAGATCCGCACCGATAGAAACAGTTTCCTCCAAAACAGTTCCTTTAAATGCAACATGGTTTTCTGTAATTGACTTCATGGAGGAAATGTCCCATGCCACCTCTACATCACGGATGCTTCCATCCAAATAAAGAACCCTTGCAGTTTTGGGAAGTTCTGCAAGCAGCGCATCCCCGGTTGCATTTTTATCAATCTCAATCATTTCAAAGGGATACACGTACAATGCAGTATCATTATCCAGTGAACCCGGTATAAACCCATATGCCTTTACACCTTTAAGTGCCTTACCATCAAAATCAAACAATAACTGATTTTCCCATTCGTTTCCACTTCCTTTGGATACACCCGCGCCCTCCACCGGAAGCCATGCAGGCTCCCAATAAAAGACACCAAGCCCTCCTTCACATTCTGCAACAGAATTCATGATCAGTTCAAAAACAAGCTTTTGATTTTCCTCGGATGCTTCAAACCCGACACTCTTAATATCCGCCTCGGATACCATGTTGGATTTGTCATCAGCATTGTCATTGGTATAGGAATACGCCGTCTCCGCAAGCACCACCTGTTTTCCGAATTTCTCATAAATATTATTGATATTTTCCTTCATATCCGCAAACGTCCCCTGCCAATAGGGATAATAGGAAAGTCCTACAATATCATAATCTGTCACCCCATGCTCCTCAATAAGTGTAAAGAAATCCTCTGTTGTCTGGACTGCGCCGCCGGTCTCCACATGAATCATAATCTGTGTGTTCTGTCCCTCTGGTGTGGTGTCCCTGACAGCTTTGATACCACTGTTTAAAAAGGCTGCCAGTGTTTCCGGATGCGCTGTCGAGCCAAACTCCCAAAGCATACCGTTTCCAATCTCATTACCAACCTGAACCATATCCGGATACGCATCCTCATCAGCCAGTGTATTTAAAACCTCCGCCGTATAGTCATAAACCGCCTCCGCCAGTTCCTCCTCATTCATGCCCTGCCACTCTGACGGAATGGTCTGATTTCTCGGATCTGCACACCAGTCGGAGTAGTGAAAATCCAACAGATAATCTGCTCCTGCTTCCTTAATTCTTTTTGCCATCTCCACCGTATGTTCAAGATTACAGTAGTCTCCCGCTTCAAAAGACATGGTAGGATTATTCCAGATACGCAGGCGGTAATAATTGCATCCGTTTTCGCTCAGAAACTCTATTACGTCTACTTCTTTTCCATCAAAATCATAAAATTTTCCGCCATAATCCTCTACTGCCTCCAAAGAAGAAATATCCGCACCCTTAATAAAATACTTCGCATTTTCAGAAACAGCGCTCGTATTTTCCTCTTTTCCACTGCACCCCGCCATTATCAAAATCATTCCAACGCTCAACGCTGCTGCTATTTTCTTTCTATTTCTCATATCTCTCCTCAAGCTTCCAATTTAAGACTACAGCCGCAAGTACAAAAATGTCTTCCGGCTGTAATTCTCTTGAAACCTATCTGTTAATTTCCCATATGTACTTATTTCAAACCAAAGGTGATATCATCAATGGTTCCCCAGTCATCCGGCTGCCCGGAAATTGTCACTCCTACCGTAACCGTCTGTCCCGCTGCAAGTTCAACCTCAAGTACCGGTGTCTGCCATACGCTCCAGCCAGCATTTGCAAAATCCACAGAGCCCAACACATTTCCTGCATCATCCTTTGCATATAGGGTCATTGTAGAGCCTGTCGTATCATCTCCCTGTGAATACAAGGTCAATGCGTAAGTACCTGCATCCGTTGTCGTAACTGTCTGGCTTACATCAATCGTAAATGCATCCGCATTCCAGTAGTGAAAGCTGAACTGACCTGATTTGGGATAACCATCCGCGTCATTTCTTGCATTTCCTGCCTCTGTGTTTTCTCTTGTAACATTCCATCCGTCTAACCCAAGTTCAAAGCTGGCATTTGCAAGTAAATTTCCCTCAAAGGTAATGTCGGTAACAGTTGTCTCTCCGGTATTCAAATCGGACACTGCTGTCTCAATTTCTGTCTGATAAGTATCCAATGCCGTCTGCGGTGTCATTTCCCCATTGGCTACTGCATTCATCATCGCATTTACAGAATTATTTAACGTTGCAAATCCATTGATACAATTAATTTTCGATAAAGCCCTGCTATAAATATAGGTAACATTTTCTACTGTTTCAGAATCGTCACACCAGCTCTCCAACTGGTCCTCTAACAGGTCATCCCACTCTTCGTCTGTCTCTGCAATATCCGTAATTAAATCATAAACAAGGGCAACTTCTTCCGGATTCTCCACACCATTTAAAATGATGCGGCACCCATTTTCCTTTCCGTAGCAGGAGTACTCCTCCGCGGATTTCCCCATTGGGAACGGCACCCAGCCCCAGTCATCACTCATATCCCCAAGATAGTTGTATGAAATCCAGAACTCCTCGAGACACATCATGGAGGTTCCGTTCTGGAAAGAAAGGATTAAGGAATCCCAGTCATCTACATCCCAGTTAATTGCCCTGTAATCAACCGTTGTTGTAAAGTCCTGAAAAGCGGTTAAAGCCTCGATTACCCTTTCGTTCGTCAGGTCTACAGTCATTCCTGTTTCTGTCTTATCTGCAATATAAGCCTCATTGGAATACAAATAGCACCAGCCTAAATCTGCTCTTGCATTAAAGCCATAAATATCAATTGTTCCGTCATTGTCCTTATCTACATTTGCATTCTGTGCAACCTCCTTGAACTTATCCCAGTTCCATTCGCCGCTCTCGTACAGCTCATATAAATCCGGCAGACCATATTCCTCGAACAGCGTCTTATTCCAGAAAATTCCATAGCGGATTTCCGGATCGGTAATTCCAAGCGTATAATTCTTTCCCTTGTAATAACCGGCATCGACAACATCCTGTCTCCATTTGTAGCTGTTAAAATCAATCACGTTTAAATCACTGATTGGATATGCAATTCCACCATCAATCAATGTCGGAAGTACCGTTGTTGTAATTGCATATCCGATATCGCAGACCGGATCTCCTGCAAGTACACTGGTGGTATAATCATCCACATAATCTTCTCCAAGATCTACAAACTCAATGGTGCAGTTATAATTCTCCTCCACATATGTAATGCGTTCAGAAAGCGCTGCATTTACAGCATTGGATTCCGGGTTCGGCGTCATATCATAATAGGAACCGATACGGAATACCCTTCCGCCAAAATCATATTCTGCATCCGCTGCTGCCCCCTGCTGATCCGCCGTACCGCTTTCCTCGGACGCCACGCTGCTGCCTGCTTCCGTTGTATCTGCACCTGTCTGCTTATCCTCCGCTCCACCACAGGCTGTAAGCCCCAGTAACATTGTTGCGGCAAGCGCTGCTGCCATTCCCCTCTTTGCTCCAAAATACTTCTTTCTCATAAATAATACCTTCCCTTTCCTGCACCCGAACTTTTTTAACTTTAATGTTTCCTGCGGCTGCAAATATTTATCAACGCCTGCTTGCAGGCGTGTGAAAATCAAATTTTATTAACCTACAATACCTGACCGCTCAATGCCTTCCACAAAGTAACGCTGGCAGAAAATATAAAGCAGTATCAACGGAATGATTGCCAGAACCGTTCCGGTGTTATTAATCATGGATACAAAGCCAGGACTGATAAAGTCCATCGAACCTCCAAATCCCTCATACCGGCTGTAGACATTTACAGCCAGAGAACTTAATGCCGTAGACATTACCTGTGTCTTGTTCAGGTATAAGGACGTATAGAATGAATCTGTCCACTGCCATACAAAGCCAAACAAAAATACGGTTACCATCATCGGCACTGCACTCGGAAGCATAATCTGTACAAACGTCCGAAGCTTTCCACAACCATCTACAAACGCAGCTTCCTCAAGCTCCTTTGGCATTCCCTTAAAAAACTGCCGCAGCATATAGATGTACAGGCCATTCCGAATTCCCATAGTCGTTGCCGCCTGAATGAAAAATGGCCAATAACTGTCTATCAGATTGATACTGCTTCCGGTGATCGCCTCAAAAATCCCCAAAATATCAAAGAATCGATATTTCATAAACAGCGGAAGCATTATTACCTGAGGTGGCACCACCATAGTGAAAATAACACATCCAAACAACAACTTCTTAAACGGAAAGCGGAATCGTGCGAACCCATACGCCGTCAGAAGGCAGGCCAGCAGCTGAACCAATGAGACTCCGGCTGACAAAACCATTGTCCGGATCAGCACCGGACCGTAATTCATTCCGGAAAGCGCCAGCTTGTAATTATTCCACGTGAAATTCTTTGCCACATACTTTACGCTGGCATCATATAAATCGCTTTCCCCCATAAAAGACACACTGAACTTTAAAATCAACGGCTGCAAAATGGTAAAGCAGATGCCAAGTACAATCACACCCCGGACAACACTCCACAGCATACGCTGCACACGCGCCGGTGTCATTTGTCTTCTTACTCCTTTTATTTTTACCCGGTTCATTACACACCTCCCTTTACCGTTCATCATAGTAGAATACATGCTTTGATATAAAGCCTCCCACTACAGCAAGCAGTAACACGATACACACAAAATAAATCCATGCCATCGCAGAACCATATCCATAGTCAATTTCTGAAAAAATTGTATTTTTAATTTCTGTCATCATCTGATTATTTTCATTGGTAAATAAGTCAATTACGGTATACACACTGTTTACCAGAATGAGGGGGCTTATCATCGGAAATGTGATCTTCCAGAAATTTTCCCACTGGGTTGCTCCCTCCATGCTCGACGCCTCATATAGAGATGGCGAAATTGACTGCAGACCCGCCAGAAAAATTAAAATCTGCACTCCTGATGCAATTACAATATCGTACAATCCGCACACTGCTGTGGAGAGCAGTGTAATAACTGCTGCCGGCAATGCAGTATATTCCGTCAGGAATTCCATGACATTCAACGCAGATGCCAGTTCACTGCCGCTTAAGTCCGTCGTATCGTTCATCGTACTTACCAGCAAATCCGAGCTTTCCAGCGCGATGATTACACCGGAGGAAATAATGACCGGCAGAAACATAATACTTCTCGCCGCCGTTCTGCCCCAAAACTTCTGGTTCAAAAGATTTGCTGCAAAAAAGCTGAAGATCAACACCAGGGGCACCTGAACCAAAATCTGTCCGATACTGCCAAGCAGCATCAGGTTAAAATCCGGATCGATTGCAAATGCCTTGATGTAATTTCCAAAGCCATGGTCAGATGTTCTGGTAAGCACATATCCGTCACTTGTCACCTGCATATCACTAAAGCTGAACTGCAGTGACTCTGCAATCAGTGGAAGGAAGATAAAGAAAAAGCCTATCAAAAACGGCAATATAAACAACAGCCCCGAAACTGCATCTTTTCCCGTTAAGGAAAGCCGCCATTTTCCTTTCTGCTTCTTGAAATATTTCGTGTTCATAGCTATCACCTCATAAATAAGACAAGCCGTCTTATTCTGCTCCCTTCTTTACCATAAAGTCCTTTGCACCAATGGAAATGCCATCTACCGTTACCGCATCACTTCCATAATTTACATAAACAATGCTTCCATCTCCATAACAGACTTTTGCCGTATCTTTTGTAATATTCTCATGGGAAATCATTTCTTCCCCCTGAAGATATCCCAGTTGTTCATTGATCCTCTGATAATCTACAACTGCCTGTGCAAGCCACGCTTCATAATTCACCGAATAAAGTGAATCATACTCAGTCTCCTTCAGTACGGAGTTGGGTGCATAAATCCATTTAAAATTTAATCCGGCTCCGCTTTCTACAGATTTCAAAAGGGTCGTTGTGTAATCATCCGCAAGATTTAATGCTTCTCCTGCATACGCTATATATCCGTGAAGCACCATCTCATAAAAAGGAATCTCCTCATCAATGATCATATAATTATTCGAGCACAGCGGCACATTGATGATTGCATCTGCAGCCCCCCATGCATATGCATTCGCATTATCACAAAGGAGCGAAAATCCATCCCTTGACAGGGTCTCGATTGCAGCCACATTGTTTTTTTCTGCCATCTGCCGGTCCGTATATTTTTCTTCTAACAAGTCTGAATACAACTCCCACGATAGCGTTCCGACATTTACACCACCAATTTTTTTCTTAGAAAGCTTGCCACTTAACGCCTCTGTAATCTGGTTTACATAATATGGGCTGATTAAATTGGCAAGCGTCCCTTCACTGACGCGGCTCGCCAGCCCATACTCGTTTACTTTAATATTTGTATTATCAAAGTAACGTGGTGCATAATGCATTGCACTATAACCATCGAAAAGCTCATCCTCATAGACATACTGCAAATCTAAGGTCATAAAAAGCTTATTTCCTGCATCCTCCATATCCATTAAGAATTCGGAAAGCTTTATGTTCCCCTCCTCAAGCTTTGAAACCGGAGAGAATTTCGTCGCTGCGGTTCCATGAAGTCCTCCGTTCATCCAGCCCGAATAAACAATGTTTAAGTTCTCAATCCCACCTTCCTTTAGTTCCTCCGTAATTGCTTCTGCCTGTTGATAGGTTGTCAGCGTTTCTACGGATGAATATTTCACGCCAAATATTGTCTTTGATTTATCAATCGCCCCTATATATTCTGCAAAAAACGGAAGTTCTGTCGGCTGCTCCTCTTTCGCAAGCACCCCCTGCGCTTTCAGATACGCCCTATAGCAGGCTGCCATGCCGGAATAGTCCGCATCTTCCTCTGTGAGAAAGGAATACCGGATGGAATAATCCCCCTCAAATTCGGCTTCAGAATACATATAATAGCTGTTCGCCCCCACCATATCATCTAATGAGGCAGAACCATACTGCAAATAAGAAAACCCTGCATATACATTGTTATACCCCGTAGTCTTTCCGGCTATTTCTGCATTGATTGTGGCATACGCATCTCCGCCTTCAACCACTGCAAATAATGCTTTTTCGTTTTCCTTAATTCCAAAGACCGGCATTTTTACCGTGTTTGCAGCATCAATCTGGCTTTCATAATATGTCGTATACAGCATGGTTTCGTCCTGCCCATAAACCTGTGCACCATATGAAGCGGCTGTTGTTTTGCCGTTATTAAAATGAATCAATGCCCCGCTTCCATCCGGTACAAAAAGATATCCATCTTCACTCATGGATGCCCCGAAATAGCGGAGCATATCAATTCCCACCAGATAATAACCATTGTCATTATAAACAACCTCCTCGGGATTTATCGTGACTACCAGATTCTCTCCATCCAGTTCATAGGTAATTGGTATTTGGAACCATGCATTATCATCCTCCTCTTTTACACCTATATTTTGTGCATCCTGCTCATAATCGCTCTCAGTATAACCTGCTTCGGCAAAATACTCTGCCAGTTCTTCCTTCAGATAGTCTTTCACTCCGCCTCGCAAAACATAGAGCTTCTCTGTCTCAAGCAAAGGATATTTCTCCAAAAGATCTTTTTTCTTATCCTCCTCCACCTCTGCAATATCATACAATGTGTAGTTACGATTTATTTTTTTCTGCTGTGACTTATCCATCTTCTCAAGGAAAGTGGTCATACGCTCCTCGGAAATTGCCTCCGGGAGAAGCAAAAACGCTGTTCCTTCTCCAATGGTATAGGTAATGCGTACACCGTTTTCTATAGTCTCTGTCTCAAACTGTCCCTCCTCAACGGCTTCCGCATAATTATTCATCGTGCTGACCTGTGTACTCTCATTGATATAAGTCAGGTTAATCTGTGATTTCAGCACCTTCTGATAATAACTTGTCGAAAATGAATCCTGTTCCATATCCGGCGGATTGGAAAACCATACCTCGCCGCTTTTTTTCTCTCTTACTGCAATATCCGTTTCAATCTCATCAAAATAAAGCTCCAGACTTTCGTTTTCTGCAATCAGCTTCATGTCTGCCAGGGCTGCTGTCTCATAATCGTTCTGTTTCTCCCCGTTTGGCTCTGCCTTTACGATTTCTGCACTGCTCTGACAAATGAGTATTCCCGCCAGCAATACTGCCAGGAGATTTTTTCTTTTTTCCATCCTGCCGTATCCCCCTCTTACCGAAATCGTATTTCTTTATAAATCGTTGAAACAAATACAATCATTTCTGAAATTACATGGAAAAACAGAAGTCCGATAAATAAAATAATTCCCATTCCAATGACTGTAATGATGCAGGTAAACACTGTCTTTCCAAATGTGTATTCATGTGTCATCATCGTTCCGGTAAAAATCAGACACGCCGTCCATGCATAGGCAATAAAGCCAAACACATAATAAAATGCCCCCTCCTCACTGGTAATGACATGACTGAGCAGCACCATCGGAAGTCTTATCAGTACAATCGGAAACAGTGCATATCCCATTGCGGTAAAAATGTCCTTCATCCTTCCTTTTCCATCCATCAGGGATGTCGTACACCAGTTAGCAACGCACCAGAGTGAAAATACCAGCAGAACCGTAATCACATCCACTAAAACATTTACCTCTGAAATACGGTTCTGGTTAAACAGAAATGCTGTATTCAGCTTTTCCATCCCGAGCGTCAGAATTGTAAGTGCAAGAAATGTCATGGAAGCGGCCAGACTTCCGCGCTTCTCCCGTTTCAGTTCCCAGAACCCATCTAACGGATGAAAGATTACATAAAATACATATTTTACTGTTTCTCCATATAGCATCGAACCTCACCTACCCACTTCCTATAGCGTTTTATTTTTCTGATGATCCACACCACAAGCAGCAAAAGTGCTGCCGTAATCACAACTTTTGTCAAGTACTTTTCCATAACTTCTTTTCTGTAATAAGAGAAAGCCTTTGAATAATACTTTCTGCTGTTCCCCAGTTCAAAGCATTCCATCGCTTCCCTGTAGCTGCCTTCTGTCAGATAAGTTTTTCCAAGGCCTGTATAGGCAAGCTCGCTGTTGGAATTGTACTTTAAAACCGCCTTCCATTCTTCAGTTGAGCCCTCGGAATCGCCCAAATTATTTAAACGGATGGCATTTAATAAGTGGGCTCCATATTCGGTAATATCAAATACCAGAATACTGTTTAACATATTATCAAGGACATAAATTCTGCTCTCGTCCTCACTTAAGCCAATTGCAATCGGCTTCTGGAAATTGCCTTCCCGGATTCCGTTTCTGCCAAAAGCAAATAGCAGAACTCCGTCGGAGTCATAGGCAAATACTTTTCCATCAGTTTCATCAAGTACAAAATAACATCCGTAATCGGTTGCTGCCACGTCTACAAAAGAGGACCAGTCGTAACCATATGTTGCTCCCTCTAAATCGCCGATGACATCATACTGACCCAATCTTCTTAAAATATCAGAGCCCGTAGGATTCAGCCTTCGTATTGCATCTGCCCCCGCTTCCCGGTCCTCATTGGACAGGTTATTAATCGTTGCGTAGATAAATCCTTCACTGTCTGCAAAAATATTGCTGTATTCTGTCGGAACGATTGTTTCCATCCGTTCCTTCTGTGCCTCTGTAGAAAAATAATTTTTCCAGATATAGGTAAACGGACTGACGCTGACCTCAGTTGCTCCCATAAACCCCTGAAATTCCCCGCTGCTGTTAAATTCTACAAGTCCCATATTCATTCCGTAGGCGATGACATAAATTCTTCCTGCTCCATCCACAACAACCTTCGTCGGTGAATAGGTCTGCTCTGCTGCAATCAGCGTGGTCTCCGGTCTTCCGATTTTCCTGAGATAAGCACCGTTTTCGTCATACTCGACAATTCTTCCGTTTCCGGTATCTGCCACATAAATATGACCTTCCTCTGTCACAAAAACCCCCTGCGGATTTTTCAGGGAATCGGTCGAATCCTCTGCAAATGTAATTTCGCTCTGATATTCTCCCGCTTCCGACAAAATAAGGATTCGGGAATTCCCGGTATCTGCCACATAAAGTCTGTTGCTTTTTACAAACAGATCCGATGGATAGCTTAAGCTTGTTCCTGACTCTTTTTCAGAAAAGGTTTCTGTATACAAATAGGAATGCGGTTCCTTCACCTCTTCGCCCCAGTAGTTGTAGGCGTATGTATCATATGGCATATCTGCCATTGCCGTAATTCCATCGGATAGCAATACGATAAGCGTTAAGGCAACTGCAAATATGCATTTTCTTTTCCGACATTTTTTTATTCTCTGCCTCATCCTGCTTCTCCTTAGTCCTTGATTCCTGAGGATGCCATTGTCTCAACAATATTGCTCTGGCAAAGCATGAACAATACAATCGGAACAACCATCATAATTACGGTTACTGCTGCCGTTACGCCTGAACGTGAAATACCTGCTGCCGATATCTGGCTTAGTGCATATGGAAGTGTCTTCAGTTCCTCACTATAAATGTAGGTCGCGCCCTGCATATTCCACAGATCCTGAAAGCAGAAGATTATCAATGTCAAAAGCGCCGGTTTCACCTGCGGCAGCGCCACACGGAAAAACACGGTAAATTCCTGAGCCCCGTCAATTCTTGCCGCTTCAAGCAGTGCATCCGGTATCTGCTCCATAAACTGCTTCATAAGAAACAGCCCCAGCGGCTTTGCCATTGCCGGAACAATCAGTGCTGCATACGTATCAAGCCAGCCGATTTTCGACATAATCAGATAGTTTGGAATCGCCGTCACCTGTACGGAAAACATAAGCGCTGTCACAATCACTCCAAATATCAGCTTTGCCCCCGGAAACCTGTGTTTTGCCAGCGCAAATGCGCACATACTCGCCACCAGCACATGACCAATTGTTCCTACCACCGTTACAAAAACGGTATTAAACAGGTATCTTGTAAACGGCACCCATGACTCACTCATTAACGTAAACAAATCAGTAAAGTTATCTGTTGTCGGATTTCTTACCAGAAATTTTGGCGGGAACACGAATAGCTCCTCTAACGGTTTTAACGAATTGGAAAACGACAACACAATTGGCAGCGCCATAAAAATTCCGAGCAGTGTCAGCAGCAGAAAGCTCACCACATTTCCTGCGGTCGAATGGCTCGCCTGTGCTCTTTTTTTATGTCTGATTTTTCCTAGTGCCATTTTATTTTCCAACCTTTCCCAAAACCTTCTGAATCAGCTTATTGCACAAAATCATAACTGCAAATAACAATGTTGCAATTGCCGATGCATATCCCATTTCAAAACGAATCGTCCCGTAATCCACAAGATGTGAAACAACCGTATGTACACAGTACTTCACACTTGGGAAGCCTGCAAGCGCTGCAAGCTGATCATGAATTGCAAAAGAGCTTGTAACTGTCATAACCGCACCAAAGAGCAACTGTTCCTTCATGGCTGGCAGTGTAATATACCAAAGCTCCTGAAAACGGTTTTTCACACCATCCATATAACCAGCTTCATAAAGCGAGCGGTCTACGTTCTGCAAGCCTGCAATAAAGGATAAAAATCCGGTTCCCATGCTCATCCAGAGAATCACAACAATGGAGATTGTCATGCAGTACTTCTCATCCTCAAACCATAAAATCGGTTCGCTGATCATGCCAAGCTTCATCAACCATCCGTTTGCAATTCCGTAAATATCACTGGAAAAAATAAATTTCCAAATGATATATGCCTGACCGGAAATGGTTGGAGCATAGAACAACAACGTCATAAAGGCTCTTAATTTTGTACTTTTAATGTCATTAATCATCCATGCAATAAACAGCGCCATAAAGTATCCGACCGGTCCTGTGATCACTGCAAAAATAAACGTATTTTTTACTGCCGTAAGGAAAATATCATCTGCAAAAAATAAATCGATATAATTCTGTAAGCCTGCAAACTCCGGTGGCTCAAGTACATTGAAATTCGTAAAGCTAAGACCAATGGAAACGCATACAGGAATTAAATAAAATAACAAAAACAGCAGGCAGTATGGAATTATCATCAGGTATGCCATCCTATGCTTCTTTATTTCCATTCCAAGTATTCTAAGCTTTATTTTCCCATAGGACAGCAGCATCGGTAACAGCGGTTCCTTTTTCTCTTTTACTGCATCCATTCCTAATTCACTCATCTGCTCTCTCCTGCCTTATATTCAGACCAAATTCCCGCCTCTTACTGGTAATCTCGTCATTCATCGTAATGACCGCATCCTGCAATACTTCTCTGGGGTCCTCTTTGTCATCGTACACAGTATAAAATGCATTCTTAATGTTTCGTTCCAGATAATAGCTGCCTGGAATTTCCGGAATTGCTTTTACCCATGCAAGCTGTGCGGTAAGCTCTCTATAATCGGCACTTGACCATGGCAGATTGCTCAATGCTTCCAGGTTGGCTGTTGCTACCCGTCCTGCCACGCCCAGAACATTCTCAATTTCATTGCCATAATCCGTCTGTGTATCAGCGCTCATCCACCATTTCAGAAACTCCCATCCCTCTTCCTGTTTCGTGCTTGTTTCCATAATGATTGATGCCGTTTCCCACGCAGATACGCTGTGGTCAATCTCTCCATTTTCGCTTTCATACCCCGGCACAACCGTAAATCCCCACAAGCCTTTTATTTCCGGTGCAAATACGGACAAATAATTGTAATTTGTATAGTCTCCAATCGCCAACGGCATTTCACCTGTTCTGAAACGGTTTGCAAAATCATAGGTAATCGGCATTTCATAATTCGCATAATTTCCCGACCACTGCTTAAAGGCTGCAATCGCTTCCTCGCTGTCTAATGCACAGGCAGTATCATCTTCGGTATAATACTCCCCTCCATACTGGTAAAGGAACATGGCGTAAGATGTATAATCCGGGATAATTCCGACATTCATATTGTTTTTCTGAATCACTGCCAGTGCCTCATAAAAATCATCCCACGTCTCCGGAAGCTCTAAGCCAAGCTCTGCCAGAATATCTGCCCGGTAAAACATCACATGAAAGGACATTGTCTGTGGAAGTGCATATACGCCCCCATCATAAGTAAACTGTGTCAGTGCATCCTCGTAAAACCACGAGGTAACCTCCTCAAAATCCTCAAACTGTGTCAAATCCACTGCCGCATTGCGAAGCGCATAATTGATTGGTTCTTTCCCTGCCACGTTTAAGGCAACATCCGGGCCTTCCCCTGCCAGAGTTGCCGATAAGAGAACGTCCTTGTTCACCAGCTTGACATTGACTGAAATTCCTGTTTCCGGCACAAAATAGTTATCTACCAGATCCTTTACCACCGTTGCCTGATCGCGTCCGCTTCCTGACTGACTGTTGATTGCAGTACTGTCTGCAAGAATCCATACCTCTAAGGCTTCTTCTTCACTGTAAACATTTCCGATGCTGTCATAATCTTCCACAAAGCTTGCCGCAAACTGCTTTGCTTCGTGCACCACAGATGCAAAAAATCCTGCCTTCACCTCCGGCAGTTCACATTCCGCCTGATGCAGTAAAATGTAATCCAGTTCCAGCGGCTGCTGCTCCATGGACAGTTCCCATGAGCTTAGCGCCACGATATTGTCTTTAAAAGCCGACCATTGCTTCGCTATTTTTTCCGGCTTCTCCGTCATAATCTGCAACTGATTTACAAGATTTTGAATCGTTGCTGTCTGACTTCCTTTCGAGCCCTCCGCATAAGCCTTTACACGCTTCTCGATTTCCAACATTACCTCGTACTGTTCCTTAAGCAGCGCCAGTGTTTCCGGTGTTTTTTTCTCAAGCTGGTAATCACGCATGGTATCCGGTGATGTTCCGATTACCATCAGGAGCTGGCGGTACGCCTGATTCAGTGCAGCTACGCACTCATCTGTCATTCCGAGAATTTCTGCAAGTTCTTCGTCCAATGCCACCATAAGCGTAAGTGTATGTGTCCCTCTGGTCAGATAAAACTCATAGTTCCCCTGTTCGTTTCCCAGTGTTGCTATCTGCCACTCATTATCATAATAAAAGGAGAACTGGGAAGCTTCCTCGAACGGAATCTCTCCATCCAGGTACAATGAGCGTACTACCGTTACACCCTGATTCTTATTCTGACGGTACTTTAAGGAAATCTCATAAAGTCCATCCTCCGGTACGTCCAATTCCCAACTGATCCACTGCCCGTTCATGCTCCAATTGGAACCACCGATAGTATTCAGCCTTGTTTTAGCTGCATTCTGCGGCTCCGTCAGCGGCGAGCTTCTATCCGTAATCGGGTATAACGTAGAGTCTGACTTATAAAGCGCTTCTTCCGCCTGTATCTTAATCGCGTCCGCCTTAGCCGTCTGATATCCGGCAGCTTTATTTGCTGCCTGATATGCATCATATGTCATGGCTTTTTCCTGCTGCTTTAATGTAAGCTGCCCGATTACCACCGGTTCCTGTGTAGATTCTAATGTAATCGTGTTGATGCCCTTCTCAAGGTAAAAATACATGGCATCCTGATAAAATCCATTGCTGTCTGTAAAATAAGCGCTAATCCACGCCGGGGCTTCCTCCTGCTTCGGTCTGACATCATTCTCCCTTGCATCCTGTGTGATTGCTCCTGCGTCTTTCCAGATACGGGTAAATTCAAAGTATTGTGCCTCGTCATAAGGAATCTGTCCGTTAATATACACACAGCGTCCGATATCATTGTTTTTTCCTGCAATAGGATAATAGGTCATTTCCAGTTGGTAAAGTCCCGCCTCTTTTACCCCGACCTCATATGTAATACTGCCCTCCTCCTGGGTAAGCGCGCATGAATTCTGCACACCCTCGTAGGAGTCAAGCTTCTCAAAGCCCTCCGATGCTTCTTTAAAATCCCCGCCGTAAACAATTATTTCTTCCGCCGGGGTCACTGCAGCCTCATGTGCCTTTAAGTACTCCTCATAAGAAATCGTATCACGTATACTGCTTCGCAGCATACTTTCCTCTTCATTCTGCTCTGATGCGTGTATCGTTCCATTTCCCATCGTTCCTGCCGTAAGAAATGCTGTCAGCAGAACGCCTGTCACACGCTTCATTCCCCCATACCTTTTTTGATGCATTTCCTTTTCCTCACATTTCAAACGCATGTAAACTGTCGAGTGCCCTCCCATTTTTATCAAACATCGCCTGATTTTCCCATTCGTTGCCGACACCCTTCATTGCGCCGACTCCTTTTACGTTGTACCAGACCGGTTCCCAATAAAAAATGCCATATCCGTTTTTCTCTTTTTTTACAAGTCCAATGACATCTTCTAATACCTTCCGCTGATTCTCCACAGAAGCGGTAAGCCCCATTGTTTCCTCCGTCAGTTTTGACGTCACCACATTCGGTGTGTCATCGTTTGACTCATCGGTAAAAGGAAACGCCGTTTCTGTCACCACAACTGGTCTTCCAAAATGTTTCGCAATGTTTTTCAGATTCCTGGAAAAATTCTCATAGGAGCCTGCCCAGTATGGGTAATAGGATAATCCGATTACGTCATAATCTGTCACTCCATGCTTTTCCAATTCTTTAAAAAAAGCCTCGCATCTTGGAACATCTGCCCCGCACTCAATATGAATCATCACTTCTGTTCTCTCATTTTCCTGCTGCATCTCCCGCACAGCCTTAATGCCATGGTTTAAGAAAAGTGCCATATTTTCCGGATGCTCTAAGTTTCCAAAATCCCACAGCAGGCCACAGCCGATTTCATTTCCAATCTGAACCATTTCCGGATAGGCATTTTCCTCAGCCAGTGCCTTTAACACCTGCTTTGTATATACATAAACACTATCTGCAAGTTCTTTTTCGTTCTGTCCTCTCCAGGCTGCCGGTATTGTCTGGCTTTTCCAGTCTGCCCAGCTGTCGCAGTAATGAAAATCCAAAAGCAGCTTTAAACCGGCTTCTTTTACTCTTTTTGCCATAAGCAGTGTATTTTCTAAATTGCAGTAATCTCCGCGGTCAAAAGATGTTGTGGGATTATTCCAGATACGAAGTCTGATATAATTCACACCATGCTCCTTAAGTATCTCAATTGCATCCTTCTGCTTCCCATCTATATCAAAATATTTTGCTCCACAGTCTTCCATCGCCTGCAGGGATGAAATGTCCGCGCCCATAATAAATTCCATTTTCTTTTCCTCTCCTGATTTTTGCTTCTATATTTTGTGCGCGTGGCAGCGGCTTCTGTTTTGCTGTCCGCCATCCGGCAGCTGCACAATTTTTATTTTTCCATCATAAACATTGTGGATTCCTTGATTAAAATCTTATATCCCAATACCTTGCGCTTCTCACAATTCTCTCCTTCAAGCAGACGTACCAGCATTCCTCCTGCAGCTTTTCCAAGCTCTCTGATATCAAAGTCGATACTGGTAATGGAGGAATTTGCCTCCTCTAAAATCATACTGTTAAAGAAAGATGCCACCCGGATGTCTCTGGGAACTGCAATTCCAAGTTGCCTGAAATAATTCAGCAGGGAAACACAGATTCCATCATCACTGCAGATCACACACTCCACCTGTTCTTTTAAAATATCTCCGATTGCTTTTTCCAACACATTTGCATCTGCCGCATTCTCAACAATCAGATGATATTCTATTGGCAGATCGTTTTCCCTCACTGCATCCAGGTATCCGTCCATTCTGCTTTGTGTTACAGACTGTTTTAAACTCCCGCAAAACAGCGCTGTTTTTCTGACACCCGTCTTAAAAAGAATGTTTGTCAAATCATGGCAACCGCCCCGCTGATCAACATCGACCTGATATACCGAAGCATCCTCAAGCGTTCCTGTCACCACAAACGGTACATCCTTTTCTTTTAGAAATTCAATATCCGCACAATTATCCAAAATTCTTGTCAGCACTGCCCCATCAATTTTATGTTTTTTTACCACTTCCTTTAAAGCACTGATATCATCTGCACGTGTCTTTATCAAAACAATGTTGTAACCACGCACCTGAAAAAAGTCATACAGTGTCATCAGCATCCGTGTAAAATACGGAAGCTCCGCATAATCCGAATCGCCCGGAACAACCACTGCAATATTCATAGTCTTTTTATCGCTGTATTTGGAGGTTCTGATATGCGGCTCAATTTGATTTTCTTCAATATATTCGAAAATTCTCTTTTTTGTTGCTTCACTGAGCCTTCCTTTTCCGGAAAGTGCTCTCGAAACAGTCGTTGCTGAAATTCCAAGTTTTTGCGCAATTTCAGCAACTTCCATCTTTTTCCCATTGCTCATGTTTTCCCCTTATGCGCAATTGCGCATTTCTTTTATTTTTTCTTTTCTCTATACTTATTATATCTGATGATAAAACCGCACACAATTGTCAATGAATTACTAAATTCAAGGTTCTTTCATGCCATTTTTTACAATATCCAGTCTTTTTTTCTTGCGCAATAATTTTTATTGCGCTTTTTATCGTTAAAACATAAAATATAAAAACGCCTTTTTATCCATTTCTCAAATGCAAAAACAGCTCCGCAATAAGTATATTTTTCATATATCAGCGGATACTATTTCCGCGAACAGACAATGTAAAAAAGGACGGTCGGCATATGAGTAATAATATGGATTTGGGATATGAGATGTTTTGTTATCAATGTGAGCAGACAGCAAATGGAAAAGGATGCACGAAGCTGGGTGTTTGTGGGAAGACACCGGAAATTGCCAATCTGCAGGATTTGCTGATTTTGCAAATCAAAGGAATTAGCTGTTACGGAAAAATTCTGCTGGAGAATGGACAGACTATCGATAAAAGCGTGATCCGTTTTATCGAAAATGTTCTTTTCACAACGCTTACGAATGTTAATTTTGATGCGGACGTGCACGTAGAATTATTGAGAAAATCGCAGGAAATCAAAGAAAATCTGCGGAACATGGCGGGCGAGACGGCAAATCACACAGCCCACGCTTTCTATAATCTTCCGGAAACAAAAACGGAGATGTTAAAGGATGCACCTCTGGCAGGAATTATGTACGATAAATCCTTAGACCCGGATATTCGTTCGTTGAGGCAGACAATTTTATATGGGCTGAAAGGTATCAGCGCCTACGGACATCAAGCGAGAGAACTGGGCTATTACAGTGATCAGGTAGATAATTTTTATATTCAGGCATTGGAGGCACTCACTGACGACAGTCTCACGGTAGAAGAACTGATCCGAATGACCATGCGTACCGGAGAAATGGCAATTGAAGTGATGAAAAAGCTGGACGAAGCCAACACAACGGTTTATGGAAATCCGGCTCCGCACGGAGTTAATATCCATATGAAGAAAGGACCTTTTATTATTGTTTCAGGTCATGACTTAAAGGATCTGGAAATGCTGCTGGAGCAGACTAAGGGGACAGGTATCAATGTGTATACGCACGGTGAAATGCTGCCGTGCCATGGATATGAGGGGCTGAAAAAATATCCTCATCTTGTCGGAAATTTTGGAGGGGCCTGGCAGGATCAGCAAAAGCAGTTCGACAACCTTCCGGGATGTATTTTGATGACGACAAACTGCCTGATGCGTCCAAGAGAGAGCTATAAAGACCGTATCTACAGTACAAACGTTGTGGGCTGGGAAGGTGTAAAGCATATCGGAAAAAACGAAAACGGAGACAAAGATTTCAGCGAAATTATCCAGCAGGCAATTGAACTGGGCGGTTATCCCGAAGACCAGGAGCCGCAGGAGATATTGGTGGGATTCGGGCATCATGCCACACTAAGTTATGCTGAAAAAATTGTGGATGCCGTAAAAACAGGAAAAATCCGGCATTTCTTCCTGATTGGCGGCTGTGATGGGGCAAGACCCGGGCGAAACTATTATACGGAATTTGCGAAGATGGTTCCGCAAGACTGTATGATTTTAACGCTGGCATGTGGAAAATACCGGTTTAACAAACTGGATTTCGGAGAAGTGGCAGGACTGCCAAGGCTCCTGGATGTAGGGCAATGCAATGATGTGTATTCCGCCATACGAATTGTAACCGCTCTGGCAGATGCTTTTAATACAGACGTGAACGGACTCCCACTATCACTTATAGTATCATGGTATGAGCAAAAGGCAGTTGCTGACCTGCTGGCATTACTGAGTCTGGGCGTGAAGGGCATTTATCTGGGACCGACTCTGCCGGCATTTTTGAGTCCGAATGTGCTGCAGTATCTGGTGGATACCTTCGATTTACGGCTAATCAGCAATGCTGAGGATGATATTAAGATCTGCCTGAAACAGAATATCTAGGCAGTTCGGAATTTGTCAAAAAAAGCGGCTCTAGGAAACGTTGTGTTCCGGAGCCGCTTTTCTTATTCAATGGTTCTGTTTTTTCCACAAATGCCGGAGTTATTCTCCTAATGCTTCAAAGGCTGTCACTGGCATACAAATCCACTGCCGAAAGCTAAGCAATCCGTACAAGTTCAAATACAATATCATTGCCATTCAGTCCGAAGTCAAAAAAGCACCTCCCTCTTATAAATTAGATACCGGGCTTGCGAGACGTTGCACTCCTTCCAACTGTCAAAGATGGGATTATATCTCGCAAAAGGGCTAGGGGCAATAATGAGTTTTTATGCTTCAAACGAAAAATATCAGAAAATGATTCTTGGAAAGCAAAAAAAACTAACAATTTATTGCATGGTCAGTAGGAAAGTACTATAATAGAGATATTCATAAAACATACCAAAGGAGAGACGGTTATGGGAAAACGAATAAAAGGGAGGGCGGATGGAAAACATCGTATTGCGGATGAAATTCGCGCCCAGATAGGAAAAAGTGTACTGATTGTATTTATTTTCGTGGAGATTTTTACAATCTACATGGTTTGGTTGACGACAACATCATCTCGTAAATCGGAGCTGACGTTGGAATCGGAGTCGGCAGCAAACCAATTGGCAGGTTTTTTTGAGAAATACGAGAGAGAAGCTGAGGTGTTGGCGCTTAATCCGCAGATACGTGCTGTGCTGCAGGAGACAAAGGCAGGAGATAACATTTTGGACGCCTCCGACATGGATACGGTAAATAAATACCTGGTAAATACCGCAGCGGCAGATGCAAATAATATCATGGCGGCATGGATTGCAGATTTGGATGCCAGTATGATTACACAATCGGATGGTTTTACGTCCACAGACGGTTGGGACATTACAGGGCGTGCCTGGTATACATGTATTGAGACAGGGAAGACGGTACTGACAGAACCCTATGTGGATTCAAGTACCGGGCTTACAATTTTGAGTGCCGTATCTCCGGTTTATGATGAAAACGGAACCGTGCTTGGCGCAGCGGGACTTGATATTTCTATGGAGCATGTGACCGAGGTAATGAGCGAGTATAAGATCGGCAGGACCGGGTATGTTTTGCTGGTATCTGCAAGCGGAACATTGCTCTATCACCCGCAGACGGATCTGATACAGCAGAATATTGCAGACGTGGGAGTATCTGATAACGTTGTGACAGCAATCGCGAATCAGGCAAATCAGTCCCTGAAGTATCGGGTAAACGGAACAGCTAAATACGGACGTGTTCAGGAAGCAGGAGAAACCGGATATATTGTAATCAGCAGTATGCCGTTTTTGGAGTATTATTCTACACTGATAGAGATTATTGTCGCGCTGGCGGTACTGTTTGCAGCAGGCGTTATCGTGGTAATGCGAAGTATTCGAAAGAGTGCGGCAGCCTTGGCAAAACCGATTATGGAGCTGAATGAGACCGCGCAGAAACTTGCTGCCGGGGATTTGGATGTCTCGTTAGAGGTGTCATCTGAGAACGAAATCGGCGAGCTGGGAAATTCCATTGGGGAGACAGTAAACAGATTAAAGGAGTACATTGTATATCTGAATGAAGCTTCCCATGCTCTGGATCAGATTTCAGTTGGAAAGCTTGGTATAGAATTAGAGCAGGACTATGTAGGTGAGTTCCAGCAATTAAAAGTGGCATTACTTAATATTTCCAGATCCATGAATGACGTGATGCAGAGTATTAGTGATAGTTCTCAAATGGTGGCATCCAGCGCAAATGAGCTGGCGAATGCAGCCCAGGGATTGGCGGAAGGTGCCGGAACACAAGCTGCGGCAGTCGAGGAGTTAGTAGCAACATCCATATCGGTGGCAGAGCAGGTGGAGGAAAGCAAGGAAGATGCGAAACAAGCTGCTGACGAGACAGGACATGTTACCAACATGATGGAACAAAGTCAGGAAAAGATGGGACAGATGATGCAAGCCGTGCAGAAAATACATGAGACATCCGAGCAGGTGGTTGGCATAATCCAGACAATTGAAGAGATTGCAGATCAGACCAATCTTCTTTCACTCAATGCATCTATAGAGGCTGCCCGTGC
>JBJEJC010000112.1:0-10233 GCA_051877675.1 Roseburia sp. | reverse complement strand
ACACACATTTTATAAAATTGGCAGGTATAAAACAGAATTTACCTTTCGGAGCTGAGAAGTGACGAAAATAGTTGATTTTCTGTACAAATCCTTTTATAATATTAGTGCATATTTGCATCAGGGAGGAACAGAAGATGTCGGAGAAAACCAGTGCTGAGGTAATCATCGGCGGTAAGGTATATAAGCTGAGCGGCTATGAGGGAGAGGAATACCTCCAGAAGGTGGCTGCTTACATTAATAATAAGATAAATGAATATGACAGCATGGAGGGATTCCGACGGCTTCCCGGTGATATGAAAGCCACTCTGCTCCAGCTCAATATTGCAGATGACTATTTTAAGGCGAAGTCCCAGGTAGAAAAGCTGGAATTGGAGCTTGAGGCGAAGGATAAAGAAATATACAATTTAAAACATGATTTAATTTCCAATCAGATTAAGACAGAGAGTGATGAGAAGGCATTGAAGGAACTGGAAGCTCAGAACAAGGAGCTTCTGTTGAATAAAGCACGGCTGGAGGCTTCCTTAGAGGACAAGCTTTTAGGAAAGCTTTCCGGTGCGGAGAAGACACCGGATATGAAGAAGGCGGGAGAGCCGGCGCATCCACAGAATACGAGAAAGGCCGAAGGCAGAAAGAACGGAGGGGACGAGTAGTTTTCGTCCCTTCTCCTTTTTTCAGATGGAACTATGGAGATAGAAATGGAAGAAAAGAATTTAAAAAAAATAGAACTTCTGGCACCGGCAGGATCCTTTGAGACTTTTCGCGCGGTAATCTCAGCGGGAGCGGATGCCGTATATCTGGGTGGCAGTCAGTTTGGGGCACGCGCCTATGCGAACAATTTTGATGAGGCGGAACTTCTTGCGGCAATTGATTATGCCCACATTCACGGGCGGCAGGTATATCTTACGGTAAACACCCTGCTTAAGGAGCAGGAGCTGGAGAGGGAGCTTTATGCGTACCTGCTGCCGTACTACAGGCAGGGACTGGATGCGGTGATTGTCCAGGATATGGGGGCCTTTTCTTTTATCAGAGAGGAATTTCCGGACCTTGCCATTCATACCAGCACCCAGATGACCATTACCGGAGTTTATGGAGCAAGGATGATGAAAGAACTGGGGGCTTCCCGGGTAGTGACGGCGCGGGAATTGTCCTTTGCGGAGATTTCTGCGATTCACCGGGAGGTGGGGATTGAGCTGGAAAGCTTTGTGCACGGAGCGCTTTGCTACTGTTATTCCGGGCAGTGTCTGTTAAGCAGTATGCTGGGGGGAAGAAGCGGTAACCGGGGCAGATGTGCCCAGCCCTGCCGTCTTCCCTACGAGGTGTATGATGCCAAAAAGCATCCTGTTCCGGGAAATGGGAGGGACCAGGAATGCTATGTCTTAAGTCCGAAGGATCTGTGTACCATAGAGCTGATTCCAAGGCTGATTGAAAGCGGCGTGTATTCCTTTAAGATAGAGGGAAGGATGAAACAGGCGGAGTATGCGGCGGGGGTGGTGTCTGTATACCGGGAGTATATTGACCGGTATTTTGCGGACCCCGGGCGTTATGCTGTGACAAAGGAGGATCTTAAGAAGCTTTCGGAGCTGGGAAACCGCAGCGGATTTACAGAAGGTTATTATGTACGGCATAACGGGAAAGAGATGATTACCTTTGATAAGCCGAATCATGCCAGAAGCAATGAAGTGCTGCAGGATGAGGTGAGGGAGCGCTATATCCAGACGGAAATCAAAGAAAAAATCAATGGAAAGTTAAGATTATCGCAAGATTTTCCTGCTATACTGGAATTAAGCTGTGGTGAGACGACGGTTACCCTGCAGGGGGATGTGCCGCAGCCGGCAAAAAGCCAGCCGCTGACAAAGGAGAAAGTGGAGGCAAATCTGAGAAAGACGGGAAATACACCATTTCTTTTTGAAAATCTCTCAGTGGAGATTTGCGGGGATTTATTTCTTCCGGTGCAGGCGCTAAACGGGCTGCGCCGTGAGGGCTTAGAGCAGTTGAAGGAAGAACTGGTGAAACGTTTCCGGCGGGATCTGCCAAAAACTGTTTCCCAGGAGGAGTATGCTTCCGTGACGGAACCTATTCCCGGACTGGAGAAGGATTCTGCTGCGGAGATTGTACAAACGCAGGATCATACCGGGCCGCAGACAAAAGACACAGAGGATATGTGCGAAAGTCTTGCAGTTTCGGTGGAAAGCCGGGGTCTGCTTTCTGTGGTACTTGCTGCCGGGGAAGTGGCGGATGTGTATCTGGACAGCTCCTGCTACACCAGAGAGAGTCTGTGTACCGGCTTGCAGGAGGATGTAAAAAAGATAAAGTCCGCGGGAAAACGGGCATATTTTATTTTTCCGGCAGTATTCCGGCAGTCTGCGGCGGAGTTTTATGACGGAATCTGCCCGAAGCTTGCGACGCTCAATCTGGACGGTGTGGTGGCGAAAAGCTTTGACTCGCTGCAATTTATCAAAGAAAAATTAAATCTTCCTGTTATAATAGACCAGAGCCTTTATACATACAATAACCGTGCAAAGGCGTTTTTTGGGGAGTTTAGGCCGCTTCGGGATACGGTTCCCTATGAACTGAACCGGAAGGAGCTTTTCGGGAGAGACAACCGGAACAGCGAGCTTGTCATCTATGGCAGCCTTCCGCTTATGACTTCAGCACAGTGTGTCCATGCCAACATGGGAAGCTGTGACAGAAATCCGCAGATTACCTACTTAAAGGATCGCTATGGAAAATTTTTCCCGGTGAAAAATAATTGTGCGGAATGTTACAATACGATATACAATAGTACACCGTTGGTGCTGTTTGCATACCGCCGTGATTTTGAAAGGATGGGAATCCGGTATTACCGGCTTGCCTTTACCACGGAATCGGAGAAACAGGCAGAAGAAATCCTGACACGTTACCGGCAGATTTTTCTAAAGGGGCGGCTGACTGTGACGGAGGGCTTTGCGGGAGCCTACACCAACGGGCACTATAAAAGAGGGGTAGAATAATTTTATGACAAATATCATTGTAGAAGTATCCAAATATATCATGATATTTTTGTTCGCATTTTATGCCTATGAGTGCTTTGCGGTATTCCGGTCCAGAATCGATGCGGAAAAACGGGAATGGATGTTCCATCGGCAGATGATGCTGATATATCTGATCCATCTTGACGCCTTCTGTGTGATTTACGCGGTGACGGATGATGAGCAGATGATTGGCTTTTATGTGATGCAGGTGATTCTTCTTACCGCGATTCAGGCTCTCTACCGTGTGATTTATAAAAAGGCTTCCAGGCTGGTTTTAAATAATATGTGTATGCTGCTGACGGTGGGATTTATCATTCTTACCCGGATTTCCTATGAAAAGGCGTTAAAGCAGTATCTGATTGCCGCGGTTTCCGCTGCGCTCACACTGGTGATTCCCTATCTGGTAAGCCAGGTGCGCTTTGTGCGGAATCTGACCTGGCTTTACGCGGTGGTTGGAGTGGCGGGTCTCCTTGCAGTGGCGGTTTTGGGTTCCACCAGTTATGGGGCGAAAATTTCCATTTCCATTGCCGGTGTGTCTTTGCAGCCATCAGAATTTATCAAGATTCTTTTTGTTTTTTTTGTGGCATCCATGCTGTACCGGGTGAATGATTTCAGGCAGGTATGCATCACCACGGCGGTGGCGGCTACCCATGTGCTGATACTTGTTTTTTCCAGGGATCTGGGCGGTGCCCTTATTTTTTTCATCACCTATCTGGTGATGCTGTATGTGGCAACAAAAAAGGCAGGCTATCTTGCGGGGGGACTTCTTGCGGGAAGTGTGGCAGCGGTAATTGCCTACAAGCTGTTTTCCCATGTACGGGTTCGCGTGCTGGCATGGAAAGACCCGTTAAGTGTTATTGATGATGAGGGCTATCAGATTTGTCAGTCCCTGTTTGCCATCGGAACCGGCGGATGGTTCGGTATGGGGCTTTATCAGGGAACACCTGCAAAGATACCGGTGGTGGAACAGGATTTCATTTTTTCTGCCATCTCGGAGGAGATGGGAGGAATTTTCGCATTGTGCGTGATTCTGGTCTGCATAAGCTGCTTTTTAATGTTCCTCAATGTGGCAATGCAGATGAAGGATCAGTTTTATAAGCTGGTAGCGCTGGGGCTTGGCACTGTATATGCATTTCAGGTCTTTTTAACCATCGGCGGTGTGACGAAGTTTATCCCATCCACCGGTGTGACGCTGCCGCTGGTGAGCTACGGGGGAAGTTCCCTGTTTGCCACGATGATTTTGTTCGCAATTATTCAGGGACTTTATATTATAAGGCAGGAGGAAGGAGAGAATCATGAGAGAAAAGCAGCCGAAAAAACCAAGTAAAAACCGGGAATTTGCTGTAATCACATATTCCTTCCTGGCGGTATTTTTATGTCTGATCGGATACTTTGCCTATTTCCAGTTTTTTCGCAGTGAGGACTTTATCAATAATCCCTACAACAGCAGGCAGGAGATTTTTGCACAGCAGGTGGTGCGCGGGGAAATCCTTTCCGCGGACGGGAAGATTCTGGCGCAGACGCTGACGGACTCGGAGGGCAATGAGACCAGAAATTATCCCTATGGCAGAGTCTTTGCCCATGTGGTGGGTTATTCCACCAATGGGAGGAGTGGGATTGAATCCATTGCGAATTTCAATCTGCTGCGTTCCAACGCCTTTTTCCTGGAGAAAACGGCGGATGAACTGCAGGGGGAAAAGAGTATCGGTGATAATGTGGTGACAACCCTCAATTCAGAACTGCAGTCGGTTGCCTACAATGCGCTGGGCAGCTATGACGGGGCGGTGGTGGTTTTAGAGCCAGCCACCGGGAAAATTCTTGCCATGGTGTCGAAACCGGACTTTGACCCGAATAACATCGGTGCGGAATGGGAAGAACTGATTTCGGGAGAGAATGACAGCTCTGTGCTGGTAAACCGTGCTACCCAGGGGCTTTACCCGCCCGGCTCCACCTTTAAGATTTTTACTGCCTTAGAGTATGTCCATGAAAATGCGGATTATGAGTCCTATGCGTTTAACTGTTCAGGAAGTTTTTCTCTGGATGACCAGACAATCCGCTGCTATAACAGCATCAGCCATGGCGCTGAGGATTTGCGGGATTCCTTTGCGAATTCCTGCAATGCATCCTTTGCATCCCTTGGAACAACATTAGATATCGACTCGTTTGCACAATTGTGTGAAAGTATGCTGTTTAATACAGAACTTCCCACCAGTTTTCCGTATTCCATGAGCAGCTTCACACTGGATGCCTCCAGTGCCACTACGGGAGAAATCATGCAGACCTCCATCGGGCAGGGGAAAACGCTGGTGACGCCGTTCCACATGGCGCTGGTGGTCAGTGCCATTGCCAATGATGGTGTACTGATGAATCCCTATGTGATTGACCATACAGAGAATTATAATGGTGTCACGGTAAAGGAATTCTCCCCATCCGGCTACGGAACCTTGATGAGTCAGGATGATGCAAGACTTTTAAAGCAGTATATGCGTTATGTGGTGGAGGAGGGCACCGGCAAGAAACTTCAGAGTGACAGCTACCAGGCATATGGTAAGACCGGCTCTGCGGAGTTTAAGGACGGTTCCGATGCCTGTCATTCCTGGTTTGTGGGGTTTGCACACCAGTATGACACGGAGGACATTGCTGTGGCAGTGATTGTGGAAAATTCCGGTTCGGGAAGTGAGTTTGCAGTACCAATTGCCAGACAGATTTTTGATGCATATTATGATTAAAAGAGCTTTTTCGGGAAATGGGCATCAGGAGTTGCGCAAAATCACGAAAAGTATTATACTAAAATCTAGTTTAAGACCACATCAGGAGGTATTGCAATGATAGAGGCAACGAGTTGTGGTGGTGTGGTAATATTCCGTGGCAAGATACTGCTCTTGTACAAAAACTACAAGAATAAATATGAGGGCTGGGTGCTTCCCAAGGGAACCGTGGAAGCCGGTGAGGAGTATAAGGATACGGCAATTCGTGAGGTCTTTGAGGAGACGGGTGTCAAGGCAGGCATCATCAAATATGTCGGAAAGAGCCAGTACAGCTTTACGGTTCCGGAGGATACCGTGGAGAAGGAGGTTCACTGGTATCTTATGATGGCGGACAACTATTACAGCAAACCACAGCGTGAAGAATATTTTATGGATTCCGGGTATTATAAGTTTCATGAGGCGTATCATCTGCTGAAATTCCCAAATGAGAAGCAGATTCTGGAGAAGGCGTATAATGAGTATCTGGAGTTGAAGAAAAGTAATTTGTGGGGGAGCCATAAGTATTATTGAAACGGGTGATATGAGGATTTTGCATGGTATGGTATGAGGATTTGTATGTAGGAGAAAGCATCATACATAAGACAAATAAAATAAAATGGAAAATCCGTCACAATGCAGGACAGATTGATATCTATGTCATAAGTCTGGCATCCAATGGGAAGGACCTGTTAGACATTATTCCTTCACGGGAACTTTTACAGAAGGCTTATCCCAAGAGGGAGCTTTATGTGGTGGGACTGGCAAAGGGCTATGAGGAAGCGCTCACTGTGGCGGTCTCCATTGTCGATGAGGTATATCAGCAGACAGGGGGATTTGATGTCCGGAGCTTTTTGCAGGAGAGAAGCCATATGCAGGATTTAAACTGCCACAGGCAGAAAGGGCATGGGGACTGAGATGGCAGTCATCTTATTGATTTTAAAAATAATCGGCATTATCCTGCTTGCGGTTTTAGGACTTATTCTTATCCTGCTTGCCGTGATTCTTTTTGTGCCGGTTCGCTACCGGGTTATGGGAAGCATCCGGGAAAAGGATACTTTAGTCCGGGGCAGCGTATATTGGCTGCTTCATAGCATTTCTTATATGTTTGTGTATCAGGACGGGGAGATGGAATCCTGTCTTAAGATACTTGGAATCCGGCAGAAAAGCCGGAGAGGTGAGGCGGAGGAAGCCGGCGAAGAGGCGGAAGCGGGGGAGCCGGATGAAAACGCGGAGACTGCGGGGGAGCCGGATGGAAACGCGGAAGCGGCAAAGAAACCGGATGGAAACGCGGAAGTGGCGGAAACGGAAGAAAAAACGAAAACGGCGGAAAAGGATGCCAAGCCGGAGCAAAAAGTACAGGGCAGGCAGTCTGTTTTCGAAAGAATCCGGCAGAAAGTAAATGATATTCTGGAAACCATCCGCCGGATGACGGAAAAAATCCGGAAGCTTCTGACCAATCTGCCGGAGAAAATAAAAGACATAAAAAACATAAAAAACGTCCTTATGGACGAAACTATTAAAAATGCACTTGTTTTCATCTGGAGAGAACTTCTTTATCTGCTGCGGCATTTTAAATTCCGCAGGATTCATACGGATTTGGAGTTTTCTATGGGAGACCCGGCATTGACGGGACAGGTGCTTGGTGGAATTGCTGTTTTCCCTGCCATTTATCAGTATGACATTCACATCTGCCCGGACTTTGAGGCGGAGGAACTATATGTCAGAGGCGATTTTTCGATTCAGGGAAGAATCCGGCTGATTCATCTGCTTTGTAGCTGCATCCGTCTGATTAAGGAAAAGGATGTGCGAAGTGTACTTGCCCGCTTCCGGAAATAATGTCGGAAACGGCTGATTCATAAAGAGAAATAGAAAGGGGTATTTTGTATGTCAGATCTCAATTTTAAAACAACGGTGGAATCTTTGTTCAAGGGAATGGATAGTTTTATTACGACGAAAACGGTAGTTGGAGACGCCATTCATATCGGTGACACCATTATCCTTCCGCTTGTGGATGTATCCTTTGGTGTAGCGGCGGGAGCCTTTGCCCAGGAGAAGAAGAACAGCGGAGCCGGTGGTATGGGCGGGAAAATTATGCCAAGTGCAGTTTTAGTCATCCAGAATGGTTCCACGAAGCTGGTAAACGTCAAGAATCAGGATGGTGTTACAAAAATTCTTGATATGGTGCCGGATTTTGTAAATAAGTTTGCTTCCAGAGGAGACAAAGCTTCGACAGAGAGCAGTGCGGCGGAGACGGACCCGGTAGCCAAGGAGGCGGCAGCGAAGGAGATGGAGGAGAAATTAAAGGACGCCGTAAATAAAGAGGAAGCATAGAAAACAGGAAAAGATAAGAATGGGAAAGCATATATTAGAAATGATATATGCTTTTTTATTTTGGAGGACAGAATGAAACGTCTGCTTGGATTTGCCTTATTTTGTTTTGCCATGGGGATGCTGGTAATGCTAGTCATCCATAACCGTTTTTTCGGCTTCATTCTGATCATTCTCTGTATGCTGGCAGGATATTATATTTTTACCTGTGATTAAAGAAAACGTCGGACCGGCTACGATTTCATGAATTTTATTTGAGATTAATATGCGAAGGCGGCATGCCGATATAAGATATATAAGGAAGCTTGGAGAAGGAGGTCAGATTACGATGAACACAGGAACAATGAGTCAGGTGGCAGAAAACGTGTCAGCCTACAGCAAAACAAACAGAACCGGGAAAACAGAGAAAGCCGGCAAGACGTATGGTCGTACCATCGGCAATCCGGAACTTTCTGACAAGGCACAGAAATATTACGAACAGTTAAAAAGCAAATTTTCCGATATGGACTTTATTCTGGTAAGCAGTGAGGAGAAGGATCGGGCAGAAGCGAATGCGTCCAGATATGCAGCTCCCGGGAAAACCGTGGTTCTCATTGACGAGGAGAAGATTGAGAAAATGGCGGAGGATGAGGCATACCGGGAAAAGTACGAGGGAATTATTACCAATGCAAGGACACAGATTGCGCAGATGAAGAGCGGGCTTACTGATTCCGGGGTGAAATCCTACGGAATTAAGATAAATGATAACGGAACTGCGTCTTATTTTGCGGTGGTGGACAAATCCCTGGCTGCGCAGAAGGAGCGCATTGAGAAGAAGGCAGAGGAGAAGGCACAGGAAAAGAAAGAGGCTGCCAAAGAGGCAAAAGAAGAAGCAAGGGAGATACAGCTTAAGGAGGCAAGGGAACTAAGGAAGGAGCACGGAAAGACGGAGCTGGTGACGGTAACGGCATCCACGGTGGAGGAACTGATTCAGAAGGTAAAAGACGTGTCGTTTGCCAGCCGTAGCGATTATGTCCAGACCGACGCGGAGAAGCAGGTGGGACAGCATTTTGATGCAAAATTATAGAAGCAGAGGTAACAGAAAAGTTCCGTCCATTTATTACAATGGACGGAACTTTTCTGTAATTCTTTAGTACAGAGAAAACTAAGCCAGAATTTCCTTTACGCAGGCTGCAATGGCATCATCCTTGCAGTTGGCAAAGAAGTACTCGGCGAAGTGTTCGCCGCTTAAAGCACCCTTTACCAGCTCCGAATCCAATTCCTTTAAAATGGATACCAGATCTCTGTGGGTGACCTTCTTGACCTCGTCCAGGATTTTCTTATTCCGCTGTTCCGGAACCACACGTTCCTTCGGATATCCGCCGCCGCCCGGTGCACAGAACAATTTCTCGAAAATATAGGTCAGGTTCAGCTCGCCGCCCCAGCCGAAGTTTTCTGCGAAGGGGAGTGCGATACAGTTTCCGTCATTTACCTGAGAGAAAAGATAAGCATCCAGCGGGGATTCAATATGTCCGCATAATACCTGCGGGAACGCATTGCAGGCTAGCATGGCGCCCTCTCCGGTACCACATCCGGTAATGACAAAATCCGCAGCGCCGGAGTTCAATAAAACAGCGGCAAGAATACCGTTCTGCACATAGGTGAGTTGGTGTGGATCCTCAGCGGAGTACATTCCGTAGTTGAATACCTCGTGTCCCATCGGCTCTACTACGGATTTCAGCGTAGAGCAGATCATTTCATTTTTAGCCGCCTGGCTGTTTTCGTTAATCAATGCAATTTTCATGAAATCATATGTCCTTTCTTTTACATAAGGTCCTTCATGGCAACACCGTCCATGTCATCGAAATCCTGGTTCTCGCCTACCATCCCCCAGATAAAGGTGTACGCCTGGGTGCCGCAGCCGGAGTGGATGGACCAACTGGGAGAAATCACGGCCTGCTCGTTGCGCATTACGATATGTCTTGTCTCGGTCGGCTCGCCCATATAGTGCATTACCAGCGCATCCTCCGGCATATCGAAATACAGGTAGACTTCCATGCGTCTGTCGTGGGTGTGGCAGGGCATGGTATTCCATACACTTCCCGGTTCAAGCTTTGTCATGCCCATTTCAAGCTGACAGCTTTCTACCTGACCCGGAAGAATATATT
>JBJEJC010000111.1:0-45836 GCA_051877675.1 Roseburia sp. | reverse complement strand
TTTAGGAAATCCTCCAGCCAGTCCGCCATGGCGGAATCCAGGTGGTTGGTAGGCTCATCTAAAAGCAGCACGTCGCAGGGGGTAAGCACTGCCGCCGCCAGCGCCAGACGCTTGCGCTGTCCGCCGGAAAGCTCCCCCGTCTTTCTGGAAAAATCTGTAATCCCAAGCTTCGTCAAAAGCGTCTTTGCATCACTCTCCAGATTCCAATGCTCTGTGTCCTGACCACAGCCTGCCAATACGCTTTCAAGCACCGAATGCTCCGGGTCAAAGGCAGGATTCTGCGGCAGATAGCGCACCACAAGATGATTTGCTTTTACCACGGTTCCCTCATCCGGTTCCTCCAGCCCCGCAATGATTTTAAGCAATGTGGACTTTCCGGTGCCGTTGATTCCGATGACCCCGACTTTTTCCCCCTCTGCCAGATAAAAGGAAGCTTTTTGTAAAAGCTTCCTTTCGGTGTATGTTTTTGTGATATTTTCCAGATTGATGATATTCATTCCTATATTATGCCCTTCCATATTCTACGGTTGTCTGATTAAATTTGCGGATATAGCGGAGACATTCCGACTCCGGCATGGGCTTTCCGTAATAGTAGCCCTGGATATACTCCACGCCAAGCTGCTCCATGGCATCGCTCTGCTCCTTGCTTTCAATCCCCTCTGCCACAATCTGTCTGCCCAACTGCCGGATGGTGCGAATCTCATTCTCCAGAACAATTTTTGCCGTCTCGCTCTTAAAATATGCCCACACAATTTCTTTATCAATTTTCACTTCCGCAAAGGGGAAGCGGATAAGATAGGAGCAGTTGGAATTGCCGCTTCCGTAATCATCCATGGCAAACCCGACTCCGCATTTTCCAAGCTCCTCCATGTGCCGCAGCATCAGCTCCGGCATCTGCACCGCAATGCCCTCCGTGAGTTCCAGCGTAATCATCGCCGGTGGTATATGATATTTCTCCATGATGGGAAGCACCGTCTCCTCCAGATTCAGTCGGAAGCATTGCGCCACAGACACATTCACCTGAATGGAACTGATGCCCAGGGATTCATTGGAAAGCACATGCTTTGCCAGAAAACGGCAGCTCTCCTCCAGAACCTGCTCCCCCAATGCAATAATGCTTCCGTTCTTCTCCGCCAGTTCGATAAATTCATCCGGCGGAATGTAGCCCAGTTCCTCATCGTACAAGCGTGCCAGCGCCTCCAGTGAAACAATACGCTTCTCCTTCAGGGAATAAATCGGCTGATAATGCACCCCGATTTTATGTTCCTGCAGGGCACGCTCCAGCGCCTCCTCCACCCTTTCCCTGCGTCGGTAATCATCCGCCGTCCGGTCCGCAGCATCCAGCACAGAAAGATGCTCTGCCTTGTGCGCCTGCTCCAGCATAAAGTCCTGCATTTCCACATATTCTTCCATGCTGTCAAAATCCCTGGGGTACTGCTGTACAATCACCGCCGTGTTTACCACAATATGGTTTTCCTGCACATTCCATTCCTTCTGAAAACGCTCATGTACAGCAGTCAGCAGCATATTCTTTTCCTGCTCGTCCAGTAACAGAACAGAAAAGGTTTCCGGCGTATTCCGAAACACCTTCCGTTCTCCCACCACATGCCGGAGGAAATCCCCGACCTCCTCCAGAACAAGATTGCTGTTCTCTACGCCAAGCAACCGGTTAATCCGATGCAGCCGTTGCATGCTTAACGTGACAATCCACACTTTCATATTCCGGTCAATATATCCCTTCAACTGCACCTGAAATGCCTGCTCGTTTCCCACTCGGGTAACAGGATCAATCATCTCACCGGGATTCTGCAGCGACAGGTACATAATCAGCAGGATAATCGCATTTCCAGATCCGGTGAGCAGCATTCCCCTCGCCATAAACTGGATGCAGACTGCAAAGACCGCCGTAACCGAATAAATCAAAAGAATCCCCTTTGTGCGCCGATCCACCTTCTTCCAGTTCCACAGGAACACGAACAGACTCAACAGTATATAATAAATAATATAATAATACCCAAAGGCCGCTCCGAAGCCCTGCCGATATTTATTTCCCTCAAAATAATAGAAAAATCCAATGAACGGAGTCAGGCAGAGTGCTGCTTCAAAAAACAGAAACGGCAGTTTTCCCGCAATCTGCAGCCACATTTTATCCTGAATGCGGACTGCGCAGAGCACCATAAAATAATGAAAAATCAGATAAGAGCTCAATCCCTCAAGGGCAAAAAAAGCAAATGCAAAAAGCTTGTTCCAGAAAATCGGAACAATCTCTGCATTTGCCAGAGCGACACTCGATATAATATTTAGCGCCGACTCTCCGGCACACGCCAGAAGCAGCGCAAAAAAGCTGCTCACCTTCTCCGTGGCAAACTGACGTGTGAACAGAAAATGCAACAAAACAATTATCATGACAAGTAGCGCTGCTACTTCAAAATCATAATTATACTGCACCCGTTTCTTCCTCCTGCGCGGCTTTCGCCTCCAGAATGGCCTCATTGAGCTGAAGCATCTTTGCATCCAGCATGGAAACGATTCCGGAGCATTCTCTTAAGTCTCTGCTGATATATTCCGGTGCATTGCCCTCGAACTTGTAATAAATCTTGTGCTCTAAGCTTGCCCAGAAGTCCATCGCCATGGTACGAATCTGAATCTCCACCTTCGTATCGATAATCCGGTCCGATAAAAAAATCGGCACAGTCACCAGCATGTGGTAACTCTTATAGCCACTCTCCTTCGGGTGTTTGATGTAATCCTTAACGGAAATCACCGTCAGGTCATTCTGCCTTCCGATCATCTCTGCCAGTTTGTAGATATCTGACGTAAAAGAGCAGACAATCCGAATCCCCGCAATATCATTCACGTAATTTACCATGTTGTCAATGGAAGACTCATAGCCATAGCGCTTCAGCTTCTTCACAATGCTCTCCGGCGACTTAATCCGGGATTTTATGTATTCAATCGGGTTATACTGGTGTACCTGCTGAAATTCATCGTTTAAAATCTCCAGCTTCGTACCCACTTCCTTCAATGCAGATCTATATAAAAATATTGTGGTGTTCCAATCGTCCACCCCGTCGCTTAATGTGAACGGTTTTTCCATGTAATCCCTCCAAACCAAAAATGTTGCGTACCTTCTCTGTCCCCGTTGGTCGCAGTGGCACTCGCTCACTGCTATAGGAACATTATAACACACTTTTTGATTCTATGCCGGAATATCGGAAAAATTTCCAGTTTTTTTATAATCTTCCTGCCTTCTACCCGATTAATACCTTTTTTCCCTCAAATGCAAAAGCCTCTCCGGCTCTGCCCCCGCAAACGCAATCTCTATATACAGCTCCTCCACATCTCCCCATGCGCTTATCCTGCCTCCCATCTGCTCAACATACAGCTTCGCAATGGTAAGTCCCAGCCCGCTGCTGCGGCTGTTGCTGCGGCTTTGATCCTTCTGGTAATAACGGTCAAATAAATGGTGAATATCATAGTCACTTAAGCCGCCCCGGGGAGACCGGTAAGTGATGACCGCACGGCTGTCTTCCTGCTCCCGCCGCAGGGAAATGGATGCCCTTCCCCCGCAATACTTAATCGTATTGGAGGTAAGATTTGAGAACACCCGCTCCAGAAAAACGGGGTCCCCATCGATCCATATGGGTGCCTCCTCCTTAGGGAACTCCAACTGTAACGCGATTCCCTTCTTTTCAAATTCATCGTAGAACCGAAGCAGATGCTCCCGGAAAATACGGAATAAATCCAGCCGCTTTTTTTGCGGCTTCAGTTCCATATTTTCCAGTCGGACATAGTCATACAACTGCTCAATCAATTCGTTCAAATCCTCTGCTCTGCGCTTTACCACCGCAAGATTCTCCGTCTGCTCCTGCGTCATTCCCTCCTCCGCCATCAGATCCACGTAGCCGATGATAGAGGTAATCGGGGTTCGCAGGTCATGGGAAAGGTTTGTGATTTCCCGGCGGATGGTGGTGACCTCATTTGCGTGCTGGTAGCGCTCCCTGTAAAATTCGCTGATATACCGGTTGCACTCCGCTGCCAGCTTCTCTAAATGCTTATCCGGCACACTGCAGCAGATATGCTGCTCCCCCTGCCGATTTCCACAGGCAGCCCGAAACGACTCCTCCAGCCTAAGAATGCCAATTTTCAGGCTGAAAAAACGGATAAGCAGAAAGATACATAAAATTGTAAGCAGGATACAGACAACGACCATTTATTTTACTTCCTTTTTCTGAAAACGAATCATACCAATCACAAGAAATCCAACCAGCCAGGCTGCCCCAACCAGGAAGGTCTGCCATGCCAGCCCGCGGTTCACCTGCAGGGTAAGGGTGGCATCCCCGTAATCGGACAGCACATTAAATGGAAATAATGCGGCAATCCAGCGAAACAGTGGAACCTTATAGCCCAGCAGCTTGAAGATGGTAGGAATCCCTACCAATATTGCTACGCTCCACAGCAGTGCCGTACTCTCATTCTCACTGAGCATCAGAAACAGATGGGTTCCCGCGAGGGCTGCAAAAAGGCAGGTGGAACCGGCTGCACTGGCACCCAGAAGAATTCCGTACTCTCCCTCCCCGGAATGCAACAGTAATGCGTAACTGAGCGCAGCAAATACTGCTATCAGAGCTACATAAGTAGTCGTGGTAAAAATAGCCGCGGCAACAAACCTTCCTCCGAAAATCGTACTTCTGCGTATTCCGGATGCCACGGAATTCTTAATCGTGTGATTCTTGTTCTCACTGTCGGAAAATATCAGCATGAACACTGCCGCCACATACATGAATCCGGTCATAGAGCAATAAATATTCGACAATGCAAACCGGGTGTTCCCATAAGGAAATGCTTCCGTAAAGGTCTGGAAATACCACAGAACCAGTACCATTGCTGTCAAAAGACCGGCACACACAAGCTCCAGCACCCAGAATTTTTTATTGTGCAAAATACGATAACATTCACTCTTAATATAGTTCATCATCCTAACAGCCCTCCACCAGATTCATATAATAATTTTCCAGGCTCATCCGCTGCTTCGCGATTCCCTGAATGCTCACATCCCCATTCACCGCCACGGAGCAGATCCGGTTTGCTTCGTCGATTCCCTCATATAAATGAATGTGCCGGTCCGGGTACACCTTATAATTTCGGAAGCCAAGCTCTTTTTCCAGAAGTAAGCACATTTTTTCCGGCTGATCCACCGCAATGTTTAAGAATACACCGCACTTTTCTGCCAGCTCCTTTGCGCCAATCTCCTCCAGCAGCTTTCCGCGACTTAAAAAGCCGTAACAGGTCACCACATTCTCCAATTCTGCCAGAATATGACTGGAAATCAGAATCGTGGTATTATGCTTCTGGTTGATATCAAGGAGCATCTGACGAACCTCGATGATTCCTGCCGGATCAAGACCATTGATCGGCTCATCCAGAATCAGCAGCTCCGGCGTCTTCATCAGGGCAAGCGCAATACCCAGACGCTGGCGCATTCCCATTGAAAACTGTTTGAATTTCTTTTTCCCGGTATGTTCCAAACCGACCTGCGCAAGTGCCTTCTCCACTGCATCCTTTCCCGGAATGCCAAACTGCATACGGAAATATTCCAGATTCTGCGCCGCCGTCATGTCCGCATAGAATCCCGGCTCCTCAATCAATACTCCGGTGCGCTGTCTGCTTAATCGAAGCTCCGGCTCCACAGTGCTGTCAAATAACCGGATGATACCCGCATCCGGGAATGTCTGCCCCGACACAAGGCGCATCAGCGTCGTTTTTCCCGCACCGTTATTTCCTACCAATCCATAAATTTCTCCGCGTTTCACTTGTATGGAAACATCATCAAGCGCTTTCACACCCTGATACTCCTTGGTGATGTGCTCCAGTTTCAATACGATTTCGCTCATCTTATCCTCTCTTTCTGTTCCCTTGATAGTTCCAGCATATCTTTTTTTTACAAATAAGTCCGAAAGAAAGTGTAAAGAATTCTTAAAGAAGAATCCTCGCGGAGTGTTTTTTCTAACGCAGTCTGTATCCGATTCCCCACACGGTCTGGATGTATTCTTCTTCGGTCACGGCAGCAATTTTCTTTCTGAGATTGCTGATATGGACACTGACCGTGTTGTCTTCCCCATAGTAACCGTTTTTCCAGACCGCCTCATAGAGGCTGTCCTTGGAAAACACATTTCCCGGCTTCTCCATCATGACCTGAAGCAGATCAAATTCATGGGCAGTCAGCTCTATTTCCACATTCTTTACTGTAACAACACGCGACGTCACATGCAACGTAATGTCACGAAAGGCAAGCGTATCCCGCTGCTGTCCTGCCGCACCAGTCTCCACCTCAACAGCAGGATTTTTCCCGGCGTAACCGCTCCGCCTTAGCTGCGCCTTTATACGCACCAGAAGTTCCCGTGGTTCAAAGGGCTTGGTGACATAATCATCCGCACCGATTTCCAGCACATTTACCTTGTCATCCAGTGCCAGCTTCGCTGTCAGGGCAATGATTGGCACGTTACTGCTCTGACGGATTTCCGCAATCAGTTCCTCTCCGCTGATTCCCGGAATCATCAAATCACACAGGATCAGGTCAAAGCTTTCCATGGAGAACCGTAGCTGCGCCTCCGTTCCGGAAAAAGCGGCTGTCACCGTATAGCCCTCTTTTTGCAGGATTTTCTGCAGCAAACGGTTGATATCCGTATCATCTTCAACAATTAAAATTCTGCTCATTGTTCCGGTTTCCTCTCCGCTTTCTATAAATCCAGCTTCATATCCCCTTCCTTAATCCAGCCCAGCCTGCGAAACAGCACGGTAAACAGCCAGGAAAGCACACCCGGCAGAATGAAGGAAATGAGAAGCAGCCCGCACCAGTCCATGGCGGTAATTCCGGTTTTCGCACCGGTCGCAATGTCTGAAAGCCATCCGGTGTAAACACCAATCTGTCCCACCAGTCCGCAGGTTCCCATACCGGAGGAAATCGCTGCGCCATTCATCTCCAGTTTGAAAATGCAGGTCGATATCGGTCCGGTTATGGCAGAGGTCAGGATTGCCGGAAGCCAGATACGCGGGTTGCGCACGATATTTCCCATCTGTAACATAGAGGTCCCGATGCCCTGAGACAGAAGACCGCCCCATTTGTTTTCCTTAAAGCTTGCCACCGCAAAGCCCACCATCTGTGCGCAGCAGCCCGCAAGCGCTGCGCCTCCTGCAAGCCCGGTCAGCCCCAGTGCCGCACAGATGGCAGCGCTGCTGATGGGGAGCGTCAGTGCGATTCCGACAATCACAGACACAAGGATTCCCATAAAGAAGGGCTGCAGCTCCGTTGCCCACATGATGGCACCTCCCACGGCGCTCGCCGCTGTTCCGATGGCGGGTGCCCACCACATGGATAATCCCACGCCCACAAAAATAGTCACAAAGGGCGTCACGATGATATCTATTTTTGTTTCCTTAGAAACAAGTTTACCAAACTCTGCTGCAAATATGGTCACCACCAGAACCGCCAGCGGTCCTCCTGCGCCGCCCAGCTCGTTTGCCGCTGCCCCCACCGCTGCCAGAGAGAACAGCACCAGCGGCGGTGCCTGCAATGCAAAGCCGATTGCCACCGCCATCGCCGGTCCCACTGCCGCCTTTGCATAAGCCCCGATGGTCACCAGTATTTCAATTCCAAGCTGGGTTCCGAGCGTGCCCACAATGGTTCCGATCAGAAGGGACGCAAACAAGCCCTGCGCCATGGCACCCAGCGCATCGATAAAATACCGCTTTGCGGATAATTCAATATTTTTCTTTTTCAAAAATTCCTTTATCTTTTCCAACTCTAGTCCTCCTCAATCACCTGAAGCTCCAGAAAATCAAATTCGATATGCTCGATAAAGCTGTCCTGCCGGAACCTGGTTTTGGCGAGACGCTTGAATTCTGCCACATTGGAATCCAGCCAGATCGGTTTTCCCAAATCAAAGGCATAACACGCCTGCTCGAGAGCAGCAAAAATCTTATGGGTCCTTGTTTCCCCGGAATCATCCTCCACTGTCAAATCCCGAAGCAGATGATTGTCCTTTACGATTTTCAACCAGATACGCATATTATTCTCTTCCTCCCTGCCGCCTCAGGCAGTTCCCTTTCTATTGTCTTCTCTGACGGTGTGCCTCATACATCAGAAGCGATGCAGAAACCGCCGCATTCAAGGACTCCACCTGTCCTTCCATCGGAATCCGGATATAGCAGTCCGCCAGTTCTGCCAGTTCATCGGAAAGCCCGTTTCCCTCATTTCCAATCAGAAATGCCGACGCTTTCCGGTAATCCGGTTCATCATATGCAATTTTTCCTTTCAGATGCGCCGCATAGACCGATACACCCTGCTGCTTTAACTGTTCTATCGTATCGGGCAGATTTTCGCTGATATAAAACGGCACCCGGTAAATACTTCCCATGGTGGAACGGATGGTCTTGGGGTTGAACAGATCCACCGTGGTCCGATTCATGATTACGCCTGTAATGCCGGCTCCCTCTCCGGTGCGCAGCATCGTTCCCAGATTGCCCGGGTCCTGGATACTCTCCAGCACCAGAAGACTTGTCCGCTCTCCCGCCAGAAGCCGGGACAGTTCGTAGTGCGGCATCTGAACCAGACACAGGATTCCCTGGGGGGTCTGCGTGTCCGAAACACTCTTGAACACGGCATCCGAAACAATCTCACAATCGCAATCCGAAAGCAGTTCCCCATGTTCGTCCCGGAAGCTCTCCGCCACATACACCCTGCGAAGCCATTCCTTCGGCACCTCCTGGAACATCTTCCTGCCCTCCACCACAAAAACGCCCTGCTCGTTCCGCGCCTTTGCCTTCTTCTGGAGCAGCATGAGATTTTTCATCTGCTGATTTCCGGTACTTGTAATCATAAACATAAGCTCCTTCCAAACAAAAAAGCCGACGCACCAACGGTACTCTTGTGATGCGTCAGCTCTATGTATTTTTCCTCTGTATTAAAGAGAAAGATTCTTGCTGATCTCGAACTGATACTCCGGAATGGACTTCTCCATAGCCAGCGCTTCGTCAATATCAAAATCCACAAAATCTCCATGGCGGTAGCCAACAATACGGTTTGACTTGCCCTCGCAGAGCAGATCCACTGCCATAGCTCCCATAGTAGAAGCATAGACACGATCCTTACAGGTGGGGCTTCCGCCACGCTGCATATGACCCAGAATGGTCGCACGGGTCTCCACACCGGTAGCTGCCTCGATACGCTTCGCCATACTTGCGGAGTGGCCGATGCCCTCTGCGTTGATGATGATGTGGTGCTGTTTGCCGCGCTTTCTGTTCTCGATGATATGATTTACAATCTTCTGCTCATCAAAATCATATTTCTCCGGGAGCAGGATGTCCTCCGCTCCGTTGGCAATACCACACCACAGTGCAATGTATCCGGCACCGCGTCCCATAACCTCGATGATGCTGCAACGCTCATGGGAGGTAGAGGTATCACGCACCTTATCAATTGCTTCCATTGCCGTATTAACTGCGGTATCAAAACCGATGGTGTACTCGGTACATGCGATATCCAAATCGATGGTTCCCGGAAGTCCGATGGTATTGATGCCAAGTGCGGCAAGCTTCTGCGCTCCCTTGAAGGAACCGTCACCACCGATTACAACCACGCCATCGATATTATTCTTTCTGCAGATCTCAGCACCCTTCTGCTGCCCTTCCGGAGTTGTGAACTCCATACAGCGTGCGGTCTGTAAAATTGTTCCGCCACGCTGGATGATATCGGAAACGTCCTTTGCGGTCATATCAAAAATCTCTTCCTGAAGAAGACCTGCGTAGCCACGCTTAATTCCCTTTACTTTCTTTCCCTTTGCAATTGCCTCACGTACCACGGCACGGATGGCTGCATTCATTCCCGGTGCATCGCCGCCACTGGTGAGCACACCGATGGTATTAATCTCTTTTGCCATTGTATTCTGTTCCCTCCTGATAAAAATATACCCATTGCATTTCTCTAATCCCTACTATTTTAAACTCTTTGTGCGCTCTTTTCAATGCCCTTTTCTACAACTTTTACATTATTTTCGCCCAAAAAGTTAGTTAAATTGTTCACAATCTCTTTGTCAATGTGAATATTGTAGTTTGGCGGCAGCTGTTTTAGTGCTTTCGGATTGGAAATATAAATCATTACCTCATCCTTTCCATCCGAATCCGCCAGCATATGATACAGCTCCTGTTCCTTTTTCGCAAAGCTTTCTTTGCTCTCAAATTTGAGCCACAGCACCCGCTTCACATCGTCAAAAGAAGAGATTCGTTCGCAGACCAGCTTGCCGTCCTTTTCTTCCTCCACATTCGCCCTGCCGGAAATAAAGACCTTTTCATCCTCGTTCAGCAGATGCTGGTACTTCTCATAATCCCTGGGAAATACAATGATTTCTACTGTCCCGAACAAATCCTCCAATGTAAGGAACGCCATAGTCTTGTTCTTCTTCGTATACTTGATGGTCTTCCCCGTAATCATACCACCCACTGTAACCTGTTCATTCTCCTTCACCCGGGTCTCCCCCGTCTCCTCATCCAGCAGGAAATCCGCGGTAACTGCGGTGATATTGTTCCTCCAGGTCGTCTCGTAATCCTCCAGCGGATGCCCGCTTAAATAGATTCCCATAACTTCCTTCTCAAAACCAAGCTTAATCTCCTTGCTGTATTCCTCCACATTGGGGTACTTCACCTGATATGCCTGCTTCTCCTCGTCGGAAAACAAATCAAACATACTCATCTGCCCGGCAACGGACTTCTTTTTCTCCTGACTCTGCTCATCGATAAGGGAATTGCAGACAAGCAGCATCTGCTGCCGGTTTCCGTCTAAGCTGTCACAGGCTCCTGCCTTGATCAGATTCTCCACCGCACGTTTGTTGACCTCTCTGCCGCAGACCCGTTCCACGAAATTGGCAAGCGTTGTGTATTTTCCGTTGTTTTTCCGCTCCTCCACAATGGCATCCACCACCGGACGCCCGATGCTCTTAATTGCATAAAGCCCATAGCGAATACCGGATTCATCCGCGGTAAACTTGCCCTCCCCCTCGTTGATATCGGGAAGCAGCACCTTAATCCCCATCTGACGGCAGGTGTATACATACTCCGCCACCTTTCTGGAATTATCGAGAACGGAAGTCATAAGCGCTGCCATGAATTCCTTCGGATAATAATATTTCAGGTAAGCAGTCTGGTAAGCCACCACCGCATACGCCGCCGCATGGGATTTGTTGAAGGCATATTTGGCGAAATCCACCATGGAATCGTAAATCCGGTTCGCCACCTCCTCCGGTATGCCGTTTTTGATACAGCCGTTAATCCCCTTCTCCTCATTTCCGTAAACAAAGTTCTGCCGTTCCGCATCAATGACATACTGCTTCTTCTTGCTCATGGCACGCCGGATGTTATCTGCCTGTCCCATGGTGTAGCCCGCGAGGCTCTGTACAATCTGCATTACCTGCTCCTGATATACGATACAGCCATAGGTTGGCTCCAGAATAGGTTCCAGTTCCTTACATTCATATGTTATACTGCCCGGTTCATTTTTTCCTTTGATGTATTTGGGAATAAAGTCCATCGGGCCGGGACGGTACAAGGAAATACCCGCAATAACATCCTCAAGACTCTGGGGCTTTAATTCCTTCATAAAGCTTCGCATCCGGGGACTTTCCAACTGGAACATTCCCTCACATTTTCCGGTTCCGATATAATCCAGAACATTTCTGTCATTATAATCAATCTGAACCGCATCCGGATCCATATTGTCATTGTAATCAATATGATCCACATCGATCCGGATTCCATGGTTTTTCTCTACGAGCTTTACCGCGTCTTCAATCACCGTCAATGTACGCAGTCCCAGGAAATCCATCTTAAGAAGCCCGAGTTCTTCGATCGTAGTCATAACAAACTGCGTGGTAATTGTTCCATCCGATGCACGGGAGAGCGGCACATACTCATCCATTGCCTTCTGTGAAATCACCACACCCGCCGCATGCATGGAGGTATGCCGCGGAAGCCCCTCTAACCGCTTTGCCATATCAATCAACGTATGCACCTGGGAATCCGCCTCATACATAGCGCGAAGCTCCGGATTCATGACAAGCGCCTTTTCAATTGTGATATTCAGCTCACCGGCCGGTATATTCTTTGCAATCGTATCGCAGAAGCTGTAGGGCAGATCCATGACCCGTCCCACGTCTCTTATAACACCTCTGGCTCCTAAGGTACCAAAGGTCACAATCTGCGTTACACAGTCTTTTCCATACTTTTCCACCACATAGTCAATTACTTTTCCACGACCTTCATCGCTGATGTCCACATCGATATCAGGCATGGTCACACGCTCAGGGTTCAAAAAACGCTCAAACAGCAGATTATAACGAATGGGATCGATATTCGTAATTCCCGTTGTATAGGACACAAGGCTTCCTGCCGCGCTCCCCCTTCCGGGTCCCACAGGGATGCCATGCGTCCGGGCATAGTTGATAAAATCCCATACAATCAGGAAATAATCCACATAACCCATTTTCTGGATGACGGATAGCTCATAGTCCAGCTTGGACAATAACTCCTCATGACGCTCCGGATAACGGCGCACCAGCCCCTCATGACAGAGCTTGTTCAGATATTCCCAGGAGGTATACCCCTCCGGCACATCAAACCGCGGCAGCTTCGTCACGCCAAATTCAATGTCCACCTGACAGCGGTCCGCAATCTTCTGGGTATTCTCCAGTGCCTGCAGCGCATAGGGAAACAGCGTTTTCATCTCCTCCTCGGATTTGACGTAATACTGTCCTCCCTCATAACGCATCCGGTTCTCATCGGAAAGCTTCTTTCCAGTCTGGATACACAAAAGAATATCATGTGCCTCCCAATCCTCCGCATAGGTATAATGCACATCATTTGTCGCAACCAGTTCAATTCCGGTCTCCTGGCTCATGCGTATGAGCTGCGGATTTACCATCTTCTGCTCCGGTATGCCGTGATCCTGCAGTTCCAGGAAAAAATTACCTGCGCCAAAGCAGTTCTGATATTTTAGCGCTACCTCCTTTGCCTCCTCGTAAAGCCCCCGTACCAGATAACGCTGCACCTCTCCCGCCAGACAGGCGCTCAGGGCGATAATGCCCTCATGGTACTGCTGCAGCACCTCCATATCCACACGCGGTTTGTAGTAGTATCCTTCCACAAAGCCCTTGGAAACAATCTTTATCAGATTCTGATAGCCCTGATTATTCTCCGCAAGCAGAACCAGATGGTAGTACCGGTCATCCCCGTGGGATGCCTCCCGATCCAGCCGGGACCCCGGTGCCACATAAACCTCACAGCCTAAGATAGGCTTAATCCCCGCTGCCATTGCTTCTTTATAAAAGTCAATCACCCCAAACATGACACCATGATCGGTAATAGCCGCCGCTGTCATGCCGAGTTCCTTTACTCTCTTTACATATTCCTGAATCTTATTAGAACCGTCCAGAAGACTATACTCCGTGTGGACGTGTAAATGCGCAAATGCCATACGTGTTCTCCCTCTTCACAAAAGAAAATCAAATTTATTATACCTTCCTGCAGATGAAAAGTCGAGAACCACTTTTTGCAACGAGCCGTGGGAACTGCCCTGTCTTATTTCTCACCATGCTGTGTGTATCGTCTTACTTCGCTGCTTCCTTCCGGCTGTAATACTCCGCCAGAAACTGGTCAATACATTCCTCACAACTGTGTTCCACATCCTCCCTCTGTTCCAGCAGGCAACCCCTTTCCCACAGTCCAAATATTTTACAGAAGGAGCATCCCTCATAAGCGCTCTGCCCAAAATACATGGATTCAAGAATTCTTGCAATCGGATACGGGCTTGTACTGACAATGCCCCGGGCTTCTTTCAGTGCCATATCTCTTTCTTTATTGACCGCCTCCTGCCGTTTCGCATATTCTTCCTTCTGCTCCTGCCGCAGTCTGCCAAGGCTTGCCTGATTTTTCTCGCATTTCTTCTCCAGTCTGCTTATCTCCGTTCTTAAAACGTCAGCCTGGTCCGTGGATGCAAGAAGGCGCTGTTTTTCTTCCTGTGTCGGGAGGCAGATACCCCGTTCCGTCAGTTTATCCAACACTTCCGCATGTGCACGTTTTCCCACAGGGCAGATATTCTCCAGTTCTTCCACTGTCATACATGCCAATTCTCCCAGGGAATCATATCCGGCTCTCTTCAAGAGATTATATGCCCGCACAGAAAATCCCAGTTCCCGGATATCCGTATTGTAAAGTTCCTCCAGTTTCCCGTTTGACATTTCATAAAACATCATATGCCTTCATCTCCTTCTATGTTCGTGTTAAAGTTATCAAAAAACAGACCCAAATAACCATATTCGGCACTGCTCACTTCTCCCATGCCAATCAGACCAATCAGCGTGTCCAAAAGCTTCTGATTCGCTTCTGCCATATCACGTGTCCGAACCTCCTCCATGTCCTCGATGTCATCTGCTACCATCACAGCAAGGCGCTTTGACATATTGTCAAAGACATGACGCTTTGCCTTACTTCCCAGTCCCTTCAAAGCCACCGCAAGTGTAGCATTCTCCATTTCACGGAGCAGACGCTGCAAAGCCCGGTCCGCCATATTTGCAATGACATAATCAGACAGCTTTGTTACCAGATATCCGTCATCCCCCATATTCCAGGAATAATTATCTGCGCAGACCGCATCCACTCTGCTAAGGTCCGGTTCCGCTTCCCGCTCCTTTGCTTCGGCTTCCCGTGCTCTCCGTTCATACACCTTCCCGATATCTTCCGTAAGCATCGCCTCAAGCCTCCGCTTCAGTCTCAACGTATTTTCTCCCTGCTGAATCGCCAGAATTCCCTTTAAGAAAATAAGATAAGTCAGCCCCTCATAATCCCTCATATCTCTGGCAAAATATTTTTCCAGACTGATTTCTTCAATTAATGCCGGATCTGTTCCGTCCACCACAAGGAACACCAGCGCCTTCAGATGTTCCTTATATATCAGTTGCTCTGCCAGTGTCTCTGCACTCATTTCCAGTGCCAGCAGCCCTTCCTTTAACGCGATACCGCTTAAACCAACCACTGTCTCCAGCGCCATCGCCACCTGCTCCCGCGCCGTTTCGTTTTCTGCCGCCTCCCGCTTCTGTTCCAGAAGCTGAATCTCCCGCGCCTTTTCTCTCAATTCGGTATAAATGATATCATTCATACAAGCCCCCCCTTATCTCAATGTATACCTTTCCACATCATAAATCCGTTTTCTTATATTCCTGACATAATAATCACTGAAAACCTCCATTTTCAGATTTTCATTGGAATACGGAGCGCCATTCTCCTGCTCATCAATCAGACGAAGAAATTGCACCTCTCCACGAAGCTTCACAAAATCTGCATGCTCCCGCATCGCCGCCCTTAAAGACTGCATCAATTCCATATAAGGTTCCAGCCAGAGGCACAAATACAGATATTCCTCGCCTCCCGCCAGTTGTACGGTAAAGAATGGACATTTGTAAAAATCATCCCACTCAAAGCTGATCAGTTGCCCCATTTCTTCCAGATAGGGGCAATGAACATCCCCTTCTCCTGCCGGTCTTTCATATATCAGATACATTTTTTTCCTCCTCCCGTTCCTTCATACAATATCGCGTCCCATATACTGCCGCCCCGATTGCCCCGGCAGCTTCCGGATCCTCCAGTATGCAGGGACGTTTTCCCAGAAACTGCTCCAAATGTTCCCGGATATACGGAAGCTGGCTGAAACTACCCGCCAGAAAAACCTGAGAAATGTCCTCTTTCTGCAGCCCGGTCTCCGTCAAAAGCCGCTCCACCGCCAGTTCCGTTTTCCGATAGACCGGTTCAAGCACTGTCGCTAACCGCTCCTGTGAATACGGCTCTGTTATCTCAAAGAATGTATTTCTGTAAACAATATCTGTTGAGCCACATCTGCTAAGCTGCCGTATCATGCAGTCCATCCTGTCAGAAAGCTGCTGCCATACCTGCTCTCTGCTGCTTCCAACTGCCTCACAGGGTTCCCCGATGATACGCCACGCATCTTCCAGTATCCGCTCACACAATGCATTGCCGCCACAGTCTAATAAGGTATGCTCTGCCAGCAAAGCAAAGCGTTGGTCCTTTTTTCTCTGTACCAGAGCGGCAGTAAAGTTTTCCCCGCCCAGATTATATACCAATGCTTTTCCCCCAACAGGCACATCCTCCTGTGTATACGCATAGGCGACTGCAGCAGATTCCTTTAGCATGTCCAGACTGTCAATTCCGGCTTCCTTCATTCTCTGTTCTGTTCTGCTGTCCCACAACTGTGCCCGGAAAGACACCCCCGCTGGCACACAGAGTACAGCCCCATCTATTGTCTGACAGGAAACCGCTTCTGCAATGTTGCGCATGCCTGAAACAATCCTTGTCATCTCACCAGATCCGCCCTCGTCTGACAGCACGTCCACTCCCTCAAAATGATACCGCGCATAAGGCGGAATATCCTTCCAGCAGAAAGCATTCGGGAGCTGCTTTGCTTCTCCGGACGCATTCACATATGCCCCCCTTGTCGTTGTAGTTCCAAAGTTAATTCCTATCCTCATAATACCTCCAACGTTCCGTTACTCATTCAAAAAACCGGTAAAATCATACCCTGCGGCAAAAAGTGCCCAGTGAATCATGCCCGTATCTCCATCCGGCAGCGCAATGTTGTATGCACGGCTTAATGCCTCCAGTTCAACTACTTTTGATGAATCAATCCGGCAAATCCGTTCTATTAAATCAAGTGTAGAACGGTATGGACCATTGTCTGAACGCTCCTGAATCAGCATCGCAAGCGTCTTTCTCAGCTTTCTCTTTTTGGGGATAACCGCACCGGTCTTCGTCAGCAGATGTTCATTTCTGTACTTCCGGTCGCCCAGATAACCGCTGTCAAAGCTTTCATATAAGATGCCGTCCCGAACCACCGCCATATCCTGCTCGCTATGGTTTATATCCGCGGGACGCAATATAACCCCCAGCTTTTTACAAACCGCTTCCCTAAACCCAATCCGCTCTTCCTGCAATATGCCGCAGCGCATTGCATTCGCATAATACGGTGCATAATACTGCATTAAATATCCTGTCTGGTATGCAAGTCTCCGGTAACACTCCGGATAATCCTGAAGGCAAAGATGATTTTCCAGTAAAAACACACCGGCAGCTCCGTCCTGCATCTGCGCCCACACTGCCTGGTCCTCATAGTCGATACGCTCTATGGAAAATGACGGATTGACATTCTCCCGAATCTGTTCTTCCGCACGCAGTACATTTGCACATGTCGTTACCGCATAGAAATCCGGTCGGAATATGATGTAATGTCCCCTATCATTTGCAAGCAGCAGATAATTGCAGCCATTAGGTGCATAGGCATAACCTTCCTGCCACAGCTTTGCCTTACGCAATACGAATCGGTCTCCGAAAATCTCCGCGTAACGCGCAAAACGTTTTCCCTCCTTCTCCTGCCGCCTTTGCACAAAGCATCGATACCCACTCCCTGCAAGCTCATACAGGTCTGAAATCTCAAGTAACTTCTTTCCCTTTTCCACTTCTCCGATTTCTGATAAGGACGCAATCTGTTCTGTCCGTTCCGGAATCAGAGCAACCTGATCCCATTCCTCTCCCGGAATCTTCACATACGCTTCTACTGCGACCTGCAAATCGCTGCATTTCATGATATCTCTGCCCTTCCAGTCGTCCTGTATCTCCTGCATAGTACTCATACCGCACTCATATGCAGACCTTATTCCGGACTGATTCAGGATTTCAGCCGCTGTACCCCCCATATTCTCAAACCAGTCCATATCCTTTTCTATCTGTGATTCCAATCTCGACCAGTCATACCCTATATTGATGGGGTAAATATGTAAATTGGAAAAAGGCAACCTCGAATCTTCTTTCATACGACTTCCTCTGTAAACTTCTGTAAATACATTGCTTCTTTTCCTCTTTCAAACAGATAAACATGGTCTAAAGGCATTGCAAGGATGGTGCTGGTAGCTTTATTCGCCTTAACCCCAATAAACTCTGTTGTCCGTATATCCTGACCGCCGAGGTAGAGGCAGTGATCACAGTTATTGATAATCGTTTCCGCCTTCGCCTCCCCGTATAGCGCCTCCAACTGAGAGATACTCTGCAAAATAATACTCACATAAATCTCACGGGAACGAATCACCGAAATAATTTTGTCGAAATCCTCTATATAGGTGTTCGTTGCAAAATCGTCCAGATAAATACGCACCGGCATCGGAAGGTAGTGCTCCGGGTAATCCTGGTCTGCACTTCTGCACAGTTCCTGAAAGAGCTGTGTGTAAAAAAGATTCACCAGCTTGTCCTGCGAGCGGTCCGTATCGCTTACCGTCAGAAAAAGTGCCGTTTTTTTCTGTCCGAGCGCCTTCATATCCACCTTGGGCTGTCGTTTATACAGACCTGTTACACTGCGAAATGTCAGTCTTGCAATCTCCGTGCTCAATATGGACCGGACAGAATCAAATGTCCTGTCTGCTGACCCGAAGGGCAAAATCTGGGATTTGTACATTTTCACGGCATAGCTGTCGGGATGCAATATAGAAAGTTCACGGATAAGATCTCCCAGCCCCAGTGGAAACACCGCGGGAAAACCCCCGTTTTGGTCCGGTTCTTCCTCATAAATCACGACATGACTGCTGCCAAACCGTTTCCACATTCTGCTCTCAATCCGAATCCGGTTCTTCTTACATACCACCTCCTGTGCATTTCTGCCACTGATGCTGTCAATCGTCAGCCCGTCCAGCAGCCTGCCCACATATTCAAAGGTATGCATCTCCTGTGGCAGTGTTTCCAGTACAAACGCAATGAGTGCCTCTAATACGCCCTGTGCCGCAATGCTCCAGAACGGCTCCCGCTCCTCTTTCCCCACCGGCACAATTGCTGTCGCAATTGTCATAATGTCCTGTTCGTTATATTGACCGGTCTGTGCATCATACCGGACAAAATCCAGCGGATTATAACCGCATCCGCTGCTTAAGTCCGTAAAGTCGATACATAATACCTCATACCCGCATTCTTCCAGTCTCTGCCTGCATTCGTGATACAGGCTCCCCTTGGTGTCTGTAACGACCATACTTTCATTGCCCCGTCTGATATTCGGGCTCACATATCCTCTTGTCTTACCCGCACCGGACGGTCCGATAATGAGATCATTATTATTCAGCCCGGTCCTCCATGTATCGTTACAGACAAATTGTTCTTTCGCCAGGACACGGCTTGTTTGAAATTGTTCTCTTTTCATACTTTTTCCTATCTACATCTCTGTCAGTATTTCATCCGCGAGTCCAAAATCCACAACATCTTCTGCATACAGTATGCGGTCCTCCCCAAGCTTTTGCCAAATCTCCTCCCCGCTCCTTGCGGTCCGCTCCGCCAGAATCCGTACCATCTCCTCCCTGGTCCGCACGCTCTTCTGCCCGGACGCAGAATGGTCTTCTCCGTATCCGAGAAAGCCTCCTGCCTGCTGTGGGTCATACAGCGAAACAGAGCCGTGACAGAATATCTGTCTTCGCTGCCCTGCTGCAAAAATCAGCGCTGCTGCCCGATCTGCATGGCCAATGCACACGGTACGAATGGGGCAACTGCATATCTTCATGGCATCATATACCATCAGCCCTGCGGAAAGCATTCCTCCCGGGCTGTTGATATATATGGTAATCTCTGCATGGGAATCCTTCCTTTGCAGATAAAGAAGCTGCCTTATCGTGGAACAGGCAAAATTTTCATCGACAGCACCTATACACTGGATTTCCCGATTTTCAAACATAATCTCAGAAATTGATCTGCCAGAAAAGCCGGAACTGCTCTCTCTTAAAACGGTGGGTTCCGCAATATAGTAATCTGTCATATATTACTCTCCATTCTACTTTCGCATCCACTCAGAGTTCGCCACATTTTCAAAAGATGTCTTGGCATATTTCTCCATGAAATCCGCCAGACTCTCTCCGCGCTTTTCCATGATAGCCTTTAACTCCGCCAGTGGTTCTTTAAATTCCTTCTTTGTCAGATCTGCCCCCGGCTGCAGGTTTCCCTTCATTCCGTATTCCTGATGCAGCTTCTCATTCAGTTTCTTAAGATAAAGATTGCCCAGATAGGAGCTGATGACGGACGCTGCCGCTACTGCGAGGTTCAGTCCGTCTGCCTTATCACGGAGAAATACCTTCTTCTGCTCCATGTCCAGCATCGCAAAAAACTGTGCATGCTTATCGCCATTGCCATCCATAAAATCATCCACCACAACATACTCCGGGTTGCAGGCTTCGGTCAGTGCATTGATGGTCTGTGCATGAAGCTCCCTAAGCAGATCATTTTTATTCTTCTCCGTGCCGTTCCCGGTCTTCTTCTGAACCTTGTCATATTCGGAGTTGCTTAAAACCCTGCTGCAAAAAGTCAGGTACTCCGTCTTTCTTACGATTCCTTCCGAAAGCTCGGAAAAATCCTCTATTCCGGTAAGCGCTGCACCGATTGTGTCAATCTGATTCTTTATTTCCTTGGAATCCTGTACATTCAGTCTTATCAGCTCATCCACCGTTGCCGGATTGACATATGCCGCTGTCACAATAATCGGCTTGAAAACATCACCGTTTCCAATCTCATCACTGCCCACCACAGAGTAATCAAGCTGAAGTTCCTTCAATGTGGGGCTTGTCGCATCTGTAACAAGCACGTGTTCCACGTCATGCTGCAGGTCAAATTTTCTGTATTCTGCACCCTTTCTGTCCGCTCCGACAAAATGAATCTTTCCCTGCTGCTTCCGGTCTCCCTTACGAATCCCCTCTGCAGGAACGTCCTTCTTGTAAAGCTCATCCTTGTATATCTTTACGCGCTCTGTCTTCTTCTTTGCACCGCATGTCGCCTGGGATGTTCTCACCGCCTCAAATACAATGCTCGGTGCGGATGCCGGAATTGCATACGATGCATATTCCTCTTTCACCTTCTCTGCTGTCTCTGTACATCTGGGTATAAATACATAATTCTGATTTTGTTTGTTTGTCATTTTACATACTCCTTTGTTTTGTTTATTTTCTGTCATCACGGAATCAAGAAATTTTTCATATTTCATCAATATCCGGTTATCGTTTTCTTTTTCCACTCTGGAGCGGAAATTGGGGTTTCTTTTCTGTATGGTTTCAAGACGCTTAACTGCCGCAGGCTTTGACACCTTGAATAACTCAGCCACAGCATCGGCATCCAGGCACTTCCCGCGCCTCTGCAATTCCAACAGAAGCTGTTCCGGCATCAAAAGCTGTGCCGTAAAAAAATTTGTTTCTATCTCCTGTTTCTCATACAAGTCCTTATCATTCGTCTGGAACACATGGTTGAGAAGATAATGACCAATCTCGTGAAGCATGGAAAAACGGATTCTCTCATCAATATGCCGTTCATTATAAAAAATAATCAGTTTTCCCGCATACTCAGTCAGTATCGCCGTATTACTTCCAAATGCTTCTATATCCACCTGATGTTCCCGTGCTCTTTCAAAGCTGCAGCATTTTACATCCGACATCTCCCGGATTACACGGGAAACGGAAAAAGGAAATTCACAAATCTGCTGTGACTCTAACAGGATTTCATTTGCCAGAACATATGCCTTTTTAAAATCCGGTCTATAAGTCACCATGATTCTCCTCTTCGTCAAAAATATCTTCAAACACAGCTTTTAAAACGGATTCCGCTTTCTGCAGCCTTTCATCATCCAGCTTGCCAAGGCTGCGCTGAATATAATTCAGCCTGGGGTTCTCCGGTCTGCTTCCCTCCTGTTCCTCATTTCCCAGAAGATAATCTATCGATACGCCATATAACTGGGATAACTGGATTAAAACATCCTCTCTCGGAACCGTCCCGTTGTTCTCCCACATGCTGATTCTGCTCTTCGTAATATTAAGCTTTTCCGCAAGTGCATCCATGGTCATATCATGATCCAGCCGGAGTTTCCGCGCTCTCTCACCAAACGCTTTATTTGCCATTTTTCACCTCCAAATACAATTTGTTTTTCTTTGTACAATTTTATTGTACTCCATTCTATAGATTTGTCAACTGTTTTTTTAAGGGACGTATCTTCCGTTAGAAAAGGGACACAGGTTCTTTTGAACCTATGTCCCTTTTCTAACAGAAGATACATCCCTTTTTCAACGGAAGACACGTCCCTCTAATTCTTCACCTTCGGTATCTATAAGGATTGTATCCCCTTCCTGCACGGCATCCGCGAGAATCAGCTTCGCCGACAGGGTTTCCACATGCTTCTGCAGGAAACGTTTTAACGGTCTTGCACCGTATATCGGGTCATAGCCATGATCCACGATGAACTGTCTCGCAGAGTCTGTCAGCTCCACTGTAATCTCCCGGTCTGCCAGACGCTTATTGAGATCATTCATGAGAAGACCGATGATATCTCCGATATTGTCCTTCGTCAGCGGCTTGAACATAATGATTTCATCCAGACGATTTAAAAACTCTGGACGGAAATGTCCGCGCACCTCATCCATTACCGCTTCCTCGCACTCCGGGTTGATATCCCCGTTTCCGTCAATGCCCTCCAGCAGATGCGAGGAACCAAGGTTCGAGGTCATGATAATGATGGTGTTCTTAAAGTCCACGGTCCGCCCCTGGGAATCGGTGATCCGCCCGTCATCCAATACCTGAAGCAGCACATTGAATACATCCGGGTGCGCCTTTTCCACCTCATCAAACAGAACCACTGAATACGGCTTTCTGCGGACTGCCTCGGTGAGCTGTCCGCCCTCGTCATAGCCCACATATCCGGGAGGCGCTCCAATCAGGCGGGAAACGGAGTATTTCTCCATATACTCGCTCATGTCGAGACGCACCATATTGGCTTCATCATCAAAAAGGCTTGCAGCCAGTGCTTTTGCCAGCTCCGTCTTCCCTACGCCGGTAGGTCCAAGAAACAGGAACGAACCAATGGGCTTACTCGGGTCCTTAATGCCCGCTTTAGAACGGATGATTGCCTCCGTCACCTTGGTGACACCCTCATCCTGCCCGATTACACGGCGGTGCAGTTCATCATCCAGATGCAGGGCCTTGTTGCGCTCGCTCTCGGTGAGCTTTGCCACCGGAATCCCTGTCCAGCGGGAAATAATACGGGCGATTTCCTCCTCACTGACGTTCTCATGCACCAGGGAAAGGTCGCGTTTCTTTACTTCCTCTTCCTCAAGTTCCAACTGCTTCTGAAGCTGCGGCAGTTTTCCATACTGCAGTTCCGCCGCCTTCTCCAGATCATAATTCTGCTGTGCCGTCTTGATGTCGTTCTTAATGCTCTCAATCTCCTCTCGCAGCTTCTGTACCTTCTCCACGGATTTCTTCTCGTTCTCCCACTGCGCCTTCTTCGTGCTGAACTCGTCGCGCAGCTCCGCAAGCTCCTTCTGCAAATCTGCAAGACGCTCCTGGCTCAGACGGTCTGTCTCTTTCTTTAATGCCGTCTCCTCAATCTCCATCTGCATAACACGGCGGTTCAGCTCATCCAGTTCCGTAGGCATGGAATCCAGCTCTGTCTTGATCAGGGCACACGCCTCATCCACCAGGTCAATCGCCTTATCCGGCAGGAAACGGTCAGAAATATAACGATTGGAAAGCACCGCCGCAGAAACAAGTGCAGAGTCCGTAATCTTCACTCCATGGAACACTTCATAGCGTTCCTTTAACCCACGGAGAATGGATATTGTATCCTCCACGGTAGGCTCATCCACGGTGACCGGCTGGAAACGACGTTCCAGTGCGGCATCCTTCTCGATATACTCTCTGTATTCATCCAGTGTCGTCGCTCCGATACAATGCAGCTCACCACGGGCAAGCATGGGCTTTAATAACTGTCCCGCATCCATGGCGCCGTCCGTTTTACCTGCACCCACAATCGTGTGCAGCTCATCAATGAAAAGAATAATCTGCCCGTCCGAATTCTTGATATCATCAAGAACCGCCTTCAAACGTTCCTCAAACTCACCGCGGTATTTTGCTCCCGCCACAAGAGCGCCCATATCCAGAGCAAACAGCTTCTTATCCTTTAATCCTTCCGGCACATCTCCCCGGACAATACGCTGTGCAAGACCTTCCACCACGGCAGTTTTTCCGACACCGGGTTCTCCGATCAGAACCGGATTGTTTTTGGTCTTACGGGAAAGAATACGCACCACGTTACGGATTTCCGCATCACGTCCGATTACCGGGTCCAGCTTCTGATTTCTGGCTCGCTCCACCATATCATAGCCGTATTTCTCCAGTGTATCATAGGTTGCCTCCGGGTTATCCGATGTCACACGCTGATTGCCACGCACTGTGGAAAGGGCCTGTAGAAACCGCTCCCTGGTGATTCCGTACTCTTTAAAGATTTCCTTCATCGCCTTATTTGGATACTTAATCAGGCACAAAAACAGATGCTCCACAGAAACATATTCGTCTCCCATCTGCTTTGCCTCGTCCTCCGCATGGATTAGCACCTTATTTAAGTCCTGTCCCACGAAGACCTGTCCGCCGGACACCTTGACCCGGGCAGCCAGATGGCGCTTGGCATTGTCCTCAAAATGGGCAAGCTGTATCTCCATCTTCTCAATCAGCTTCGGAATCAGTCCGTCCTCCTGGCGAAGCAATGCCACCAGCAGATGTTCCTGCTCAATCTCCTGATTTCCATATTCGTAGGCAAGCTTTTCACAATCGTTTATGGCTTCTACTGATTTTTGTGTAAATTTCTGAATGTTCATAGCGTTACCTCCCTCTTATTCACACAGATACTGCATCCTATTTCCAGTATGGAAGTTTTTCGTCTGCTTCATACTGCTTTCTTCCAATATCCGTCTGTTTTTCCTTGTTACAATTGAGTTATAACACCAATTGTTAGCACTGTCAAGAGGTGAGTGCTAAAATTTTCAGATAATTTTATAACTCCTTCTCTCTGCCCCCTGCCACCGGAATCCGGATTTCCACCTGGGAGCCCTGTCCCGGGACACTGTATATTGTAAGTTTTCCGCCACACATACTCTCCACACGGCTTCTGACATTCTGGATACCCACATGTTCTCTGCCATTCTCCTGCTGCAGGGCATCCGTGTCAAACCCCACACCATCATCCTGCACCCGGATAACGAATGCCAAATCCTCCTCCCTGGTAGAAATCTGGATGGTTCCTCCCTCCAGCTTCCTGGTGATTCCATGCTTTACCGCATTCTCCACGATGGGCTGCAATGTCAGCGCCGGGAGTTTAAAATTCTCTGTTTCAATATCATAGATAATCCGAAGCCTCTCTCCAAACCTTTTTTTCTCAATGGCAAGGTAATTTCTCACATGGCTTAACTCCTGCCGAAAAGGAATCGCCTCCTTAATCGTCAGGGATTCCAGGTTTCCCCGCAGATAAGCGGTAAACTCATCGATCGTGTCTGCCGCCAGTTCCTGGTCTGTACGGCACAACTGTTTGATTGCCGTCAGTGTATTATATATAAAATGAGGCTTAATCTGGGACAGCATCACCTCAATTTTCATATCGTACAGTTCCTTTTCCTTCTCCGTCAGTTCCCTGCTCTGCTCCACAACCGCCACCACGAACATAAATATCATGGAAATATTAATTGCGATATTGACCAGAGATGCCCCATAGTAAAAGAACAGAATGATAAGCGCAATCGCAGGCAGCGCAATATAGGAAATCATGGAAATGAAAATCTTCTTTTTGATTTTATTCCGGTACTGGATTAAAAGCGACAAGTCAATCACCATGCCTGCCACTCCAAACAGCAGTGACAACGGGTACATCGAATTTCTGTGATAGAAATTATCCGCGTCAAAATAGTAATACAGGTTTGTAAACTGAGACACGATGACCAGCAAAATACCAAGACCGCCAATTCCGTACATAAGCGGCACCCGCAGGGGCTTTTTCTCCTCTGCATCCGAAAAAATGTGCCAGCACACATAGGCATGGAACAACACCAGAATCACATCGTTCATAAGGAATACCGCAAAATTGCTGATACGCACCATGTAGTACCCAAGTGTACCCGGATACCCCCGGAACGCCCATGCAAAGGCGTCCATGATAAGTAACAGTGACGTTCCAAGCTGCATGCCTATAAGAAGTCTGCGTTTCATTGGCGGGATACTTTTTCCCTTGGCAAGACAAAAGGCTGCTATCAGGCAGAAAATACAGCCCCATATTTCAAATGCTACGTGTAACGAACGTACGGTAAACATATTCCCTCTCCAATCTGAATAAATTCTTTCTTCTCCGCTATCTCCGATAATCCGGGAATTCCTGATAGAAACATTCTTTATCCTGATACATCACGTTCTCCGCTTCCTTCATCAGTTCCTCAATATCAGTCACATTTTTTTCCCAGCAGGCACCAATGGATGCGAGCGGATGGTCGTCATGCTCTCTGTTTCGCCTGCGCAGAAGCTCCACACGCTCCAAAAACTCCTGTTCATTCTCCCTCGCTGCACACACCACAAATTCGTCTCCGCTCATCCGGCAGCACATATCCTGTGGAAAAACTTCTTTTAACAGCTCGGAAAAATCCCGGATTAACTGATCCCCGGCAGAATGTCCATAATGGTCGTTTGCATACTTTAATCCGTTCAGATCACAGAAGATAACACCGAGATCCATCGGCTTATCCTCCGTACAGCTTTGGCAGTATTTTGTCATATAGTGCCGGTTGTAAAGTCCCGTCATGGTATCCCTGTCAACCAGGCGGTTTATGTAGTTAATATACCGGTTCAGTTCCCCTATGGTCTCTCGCAGCGTCTGCGCCAGCACTCCCACTTCATCCTTGGATTCACACCGGATTACCACATTCCAGTCGCCCTTTGCAATCTGCTCCGCTGCCTTCGTCAGCTCTGACAGCGGCTTTGTCATCTGTCCCACCAGTTTTACGCTCAAAACAGCGGCAACCCCAAGGACTGCAAGCATAATCGAAATGCACTGTAAAATAAGCCCATTCTGCACCTGATTCAATTCCGCAGACGGAACTGTAATGATAAGATACATTCCGTTCACCAGCTTTTTGAACACCATCTGCTTGTTTTCCCCATGCCACTTGTAGGAAATGATTTTTTCCTGCGACCGCTTGTTCTGATCGATTGTCTTCCCAAGTTCCACCAGGTCCTCGTCGAAATCCTCCACTGCGACTCCATCCGGATAATCTTTATGATATATGATATCCCCGTTTGCCGCTGCAAGGAACGCATATCCGCTGTCATAGACCGTAACCGCACAGACGCTTTCCTCCAGCAGACTGATATCAATATCCATACCAATCACACCGATTACCGTATCCCCGCGATACATCGGAATGATATAGGAAATCATTTCAATATCGATATTCTTATTTTCATACGGATCCATCCAGGTCGGACCACCATTCGCAATCGGCACATAATACCAGCCGACATGACTGACATCCTCCGGATCATACTGGGAAATATCGGTAAGCTCCGTGGCAATAAACTCGTCCTGCTCGCTTTTTCTGGAAAGGAAAACCCCCGCTTTTGACGAGGTAATCTCCGGATTGAACCGCAGATACACCGCCACCGCACAATCCGTACTCTGCGCGGTATTTTTCAATACATCATTCACCTTTTCCGTGTATTGTTCCATATAGCTACTGTCCATCCAAAGACTCTCATCCTCGGTAAACTGGCTGTCCGCATAGCGGTAAATGGTCTCTACGGACTGCTCAATGGCAAGAAGCTGTGCGTCAATTTCCTCCGTCTTCTCCCGACAAATCAGCTTCATAATCTGGGAAGAATCTTCCTTTACCACCTGTCTGGCACTTATAATCCCCGCTCCACCGATTAACAGTGATGCAGCCAGGATACTTCCGAGAAGCAAAATCAGCATTTTAGAATGAAAGGATTTCATAATTACACCTCCCCAGTTTTAGTTTCTTTCTGGTTTTATCGTTCATTTAAATCGCCCGAGAGAAAGCTCCGCCCAGCTATATTGCTTCATATAATCGCCGTGATAGCTGTTGATGGCAGATACATCTTTCCTCAAAAAATTGTAATAGTCGCATTGGATTTTATCCGGATCAATGGCAAACTGGTTCCGCTTACAGCAGAAAACCTCATCCGCATGACAGGCATGCAGTGTTTTCTTAATATCGGAAATCAGGTTACGCAGGTAGTGACGGTTCTTTTCCACCTCTGTGGAATCCTCCCAGAGTACGGCACACAATTCACCCGTATTTGCCGCCGCCCCATTCAAATCCACCAGGTATGCGAAAATCTCCTTCGCCTTCGCCCTGGGAAAATTTACCGGCTCATCGTGATAAAATACCTCAAAATTGCCAAAACACTGCACTTTAAGCTGTTCCCGATTCGTCTGACAAGGCACCGGATGGCGGAGATTGAAAAATGCCTGTACCGCCTGTTCCTCAACAATCGGCTTTAGCAGATAGCCACTGGCATACATCGAATGCGCTTCCAGCGCGTATTTTGAGTACGCAGTTACAAATATAATATTCACATCCGGGTTTATTTCCTTCAGCTTTACCGCAAGCTCCAGTCCACTCATGCCCGGCATTTCAATATCCAGCATTGCCACATCAATCTTCTTTTCCCGCGCCGCCTCCAGCGCCGTCACATAATTGTCTGCACAGACCAGTTCCGCCTCCGGTTTGATTTTTTTGACAACTGCTTTTGTATCTTCCCTTGCAAGGCTTTCATCGTCCGCAATCAATACTCTCATGTGCTATTTTCCCTTCCGACTTTTCTGCTCTAGTACTCCGGTACTTATAGGATACACCAGTGACCGCACCAAAAGCGCACCAAATAGTACTTTTTTTCTAATTTATTTTCAATTTTTTAGCCTCTAAAAACTTTTTTCAAATGCACGCGGTCTTCCCATGACACATATCATGTGTATCTTTTACATAGTATAACACATAAAGTGTTGCAAAAGCGTTGCACATTCCCCCTGAAATTGCCGAAAAAAGAAAAAAATTTTTTAATCAGAAGAGAAACCTCTGTCATTTACAACCTTCTCTTCATGCCCGCATTGGTTGTCTCGCTCCAACCATACTGTGCCATATATTCTCCATGATAGAGATTAACCGCATAGAGCTTCCCCTCCAGCCAGTCATAATAAGCGCAGTCCGGCTGCCCAATAAATGCCTGTATCGTAAATTCTCATTGCTCCGGCAAGGGATAACGTCATGAAAACAAAATCCGCAGACATCAACACATAAACTGCCATTTTTGCAAGCTGCTTTCGCCGTTCCTTCAGCAGTTCTGCCATTCTGACTGTATTCGCCCACGAAGGAAAGATGTATGGGAATAGACATGACTGACTGATTGCTGTGAACGCATTCCGAATAGATAATTACTACGGCAAGAAGCGCCATAACTATGTAAAAAACACATTTAATTTCGTCTTTTTCAATACGTTTACCTCAGTACGTTTATTACGGATATGACAGCATGTGCCTTGCACATGCTGTCATATCCGTTTCCTATCTGTGTTCCGAGAGCCAGCGCATCGCCGCATAGGCATACACAGCGCTTCCTGCGGGAAGTGCTTCCTCGTCGAACATAACCTTCGGATGATGCTGTGGATACACATATCCCTTGTCCGGCTGTCCCGCTGCCAGTGCCAGCATGATGGAGGGAACCTCCTGACTCACATAGGCAAAATCCTCAGAGCCTGCTGACTTGGAGCCGCCAGAACCTGACATCTGGCTTAGCTGGGCTACGGAAAACGCTCTCTGCTCTCCCAAAAGTTCCTTCATGTAGCCTGCCACAGCTTCCGAAAGCTCCTTATCATTTACAAGTGTAGGGCATCCGCTTCCGAAGGTGACAGCAGCACTTGCCCGGAAGGTCGCCGCCACAGATTCCGAAATCTCTGTCAGACGTTTTTTCAAAAAGCTCCGAACCTCCTCGTCAAAGGTACGGATACTGCCGCCCATAGTCACGGTATCGGGAATCGCATTTGCCGCCACACCTCCATGTATCGTGCCAATCGTGAGCACTGCCCGGTCTCCCAATGCCAACTCCCGTGCCGCAATTTCCTGCAGTGCAGTCACGATATGAGCCGCGGCTGTGATGGGGTCCACGCCGGTATTTGGCATGGAGCCATGACAGCCTGCCCCTTGTACCTTGATTTCAAAGTAATCTGCCGCCGGAGCGCTCACCCCCGGTGCAGAGACAATCACCGTCCCGGCAGGGAAGGGCATTCCCGCCATCACATGAATCATGAGTGCAGCATCTACTTTGGGGTTCTCAAGTACCCCCGCCGCAATCATGTCATGGGAGCCTTCAAAAATCTCCTCCGCCGCCTGGAACATGAGCTTCACGGTTCCGTCAATCTCATCCTCATGGCTCTTTAAAAGCTTTGCCGCTTCCAGCAGCATCGCCGTATGCATATCATGACCGCAGGCATGCATATTCCCGTTTGTGGAGCAGAATTCCACGTCCGCCTGCTCCTCAATGGGAAGGGCATCCATGTCCGCGCGCAGAAGAAATACCTTTCCCGGCTTCTTTGTGCCCACCGTTGCCACAAGCCCCGCCTTTCCGCACTCCTGCGGATGAAGTCCAAGCTTCTCCAATTCTGCTTTTACATATTCCTTTGTCTCTGCAATATCAAATCCGGTTCCGGGATGCGTGTGCAGATAACGTCTTGTTTCCACGATTCCTGCTGCATCTGCCTGGGCTTCCCGAAGCAATGTCTCTCCTGTCATCTCTCATACCTCCATCCATATTTTTGCCAATTCTGTTCTTATTATAGCACGCTGCGGGAAAAAATGTTATCATTTCCCACATTCCAGACACGCCTAAAAAAGTCTCCAAACCATTACTGGCTTGAAAACTCCAACTGGTATTTTTTCCCCGGAATTACCACCTTTTTTTTAATTCCAAATTCCACTATCCGCAAGCAGCTTGATACTCTTAATTACTGTATCATACGTTTCCGGTACAAAGAGTAAACCTAACGTTATATCATCATAATCATTTCTGTAAGCTTGGCTTTCAATCATTTCATTCAAAATATCTGTCACGCATACGCCTTCCTTGGCAGAAGGACAAATGGACAATTCTGAACGTACTGCTCTTACCTCGGGAATCAGTTTTATCAATTCCTCTGTAATACCGATAGCGTTTACAATTTTATAGATATCGTACAAATGTCTTGAATGGCGCTCAATCTCACCTTGCATATAGTAATCACATAACGCAAAAACTTTATCTGCGAGAGTTCTTTCAATGATCTGTGTTGTAATTTCAAAAGGCATCAAATCATAAGTTTCTGCTATATCCAGACGGTTAATTTTGTTTAAGAAACGGTAAATAAAGTTATCAACCATTCTCTTAGTTGTCGGAAACGGAAGCAGTGCCACATAAGTTTCAACCACCAATTCCGGCTTCAATATATTGGACTGCTCATACATAGATGGATAGGTCGCTCTATAACAATTGTAATGCCTGCGGCTTCTTGTCATATCAAGATTAGTAATCGGGAAGCCATATTCCTCCATCGTAGTAACAACAGCCTTTTTTAATTGCCTTTTTCTGGCTTCTCCTGGTATTCCTGATTCAGCTGTATAAGATATATCAATATCTTCCGAAAAACGGTCTAACAACTGGTAGCATTTGGTAAGTGAGGTTCCCCCCTTAAATACCATATCCTCCAATTTTCCTGATAATGCCTTAAGCGTGATTGTAACATAATAATCTTTTTCGATTACATTCGTTGGGATTGCAAGCTCATTTGCAGCACCGACAATCAATTCTTCAAATGCTTCTCTGTCATGATGTAAATTCATAAATTATCCCCCATTCAATCATCTTTTTTGCAGTCGCACCGGTTAGAACGGCGGATACCTCTGATAGCTGTTTTTTTGTGAAACGCTTTTTTCTCATATATAAAATCAAAATTTCTATTGTTTCTTCTATTGTAAGTTCGGTATATTTTTCAGCCTGACCAATACTATCCAAAAGCTGTAAAAGTTCTGCATTGGAATCAGAAACCGTAATAGCAGGCTTCTTAACCCTAACTCTCTGCGAGCCCACCGTAATCATACGTCCATTCGTTGTCTCACGGTTGGTAACAACCTCTATAACCGCAGGCATCTGAGTTGTTAATCCTAATTGATTGGCAAAAGATATTCCTGTTACATATCCGTAAATCTCTGATTTGTTTTGCACATATTTACGCATAATAACTACAGATGGATCAAGATAGCTCTTACCTAACAGTCCACCACTCTTTGGTATATAGTAAATTCCATTGTCATATCTTTCTAAAAAGCCACTTGCGACAAGTCTCTTTACCGACTGGCGAACTGCATTTTCAGACATTCCCTCAATAGCTAAATCATTTAGAAATATGGGCTCATTATATCCGTAATTCTCCATCAAATAAGTTTTTAACATGCTTTCACCTCGATGAATATCGTACTATTTTTATATGTTAATTGTCAATATTTATGTCGCTTTATTGTATTATTATTTCCTAAACTAATATAGATATTCACTATGAAACCAGCGGCACAATACTTCTAATCCTTACCGTCTTCTTTCTGAGCACGCTCTCGCGAACTTACTTTTTCCTTCCTACTATAAATAGAAAGAAGTCCCGAATCTCCGCGCTGCCGCAGAAATCCGGGACCATCTTTTTTATATCCGTCTACTTTGATTCTTCCTTTTTCCTTGCCCGTTTCTCCTTCCACCTGCGAACCGGTCTGCGCAGAAGGATTACCACAACTGCCACCAGCACCGCATAGGGAATCAGATGGATGATCAAAAACAGCAGTCCCTCCAGAAAATCCAGAAATCCTTTTCCCGTGTCTACGAACGTCTCCTTCAACCGGTTAATAAAGGTATTTTCTGTCTGATCCACACGGTACTCCATAACCTCTGAAATCTGGATATTCACATAGGAATAAGCCACGTCCACATCCATATAGCGAAGCTCTGTCTTGAGCTTGTTCAACTGCGTCTGAACCTCGGTCAGCCGATCCTGTACGGCAATCATATCCTCGATGGTCTCACAGCTTTTTAGCATGGAGAGCAGATTCTCCTCCTGCTGCTTAAGTGCCTCCACCTCAACCGTGGTATCATAGTATGCCTGCGTGATGTTCTCCACACTGGTACGCTTTGCCACTACCTTTCCCACACCGTCCAGCTCGCTGATGAAATTTTTATAGTTTGCGGACGGAATGCGAACCTGCAGATAATCGCTCAGTGTACCATAAGTCTTGCTGTAATCCTCATAGTACCAGTCATAGCTGCTGTCCGTCTCATTCTCTGTCTGAATAATTCCGTCATACTTATCGATGGCTGCTCTGACCGCCTTTAAGGTATTCTGGTATTCCGTGGTCTCAATGTCCATGCTGCAATGATAGACCAGCTTCTCCTCCAGAAGTGTGATGCTGTCCAGATTCCCGGTCTGCTCCCCCTCTGCCGCAGAAGTCTCCGCCGCATCCCAGCCGGATTCCTCCTCCGCCACGGCATCGGTCTCATAATCGTATGTACCTCCAAGACCGGCATCCCAGCCGCTTCCATTGCTTTGCGCATAGTCACCGCTGACCGCGTATGCCGTGTCTGAACTGGTCTCCTTCAATCCGGCATCTCCGCATCCTGCAAAAACCACTGCTGCCAAAGCAATTGCCAATAACCCTTGTGTTCTTTTTCTCATATCATATCCTCCCTTGTATTCTGGTCTCTTACCTATAAAGACGCCAACCGGAAAGAAATGGTTTCACTTCATCGCACAGGATTTCTGATTTTTTATTCCATTGCCGCGCGGATTGCTGCCATGAGCTCCGGATATGTCTCAAATGCCGGAATCTGTGGGTTGTCAGCTTTAATCTGCTCGGTACTCTTAAATAGAAATCCCGCCTTACTTGCCTTAATCATGCCAAGGTCATTATAGCTGTCACCGCTGGCGATGGTGTCATAGCCGATGGACTGCAGCGCCTTAACCGTAGTCAGTTTGGAGTTTTCAATCCGCATCTTGAATCCGGTAATCTCACCGTTTTCTGCCACCTCCAGAGAGTTGCAGAAAATTGTGGGCCAGCCAAGCTTCTCCATCAGGGGGCTTGCAAACTGGGTAAAGGTATCGCTGATAATAATCACCTGGGAAAAGGAACGCAGCTCATCCAAAAATTCCTTTGCCCCCGGCATCGGATCGATGGTGGCAATCGTATCCTGAATCTCCTTTAATCCAAGTCCGTGCTCCTTTAAAATTCCGATTCTCCACCGCATCAGTTTATCGTAATCCGGCTCATCCCTTGTGGTCCTCTTAAGTTCCGGAATCCCGCTTGCCTCCGCAAACGCAATCCAGATTTCCGGCACCAGTACACCTTCCAAATCCAAGCATGTAATATACATTCTGTGTATCCTCCCTGTTTCTTTATCACTTTAACGTTTTATCACAAAAGAACTATAACATATTTCTGCGCATTTTCAAACTGCAAATTTATTTCCCGTTCCGACACACTCTCAATACAGCGTTGGAATCAGCATGACAGCCGTCCCCACAACAATCAGACACAGTCCCACCGCCGCCTTCTTCGATAGCTTCTCATGAAATACCAGATAGGAAAATGCAATCGTAATCAGAATGCTTAACTTATCCACGGGAACCACCACACTCGCCAGACCGTCCCGCAGCGCTTTATAATAGCAGAGCCAGGATGCTCCCGTTGCCAGACCGGACAGGCAGATGAATACAAGCTCTTTTCCCTCGATTCCACGGATTGTATGTTGCTTTCCGGTCACAAAGACCACAATCCACGCCATCACAAGAACCACACTGGTACGAATCGCGGTTCCCAGATTAGAATCCAGCCCTTCCATGCCGACTTTTCCAAGAATGGAGGTAAGACTAGCAAATACTGCCGACAGGCAGGCATAGAGCAGCCAGGACTTCCCGACTGCTCCATTACCTCCGGCGTTCTCTTTCTTTTGAATCATAAGATATGTACCGATTCCGATCAAAACCACTGCTACCAGCTTCATGGCACTGATTTCCTCATGTAGAAAGAGAAATGCCATGAGGATGGACAAGATTGTGCTGGACTTGTCGATGGGCACCACTTTGTTGATATCCCCAAGCTGCAGTGCCTTAAAATAGCAGAGCCAGGATGCCCCCGTTGCCAGACCGGATAGAATCAGAAATACCCAGGTTCTGGTGTCCACCTGTGGGATTTCGTCCTGCGAACCGACAAGTAACACCATAATCCAGGAAAAAATCAGCACCACAATGGTTCGAATTGCGGTTGCCACATTGGAATCCGTCTTTTTTATTCCACACTTTGCAAGAATTGATGTTACACCGGCAAAAAAAGCCGATGCAAAAGCGAATGCAACCCACATATTGTTCTCCTTTTGTACCTATACTTCCTCGTCCACCTTAATTCCCTTCAGGTCAGCTTCCAGCACCTTCATGCTGCTCTTAATGTCGGAGAGACTCTGCTGTACCTCTTTGCTATCGACCGGTTTCTGATTCGTGAGCTCCAGAATATCCTCGATTTCCATATCAGGCGCCTCATGCCGGCGTTCCACCGCCTTTGCTTCCTCAACAGCTTCCCTCGTCTGCAAAATCAGCGCTTTTTCCACCGCACGCTGCTCCTCCTGCTCCTCTAAGCGCTCTTCTTCCTCCTTCTTCTGCTCGGAAGCTTTTCTGGCTTCTTCCTCACGCTCTTCCTGTTCCTCATCGATGTGATCCACTGCCTGCTCCACCAGCATCCCAAGAATTTGGTCATTCGCCGCATCAAGAATCGCATCCGCCTGCCCTTTGGCATCCACCATGGGATGGGTTTTTAACCGTTCCAGTCCGATTTGCTTTACGTCATTTACATCATCCCGCATCTGACGCGCCGCCTCTTTCATATCCTTTTTAAACTTTGCAGCCTGATCATTGAGCTCCAGTGCACGGGTCTGATACTCTGTAAGCGGCTTTTTCCCAATCTCCGCAATCTGATCCAGCTCCTCCTCTGTGGGACATTTACCTACTCCATTCTTATAATCCTGCCACTTCTCCAGAAGCTCCAGTTCCTGCTGCTCGCTGGAATCCTCCGCCACACCGTACAGCTCCTGTATTGCTGCCTTGTCATCCTCTACATCTTTAAGAGAATCGGATGCTTCCTCCCGCAGCCGCTTCATCTCCTGATAATGCTGTTTTCTTGCTGCCACAGATGCATCCACGGACTTATCATTCTCCCAGGCATTCTGCACAACCTTCCACGCCTGTTCTCTCGCCTGTTTTCTTTTCTCCTCCACCGGGTCCTGGAATGGCTTCAAATCGCCCCCGAAAATATTATTTTTTACCGGGCGCTGCTGCCTGTCCCGAACGGCTCCGTTCTGGTTCACCGGATATTCCCCACCGGTGCCGGTATTGGCATTAATTGTCATCCTCATGTTTGTCCCCCCTGTCACAATCAGACCGCGTCAGCCCTATTTCCGATGCGGCACTGCTTCTAGCTGCTTTATCGTCATGTACACAGTAAAAGTAAACCTTACAGCAGCGTATTTTTCACTTTCGCAAGATCCATGGATAACTGCACGTAATCTGCCTTGGGCTCCTCCTTAAGCTCCGGTGAAATGTTGGAGTGGATATAGTAGGTGGCAAGCCCCACCGATTTTGCTCCTCCAATATCGCTCTTTAAATCATTTCCAATCATAATGGACTCCGCCACGTTAAGCCCGTGCTTATCCAGCAGCATCTCAAAGAATCTGCGTTCCGGCTTCTTCACCCCGTACTCTGAAGAAATAAAAATATCGTCAAAGAGTGGGGCGATTCCCAGCAGATGCAGTTCATATTCCGTGAAAATCCGCTGCGCATTGGACAGAAGATAAAGTTTTCCACCGGCTTCCCTAATGGCGGTCAAAAGCTCCTTCGCCCCGTCATAAAGCTTCACATATTCGGTGGAAAGCACACGGAAAAACTGTCCCGCATGAACAGAAAGCGCCGCATCCGCCTTGACACCCTTTTCTGCAAACAGCACCTCAAACACATCCTCAATCTTTATCTCCGGAAATGCCTCATGGGTGTCCGCTTCCTTCCCCGCCACCAGACTGCGGAAACGTGTGCGCAGTTCCTCCGGCGTATAGAGAGCGTCATAATAGCCATAAAACAATGCCAGCTTCTCCCACAATTCGTCGGACTCCTCATCTGTGTGAATATCTACCAGCGTCCCATATAAATCAAAAATGTAATTCTTGTACTTCATATTTCCCTCCTTGGCTTTCTGCCTCTTTCATATTTCCGCTTTTCAGCCGGTTCCAGATGCTATTCCTTAAGGCTCTCCCGCATCCGGTATAAAAGCTTCTTTTCCAGACGGCTCACCTGTACCTGGGTCATCCCAAGCGCTGCTGCCACCTCGCACTGCGTCTTTCCTTCAAAATAGCGAAGACAAATCAGTTCCCGTTCCGACTGGTTTAATCCCTCAAGCATCTGCTCCACCACCATGCGGTTTAAAACCGCTTCCTTTTCCGGTTCTTCCCGGTAGTCCGCATCCCTGCCGCCAATCTGGTCAATCAGACATAATTCATCCCCGTCACTGCCACAAACAGGCTGATAAATAGATTCTACCTCACGGTTAGCCTCCATGGCAAGCACTATTTCCTCCACCGGCAACTCTGTGACTGCCGATATCTCCAGCAGCGTAGGGTCCCGTCCCAGTTCCCCGGAAAGCCACTCCCTTGCGCGGCTCACCTTATATCCATTCTCCTTTAATGAACGGCTGACCCGCACCATGCCGTCATCCCGCAGGAAACGCCGGATTTCTCCGGTAATCAGTGGAACTGCATATGTAGAAAATGCCACCTGCATGGACAAATCGAATTTGTCAATTGCCTTCATCAGTCCGATACAGCCAATCTGAAACAGTTCCTCCCTCTCATGCCCGCGATTTTCAAAACGGCGCGTTACCAGATGCACCAGTCCGAGATTATCGGACACCAGACGGTCTCTTGCGCTTTTATCCCCCTCGTGTGCCTGCCTTATCAGTTCAGCCAAACGATCCATTCCGTCATCCTTCCTGCACGCCGATTCTTTTTTTCATCACCACCTTCGTTCCCTCTCCGACACGTGAAAACACCTGCACGCTGTCCATAAATGCCTCCATAAACACGAAGCCCATTCCCGAGCGCTCCAGCTCCGGCTTTGTTGTAAAAAAAGGCTCCCGCGCTTTCTCCACATCCGGGATTCCCTTTCCCGTGTCCTCCACGGCAATCTCCACTTCGTTTCCCTCAATCCGGCAGGAAAGCACAACCTGCTGCTTCGGATCATCGTAGCCATGAATAATAGCATTTGTCACCGCCTCGGATACCGCGGTCTTGATATCGGAAAGCTCGCTTAATGTGGGATTCTGCTCTGTAATAAATGCCGCAACCGCCGTTCTGGCAAATCCCTCGTTGACGGAACGGGCATCAAAGCTCAGTCTCATTTCGTTGTTGTTGTGTCTGCCGCTCATATTATTCTGCATACCTGTCTCCATTCTTTTTTATATCGTCTTGATCATCTTGTGCAGTCCCGATATCGTAAAAATCTTCTGTATGCGTTCATTCAGATTCTGTGCCATGACCTCTCCGCCGAAATAGCCCATATTCCGGCATCTTCCAATGATCACTCCGATACCGGAGCTATCCATGAATTCCGTCCGTGAGAAATCAAAAATCAGCTTCTTCACATGATAGCTTTCAATCATAAGATCCGTTTCTGCCCGGAGCTTTGCTGCCTCATGATGGTCCAGCTCCCGCGGCACCCACACCACCAGTTTTCCCTCCTGTAAATCGTAACTGTTGTCCATATTTACACCCTGCCTTTCCTATATAAAAAGACGCCAAATCAAATCTGATTTGACGTCTTTCGTATCTCTTTTCCTTATTCTGCTGCCGCAGCGTCCAAAGCACTCTGTGAAGTTGCCGCACGCTCCGTACCGGGATAAAGCTCCACAAACCGCGCATAAAGCGGTAATGCCGTCTCCAGCTCTCCCCCCTTATTGTACGCCTGCGCCAGATAAAACAGCGCATTGCCGCCATCGTAATTCTCATCTGCGTCCACTACCTTCTGCAATTCCTCTGTAGCCTTCGCGTAATCTCCCTGGGTGTACGCGGTGTAACCGCTCTGGTAGAGACTTTCCATGTACTCTTCGTCTACACCGGTAGTAATTGTATCATAAACGCTCTTTGCATCACTGCCCAGATAATCTGCATTGACCTTCGCAAGTATCGTCCTCGCTCCGTCAAAGTCCTGCTTCACATAAGCGTTATATGCCTTAAGCAGCCAGTCATAGCTTTCTAACCTGCTGTCCGATTCCTCGCCGTCTGTTTTCGCCGCTTCAATCTGACTGTTCAATTCCTCAATCTGAGCCTCCAGACTGCTGATGGTCTGGTTCTTGGCAGAAATCGTATTATTCGCTTCCAGCACCTCGGTCTTTGCCTCATTCTGGATATCCCGCTTGACACTGGGGACCACCAGAAACCAGGTAATCGCCACACCGATGGCAATTCCGATAAGCATATTCACAATTGTTCCAAACACAGAAGTCTCTTTTAAATACTTTGGCTGGATAATGGTTTCATTTCCGCTCTGGTAGGAAATCTGGTCTTCCTTCTTAGCCTTCTTCCCGGAGGTATTCTCCCGCAACGCCTGGTTTACTTCCTTCATATAGCGCATTGTCACGGTATTGTTCGTATCAATCTTGCCGGCGTTGCGCAATGACTTTTTGGCAAGCTCGTATTTGCCCTCCTGAAGATAGAGCAACGCTAAGAGCTGATGCCCGCTGACCAGCCTGGGATTTAAGGAAAGCACCTTCTTCAACTGGATAATCGCGAGGTCTCTGCTATTCTGCCTGCAGTAGAGCAATGCCTGATTGTATTTTTTGATTGTCTGGTTAATGGTATCCAGCCGTCCCTGATTGCTCTGAATCTCGTCCAGATACTTGCTGGCAAGATTGTCCTGGGGCTTATAATTCTTACTGATGACCCATTCCGTCAGTGCCTCCACCGTCTCACCCATCTCAAAATAAACCAGCCCCAGCAGGTTTCTGGCATCGGTATTCATTTTGTAAAAACGCAGGCTGATCTTTAAGCTCTCCACCGCTCCGGAAAGATTGCGCACTCCCGCTTTTGCCAATCCGTCGTTATACCACGCATTGGACGCCACAATGATTCTGTCATATATTGTTTTAGCGCTCATCCCGCTTCATCTCCTGCATCATTTCCTGTAAAATATCCGTCATATCTGTCAATTCATGATTATAGATTGCCTGCTCGGCTTCCTCCACCTCAAGGCTTGGCTTAAAATTCTTTAATTCCTCTTCGAAATTTATCATTGTAGCTATATTCCTTTCACACGTTAATATAACAAGGTCTTTCCTATGTAATAAAAATAACACCACTATATTATAATATAGTGGTGCTAATAATCAAGTAATTTTGTCTTAAGTTTTTCTACAAAATACGCGCTATCTGGCGGGCTCGCCGCACGGCCTTGTGCCAATCTTATCCGGCAGCTTATAGAATTCCACATTACCGGCAGTGTTCTTGAGCATAATCTTAAGCTCTCCCATATTGATGCAGGCTCCCGGATAAATGGCTTTCCACACGGAAACCACAGCACCCTTCGATCGCTCCGTAAAGCCCTTCAGCTTCTTAAGCTCTGCCTCATCATTTGCCAGCATGGCAGTGTCTTTGATGCGCACGCGCAACAACGCCACTCTCCGCGGGTCCTCCGCATAGCTGACCCCTTTCTGCTGTTCAAGCGCTTTAAACTGCTCTAATCCGTCCTCCACCTTCCGAAGGTTCTCTCTGGTGGCAGCAATCTTCTTCTCCAGCACATTTAAACGCGCATAAATGTCCTTTCCGGCTCCCACCACAATGTCTGTCCGCTTCTCTGCATCGTTTCCGATTACAGAAGCCTCTATTCCCTGCAGTGACCGGGTGGTGCCGCCGATAATACAGCCCTTGGAGCCGTGGAGCTTTACCTTGCCCTCACAGTTCACGTCACATTCCATCAGCACATCCGCCTCAATATCTCCGGCACATTCCAGCTTCGTAAATTCAAAAAACTTGGCAGTGATATTACCCTTAGTTTTAATCGATGCCTTATTACCGCCCATCATTCCACTGCGCAGGATAATATCCTTCCCCGCTTCCATGGTACAGGCTTCCACCACACCATCCACAGTGATTGTCCCGGTGGACTTAATGACAAGTCCCGCCTCCACACCACCGTGAATCACCACATCGCCGTGGAAATCAATGTTACCTCCCGTAAGCTCTGCGTTGCCAAACAGCTCATGCACCGGCAAAATGACAATCTTGTCATTCTGCATTTCAATCTTGCCATCCATCGTTGCCGTATAGGTGACATTGTCGTCCGCACGCTCAAAGCCCTTTCCCTTAATCGGGGTCTGCTCCTTGCCACGCTTCGCAATCAATGTCTTTCCCTTTACTGTCATTCCGTCCTCCCCTGGAATGGCAGGATGATAGAGAGCAATCACCTGCCCTGCCACCACAGATTCGATGGAATGCACACTCCAGTAATCCACCGAACCATCCGGCAATTCCTTGGGCTTTTTATCAAAATTAGCATTAAAATTATAATCGTAATAGCCGTCAATGCCATCCTTCGCCGGTGTTCCCTTGGCAACCGGAATCTCACGTTCATACATCTGTTCCGCAATAATGCGTCCCAGCATATTCTCATCAATCCCGTAGACAACGCCTTTTTCACTCAGGGCTTCCCGCAGCATGGCAACCGTATAGGGATTGCCCTCCTCTGGTGTAGAAAGCTGTATATAGGCTTCCATTTCGTCATATCCTATTCGAACAAGCGGCATTACTTTCGTAGCTTCTGACATCGCACCGACTCCCCTAATCCATATCGCACTGGAATTTATTCAAACCTTCTACTTTATATAATACTAGGACAGCACCACTTTTTCAAGCAGATTTTATACAGCAAAATTCAAAACAGCACCATTTTTTCGGAAGGATTTTACAGAGCAGCTTCTAATGCCATAATTTGTTTAGTTCATCTGTGCCAGACGCTCTTTTACCTGCGCCATCATCTGCTCATAGCCTGCCAGCTTGTCCTTTTCTTCCTGCACCTTTGCCTCAGGCGCCTTGCTTAAGAATTTCTCGTTGGAGAGCATTCCCTTCGAACGGGCAAGTTCTTTCTCCAGTCTTGCCTGCTCCTTTAACAGACGCTCCTTTTCCTTCTCGAAATCCACCAGATCCTCCAGCGGCAGATAAACCGTTGCCCCGGGAATCACTACGGAAACCGCATCCTCTCCGATTCCGCTCTTGTCTGGCTGCACATCCACCTCACTTGCAAAAGCAAGATTGCTGTAGCTCTCCACGTTGCGTGCAAAAGTATCACGAATGGCAGCATCCTCCGATACGATGAACACCTTGGACTTTCTGGAGGGCGGAACATCCATTTCTGTGCGGACATTGCGGATTCCCTTTACCAGATCCTTACAGTGCTCTAACATTTCCTCCTCTGCCGGGAAGTTCCACTCGCTCTTAAATACCGGCCAGTCGGAGAGCATAATGGTTTCCTCCTCCGAATGCAACGTGCAGAAGATTTCCTCGGTGATAAACGGCATGAACGGATGCAGAAGCTTCAATGCCTGGGTCAGTACAGTCTTTAAGGTCCAGAATGCCGCGTTGGCGGATGCCGGGTCATTTTCCTTGTTATAGGTGCGTACCTTCGTAATCTCGATATACCAGTCGCAGAATTCATCCCAGATAAAATCATATACCTTCTGAACCGCAATACCCAGCTCATACTTATCCATGTTCTCGGTGACATCCTTTGCCAGGGTGTTCACTCTGGAAAGAATCCACTTATCTGCGGGCTTCAATTCGTCCAGAGACGGCTCTGTAATCTCCGCATCTTCCAGATTCATCAGAATGAAACGGGATGCATTCCATACCTTATTGGCAAAGTTTCTGGATGCCTCCACCCGCTCCCAGTAGAAACGCATATCATTTCCCGGCGCGTTTCCGGTGATTAAGGTCAGACGCAGTGCATCCGCACCGTACTTATCAATGACCTCCAGCGGGTCAATACCGTTTCCGAGGGATTTGCTCATCTTGCGTCCCTGGGAATCCCGCACCAGTCCGTGGAACAGTACGGTGTGGAACGGTGCCTTCCCCATCTGCTCATATCCGGAGAAAATCATGCGGATTACCCAGAAGAAAATAATATCGTATCCTGTTACCAGAACATCCGTAGGGAAGAAATAGTCCAGATCCTCTGTTTTCTCCGGCCAACCCAGCGTGGAAAAGGGCCACAGTGCGGAGGAGAACCAGGTATCCAGCGTATCCGGGTCCTGCTCCATATGGGTGCAGCCACACTTCGGACATTTCTCCGGTGCGGTCTTTGCCACTACCATTTCGCCGCAGTCCGGACAGTAATAAGCCGGAATCCGATGTCCCCACCAGAGCTGTCTGGAAATACACCAGTCGCGGATGTTGTCCGTCCAGTTAAAGTATGTCTTTTCCATACGCTTGGGAAGCAACTGGATTTCTCCGCTCTTTACCGCTTCCACTGCCGGTTTGATCAGCTCGTCCATCTTAACAAACCACTGCTGCTTTACCATCGGCTCCACCGTGGTGCCGCAGCGGTCGTGGGTTCCCACGTTGTGGGAATGGGGTTCTACCTTTACCAGAAGTCCCTGGGCATCCAGATCCGCCACAAGCTGCTTTCTGCATTCATAGCGGTCCATTCCCTCGTATTTTCCTGCATAATGATTCATGGTGGCATCATCATTGATGACGGTGATCTCCTCCAGATTGTGACGCTTTCCTACCTCAAAATCGTTGGGATCATGTGCCGGTGTAATCTTTACACAACCGGTTCCGAATTCCTTATCCACATATGCATCCGCGATTACCGGAATCTCACGGTCCGTCATGGGCAGTTTTAACATTTTTCCCACGATATCCCTGTATCGCTCATCCTCCGGATTTACTGCAACGGCAGTATCACCGAAAAGGGTCTCCGGTCTTGTGGTGGCGATTTCTACGAATCTGCCCTCCTCACCTGCTACCGGATAATTGATATGCCAGAAGAATCCATCCTGCTCCTCATGCTCTACCTCTGCGTCGGAAATGGAAGTCTTACATACCGGACACCAGTTGACAATACGGGAACCCTTATAAATCAGTCCTTTTTCATACAGCTTGCAGAAAACATCCAGAACGGCATCGGAGCAGCCCTTGTCCATGGTGAAGCGTTCCCGCTCCCAGTCTGCGGAGGAACCCATTTTCTTTAACTGGTTAATGATACGTCCGCCATATTCCTCTTTCCAATCCCAGCATTTCTCCAGGAATCCCTCTCTGCCCAGGTCATGCTTGTCAATTCCCTGTTTTTTCAGATTCTCAATAACCTTGACCTCAGTGGCTATGGATGCATGGTCCGTTCCCGGCTGCCACAGCGCATTGTAGCCCTGCATTCTCTTATAACGGATTAAAATATCCTGCATCGTATTATCCAGCGCATGTCCCATGTGAAGCTGTCCGGTTATGTTTGGAGGCGGCATCACAATGGTAAACGGTTTCTTACTGCGGTCCACCTCTGCGTGGAAATAACCGTTTTCCTCCCACTTATGGTATAAACGTTCCTCGATTCCTTTCGGATCATAGGTCTTTGCCAATTCTTTGCTCATGTTTCATTCTCCTTTCAGCTGTCCTGTACGACGTTTTTTATTTCATAGGAAAGGCATTTACTTTCACATGTTAATATAACGAGTTCTTTCCTATGAAATAAAAAAACCCTTTACATCCTGTCACAGGATGTAAAGGGCGTATTATCGCGGTACCACCTTTATTCACCGGTATCAACCCGGTATCTCTCTCCGGCGCAGCAGCTTATTCTTCCGATACTTCATGTACCAGTCTGTTCTCTCTGCGATGCCGGCAGTCCGCTAACGGGGACGGGGCGGGATTGCTTGCGCATAACATATTCCATGCTTTCTCGGCAATCCGGTTCAAAAGCTACCTTCCACATATCCTTCCCGCAAAGACCTTTCAGCCGGTGGGTCTCTTTCTCTGTCAGGGGTGCTACGTGTACTCCTCTTTCTCGTTACCTTTGATTTATAGATGCTCTTATCATACGAGTGAAAGCTGTTTTTGTCAAGAATCTTTTTCAGGTTTTTAGTTCAGGCTTTTCACCAGCGATGCATAGACAAATTCCTTCAGGCTTTCCGATGAGGGCAGTTTGCACTCTCCCGGCTCCTGTCGTGACGGTTCCCCGTCTGCTGCCCTGTTACAGTTTTCTGCGGCAAGCGCCGTGACAAATGACAATATCTGTGCAACATATGCCATCCGCCGTAAAAAGACATCCGGCTGGCAGATTACCCCCTCCTTCGCGCCCTGCTCCATGAGCCGGTCGACCATACGTTCCACTCTGTCGCAGCGGAGACTGCCCTGCTGGCTTTCATACTCCTGCTTCATCAGCTCAGAGACCTCAAAGGACCCGGTGACAATGCGCACCAATGTGCAGAAGGTCTCCTTCCGGTTCATATTTTCTTCCACAAAATCCAGGATTCTATGGAACTTTTCCGCAAAAGACCCACTGCCCTCCACCAGTCTCTCCGCCTCCTGCAGTTTCTTTTCCACGTCAAAAACCAGCGCTCTTGTAATCAGTTCCTCCTTGGAAGCAAAGTACTCATACGCAGTTCCCTTGCCGATACCGGCACGGGCAGTGATGTCCGATACCTTCATTCCATTGATGTCTGCGCCCTCTTTTACCATCTCGCGGACTGCTTCATACATTAAGAGTACCTTCGCCGGAGGATTATTAAGCAAATCCCTTTCCTCCA
>JBJEJC010000110.1:0-10421 GCA_051877675.1 Roseburia sp. | reverse complement strand
GGGAAACGGTGCGCCGGATAAATGGGCAGTTGATCGGGTGACCTATGCAAAATATAACAGACAGCGCGCACCGCAGTTTCAGATTGCCACCCGGATTGTAAATGGCAAAGACGGGAGCAACTGGGTGGAGAAGACGGCGCTGCGCAAGGAGGCGAAGCCTCATATCGCAGGTCTTGCCGAGCACCGCAGAAAGCTTTCGGGAATCTGCAAGCATACGGTGCCGGTGGATATTCTGTCCGAAGAGGAGGGCGTGGTACGCTTTCCCTTTATCAAAGGGGAGGGGCTTGCAAAGCGCATGAATGCCTGCCTCGGCAGGGCAGAGCAGCTTTTTGCCGCGGTGCAGGAAGGGTTGGACATCATCTTTGATTTCGCACCGGAAGCAATGACGGAATTTTATGTGACACCGGAATTTACAAGGGTATTCGGGGAACTGTCGCCGGAGGCACAGCAGATATTTTCGGGCTGCAGATCACTTACGGTGTCCAACATTGATACGATTTTTGATAATTTTGTGGCGGATGCTTCGGGAAATTATTACTGTCTGGATTATGAATGGGTATTTGATTTTCCCATTCCGGTGGAATATTTGAGATACCGCACGCTGTTTTATTTTTACAGCAAGAACCAGGCGTACATCCGGGACGAAGGTTTCCTTAAGCACTTTGGTCTGACACCGGAAATGCTTGCGGTGTTTGCCCGGATGGAGGATCATTTCCAGCAGTATGTGCATGGGGAGAACCGGAAATATATTTACACCAGAAACTATGAGAAACGGGTGATCAACATCGGCAGGGATTTCCGGAACGGAGAGCCGTGGTTTGTATCGATTATGCAGAATCTGGATCGGCTGTATGAGGAAGCCGGAAACACCCATAGGGAACTGGTGGAAAGCCGTGTGAAGCTTCACCGGAAAAGCCTGTTTCTTATTCGTTGCAGGAATGCCCTGCGGCACCCGAAAAGAGCGCTGCGCAAGCTTTTTGGAAAGTAAAGAAAGAATTGAGAGGAAAAAGAAATGCCGCAATTAGTAAGAAAAGCCTTTCGTGTACTGGCAAATGAGGGCTGGGATATCGTTTTTTACAAAATGAGACACCGCTTTGATGTGCGCAACATTTACAAGAACTGGATTGCCGGCAGTGAGCAGGAGATTCTGGAGACGGAGCCTCTTGCCTACAATCCGAAGTTTTCCGTGGTGGTGCCGGTGTACAATGTGGCAGACTTCATGCTGCGGGAGTGCATTGAGGCAATCCGGAATCAGACCTACCGCAATTTTGAAATCATCCTGGTGGACGATGCCTCCACGATGGAGTCCGTGCGGAAGGTGCTCGCAGAGTATGAGGGCAGGGAGAATGTCACGGTAATCTACCGCAAGGAGAACGGGCATATTTCCAGAGCCACCAACGATGGTATTGCCGCGGCAACGGGAGAATTTGTGGCGCTCTGTGACTGCGACGATCTCTATGCACCCAATGCACTCTATGAGGTGGCTAAAAAATTAAATGAAGATAGAACTTTAGATTTTATCTATTCGGATGAGGATAAAATCAGTGAAGACGGGAAGACGCGCCGGGACCCGTTCTTTAAGCCGGACTGGTCGCCGGAGACCTTTATGTCCTATATGTATACCTGCCATTTGTCGGTGTACCGGAAAAGTATTCTGGATCGGATTGGCGGCTTGCGGGTGGGCTTTGAAGGCTCTCAGGATTACGATCTGGTGCTGCGTGTCATGGAGGTTACGGACCGGATTGGGCATGTGCCGAAGATCCTCTATCACTGGAGAATGCGAAAGGAATCCACGGCGAATTCCCTGACAGCAAAGCCCTATATTATGGAAGCAACCAGAAAAGCAAAGCTGGAGGCGTTGGAACGCCGGGGATTAAAGGGTCATTTGACTTTAATCCCGGACATCAGCCAGTACCGTGTCGTTTACGAGGTGCAGGGGAATCCGCTGGTCAGTGTGGTGATTCCCTCTAAGGATAATTATGATGTCTTAAAAATGTGCATTACCAGTATTTTTGAAAAGACCACCTATCCGAATTTTGAAGTGATTGTGGTGGACAATGGCAGCAGTGACGCCCAGAAAGAAAGAATCGGGCAGCTGCTGCAGCAGTACCATTGCAGATACATTTATGAACCCATGGAGTTTAATTTTTCCAGAATGTGCAATCTGGGAGCGGCAGCAGCAACCGGGTCCTATCTGCTTTTCTTAAATGATGATATTGAAATCACCGAGCCGGAATGGATGGCTGTTATGACGGGGCAGGCATCTGTCTCCTACACCGGAGCCGTCGGGTGCAAGCTTTACTATCCGGGAACCATCCGTTTTCAGCATGCGGGAGTGTTAAACCTGGCAATCGGACCGGGGCATTGTCTTTACGGGTCTGAGGACAATCTGAATTATTATTATGGAAGAAACCTGCTGGATTACAATTTCTGTGCAGTCACGGGAGCCTGTCTTCTGGTGGCGGCGGAGAAGTTTAAGCAGGCAGGAGGCTTCGATGAGGAGCTTCCGGTGGCATATAACGATGTGGCACTGTGCTTTTCACTGGTGGAACTGGGATACCACAATGTGATGCGAAACGATGTGGCGCTGGTGCATCACGAATCGGTAACCCGGGGACTGGATCAGGCATCGGAGGAGAAGGAAGCAAGGCGCAGGCGGGAGATGGCAAAGCTTTACGAGAAGCATCCGAAGTTCGCCGGAGGCTATGACCCCTGCTATAATCCGAATCTGACCCGCGATAAGGGGGATTTTTCTTTCAACATGGATCTTGCCATAAAGCCGGTGGAGCCGAAACAGGCTGCACTGGTAGGGGAAAAGAAGACCATATGCTGTTCCATGGAGAATGTGGCACAGACGAAAACTACGCTTCGTGTTAGCGGATGGGCATACGATGCCGCAAAGCGGAACAATAACCGGAATCACGTCCGGGTCGTGCTGCAGAGCGGAGACGGAAACCTGTTTCTTGCTCCGACGCGAAAGCTGTATCGTGGAGATGTGACATCCCCGGAGGGCACGCACCGTGGCTATGGTCTTGTGGGATTTGAAACCTGCCTGAAGCTGGAGCGGCTGAAGCCGGGCACCTACCGGCTTGGGATAGCCATTGGAAACTTTTTTACAGTGACAGAGCAAAAGATAGTGATAGAAGGGTAAAGGAGGAATTAAGATGCAAGTAGAATCAAGCAAATTTCTGGAGGAGAAAAAGCCTCTACTGAAAGAACTGTTAAAACAGCTTCTCGCTGTTTATCCCTATGCGTCTATTCTGGCGTCGGATTCTAGGGGAATGCGATACAGCGTGTCCAAAGGAGGAACTAATATCGCAGAGGATGATATGTTCAAGGAAAAGGGTTATGTCATCAAGGTCTATGATGATGCCAGCTACGGCGAGTATGCATTCAATGACCTGCGGGAGGGTAATCTGGCGGACATCCTTACCGCGGTGAAGGAACATCTGATGCCCTGGAAGAACGCACTCCCGAAAACGGTAGGTGTGAAGCAGTATCCCCGGCTCTCCGATGAGAAGATAGAGTTTGAGAAAAGCACCGAGTATGAAATTAATCCGGAGACGATGGGGAATGGAGCCATCATCGAACGGATTACGGACCTTCGGAAAAAGGTGCTTGACAGCGATGAAGCTATCTTAGACTGTCAGGTGGGCTGTAACTATCAGATATACCATAAGCTGTTTTTATCCCCCAATAAGGACATGACCCAGAATGTTATGTGGATGACCGGCATGATGTATGCCATGGCAAGCAGAGGGGAAGAAATTAAATCTACATTTAAAGGATATTCCAACTGTGGCGGTGCAGAGGTCATGGATTCCATGGAGCAGGATATCCCGAAACTGGTACAGACCGTAAAGGACCTGCTTATCAGCGAACCGATTGTGCCGGGTGAGTACGACTGCATCTGTACGCCGGAGGTGACCGGAATGATTGTCCATGAGGCATTCGGACATGGCGTTGAGATGGATATGTTTGTAAAGAAACGGGCCTTGGCAGAAAAATATGTGGGAGAGTATGTGGCTTCCCCACTTGTCACTATGCACGACGGCGCGGCGGCAGCGAAGGAGACCGCAACCTTCTTCTTTGACGATGAGGGAACGGTGGCACAGGATACGGTCATCATTGATAAAGGTATTTTAAAACGGGGTATCTGCGATGCCCAGGCAGGAATGGCATTGGGAAGTGTTCCCACCGGAAACGGCCGCAGACAGAGCACGGATCACAAGGCTTACACCCGCATGACCAATACCTTTTTCGAGCCGGGGAAGGATAAGCTTGAGGATATGATTGCCTCCATTGAATATGGTTTCCTGCTTCAGGATGCCACCAGTGGTATGGAAGACCCGAAGAACTGGGGAATCCAGTGCATGGTATCCATGGCACGGGAGATTAAGGACGGAAAATTTACCGGGAAGGTATTTTCTCCGATTGTGCTCACCGGATATGTGCCGGATCTGCTGAAATCCATTACCATGATGTCCGATACGGTAGAGCTTGGCGGAGGCGGTTTCTGCGGCAAGGGCTACAAGGAATGGGTGAAGGTATCCGATGGCGGTCCATACATCAAGGCGCGGATTCGTCTGGGTTAGAAGAAGAGGAGGCAGGTCATGTTAGAGACAATATTACAGGCAATCAAAAAGAATGGAATCAAGGATTATCTGATTGTTACGACAAATACAGAGGGCGCAGAGCTTTATTTTATCAAAAAAGAACTGGATATGCGCAGAATGAAAACGCTTTCCGTTTATCAGGTCACAGTTTACCGTGATTTTGAGAAGGACGGCAATAAAATGAGGGGCTTTTCCTCGATTCAGGTTCTTCCTGAGATGGATGCGGCAGCAGTGGAACAAGCGGTGGCGGATGCCTACTATGCGGCTTCCTTTGCAGCCAATCCCTACTTTGAACTTCCGGAGGGGCAGAAGGAAAAGCATATGCTGATGCAGGGAAGACTCCCGGGTATGTCCTTAGAGGAGATTGCGGATGCCTTTACCCGGGCAATTTATAAGGCAGATACCAGAACAGATGCCTTTATCAATACGGCGGAGGTTTTTGTCACCAGACAGGAGATTTCCATCTGCAATTCCCGGGGAATCGACGTGTCTTACACAAAACACAAGGTAAACGGTGAGTATGTGGTACAGTGTTTAGAGCCTCAGGATGTGGAGCTGTATCAGGATTTCTCCTTTATGGATTATGACACGGCGGCGCTGACGGCGCAGGTGGAAGAAGCGTTAGACACCGTATGTGCCAGAGCAAAGGCTGTGAGCGCTCCTGCCAAGGGAGAGTACAATGTCATTCTTTCCGGAAAACAGATGTATGCCCTGTTTTCCCTTTATATGGATCGTGCCTGCACTTCCTATATTTATCCGGGATATTCCAACTACAAAGTGGGAATGAACGTGCAGGGCGAAGAGGTGGACGGTGAGAAGCTGAACATTACGCTGAAGGCTGTGGAGCCCTATTCCGAGGAAGGAATCGGCATGAAGGATATGGAACTTCTGGCGAAGGGAGAAGTGAAAGGGATTTACGGAAACTGCCGCCAGTCCTATTATCTGGGAGTGGCACCGACCGGACTTTACAGGGCAATGCGCGTGAATAACGGAACGATTTCTCTGGATGAGATGAAAAAAGAACCCTATCTGCATGTGGTGCGGTTCTCCGATTTCCAGATGGACAGCTTTACCGGATATTTCGGCGGAGAGATCCGTCTTGCTTATCTCTTTGACGGGGAGAAGGTGACTCCGGTAACGGGCGGTTCCATCAACGGTAATCTGCTGGAGTTGCAGAAGAGTCTGACCTTTTCTACGGAGCGCTATAAGGACAGCCGGTACGATGGACCGATGGCGGTGCGTCTGTGCCATGTGCCGGTAGCGGGAGCTTAAACAGAGATTCCCAGCGGCAGTTCCACCGGAACAAAAAAGGGGTTGAAATATTACCTATTGTATGATACACTTTTTACAATTTAAGCAGTGATACGGCAGAAGGCTCGCCTCGCGGGCTTTCTGCGAAAAAAAGAAAAAACGGCGACGTTTTTTTTTTTGGAAAAATAAGAAAGGACACGTAAAACCAATGAAAGCATACTTAATACTTGAAGATGGGAATGTATTCACCGGAACAAGCATCGGTTCTGCCAGAGAGGTCATCAGTGAAATTGTATTTAACACATCCATGACCGGATATTTAGAGGTGCTCACAGATCCGTCCTATGCGGGACAGGCAGTGGTTATGACTTATCCTCTGATTGGAAATTACGGAATTACTCCGGATATGGAATCTGCAAAGCCGTGGCCGGATGGCTATATTGTGCGGGAACTTTCCCGGATGCCCAGCAACTTCCGCTGCGAGGGAACCATTCAGGATTTCTTAGAGAAGCATGATATTCCGGGTATTGCAGGCATTGACACTCGTGCCCTTACCAAGATTCTGCGGGAAAAGGGAACCATGAACGGCATGATTACCACGGACGAGCATTATAATATAGAAGAAATTATTCCGAAACTGAAGGCATATACCACCGGGAATGTGGTGGATAAGGTGACCTGTAAGGAGGCTTCTGTATTAAAGAGCGTATCGGAGAAGAAGTATAAGGTGGCGCTGCTGGATTTCGGAGCGAAGCGTAACATTGCAAAATCCTTAAGCGAGCGGGGCTGTGAAGTGACGATTTACCCGGCACACACCACCGCAGAAGAGATTTTAGCTACAAATCCGGATGGCATCATGTTAAGCAACGGACCGGGAGACCCGAAGGAATGCAGGGAAATTATCGCAGAGATTCGTAAACTCTATGAGTCCGATGTGCCGATTTTTGCCATCTGCCTGGGACATCAGCTTATGGCGCTTGCCACCGGAGCGGATACGCATAAGATGAAATACGGACATCGCGGCGGCAACCATCCGGTGAAGGATTTAAAGACCGGGCGCGTGTATATTTCTTCCCAGAACCACGGCTATGTGGTGGATACGGACAAGCTGGACCCGGCGGTTGCAGTTCCGGCATTCGTCAATGTCAATGACGGAACCAATGAGGGACTGGCATATACCGGAAAAAATATTTTTACGGTGCAGTTCCATCCGGAGGCATGTCCGGGACCACAGGATTCCGCGTATCTGTTTGACCGTTTTATCGAAATGATGCAGAAGAATTAGGAGGAAAGACAATGCCAAGAAATCATGATATTAAGAAAGTATTAGTAATCGGTTCCGGTCCTATTGTAATCGGACAGGCGGCAGAGTTTGACTATGCCGGCACGCAGGCTTGCCGTTCCTTAAAAGAGGAGGGCGTGGAGGTTGTACTGGTGAACTCCAACCCGGCAACCATCATGACCGATAAGGACATTGCAGATGAGGTTTACATTGAGCCATTGACCGTTTCTGTGTTAGAGGAGATTATTGCAAAGGAAAAGCCGGACAGCATTCTTCCCACACTGGGTGGACAGGCAGGCTTAAACCTTGGCATGGAGCTTTCCGAAAAAGGTATTCTGGATAAGTACGGCGTGAAGCTGATTGGAACCACGGCTGAGACGATTTTCAAGGCGGAGGACCGTCAGGCATTTAAGGATACCATGGAGAAGATTGGTGAGCCCTGTGCGGCTTCTCTGGTGGTGCACAATGTGGAGGACGGAATCCGCTTTACAAATACCATCGGTTATCCGGTGGTACTGCGTCCGGCATATACACTGGGCGGTAGCGGCGGTGGTATTGCCCATAACGAGACAGAACTGATTGAGATTCTTACCAACGGACTTCGTCTGAGCCGTGTGGGTGAGGTACTGGTGGAGCGCTGCATTGCGGGCTGGAAGGAGATTGAGTACGAGGTTATGCGGGATGCAAAAGGCAACTGCATCACCGTATGTAACATGGAGAACATTGACCCGGTGGGTGTTCACACCGGAGATTCCATCGTAGTGGCTCCGTCACAGACCCTGGGAGATAAGGAGTATCAGATGCTCCGTACCTCCGCATTAAATATTATATCGGAATTAAATATTACCGGCGGATGCAACGTACAGTATGCATTGAACCCGGATTCCTTTGAATACTGTGTCATCGAGGTAAATCCCCGTGTGTCCCGTTCTTCTGCTCTGGCTTCCAAGGCAACCGGCTATCCGATTGCAAAGGTGGCGGCAAAGATTGCGCTGGGCTATACCCTGGATGAGATTAAGAATGCCATTACCGGAAAGACCTATGCCAGCTTTGAACCCATGCTGGACTACTGCGTGGTAAAGATTCCGCGTCTTCCCTTTGACAAATTTATCACAGCAAAGAGAACCCTTACCACACAGATGAAGGCGACCGGTGAGGTCATGAGCATTTGCAATAATTTTGAGGGTGCCCTGATGAAGGCAATCCGCTCCCTGGAGCAGCATGTGGACAGCCTCATGTCCTACGATTTTACCGGATTAAGCGATGAGGAACTGGACGCACAGCTTCAGAAGGTGGATGACCGCAGAATCTGGGTGATTGCGGAAGCACTGCGCCGTGGAGTAAGCTATGACAAGATACATTCTATTACAAAGATAGACAAATGGTTCATCGACAAACTGGCAATTCTGGTGGAGATGGAGCAGAAGTTAAAGACGGAAGAGCTTACCGTGGAGCTGCTTAAGGAAGCGAAACGGATTGAATTCCCGGACAACGTGATTGCGCAGCTTACCGGAAAGACCGAAAAAGAAATTCATGATATGCGCTATGCGAACGGTATCGTGGCGGCATATAAGATGGTAGATACCTGTGCAGCGGAATTTGAGGCGGAAACACCCTATTATTACTCCGTATACGGAAGTGAGAATGAGGCGGTGGAGACCAGACCGAAGAAAAAAGTACTGGTGCTTGGCTCCGGTCCGATCCGTATCGGTCAGGGAATCGAATTCGATTACTGCTCCGTGCACTGTACCTGGGCATTTGCCAAAGAGGGCTGGGAGACGGTCATTGTGAACAACAACCCGGAGACGGTTTCCACTGACTTTGACATTGCAGATAAGCTCTATTTTGAGCCGCTCACACCGGAGGATGTGGAGAGCATCGTGAAGCTGGAGAAGCCGGATGGAGCGGTGGTACAGTTTGGCGGACAGACGGCAATCAAGCTCACCGAGAGCCTTATGAAAATGGGCGTTCCGATTCTGGGAACCAAGGCGGAGGACGTGGATGCCGCTGAGGATCGGGAACTGTTTGACGCGATTCTGGAGAAGACCAACATTCCGAGAGCGGCAGGCGGTACGGTATTTACCGCAGAGGAAGCAAAGGAGGTTGCACACCGCCTTGGTTATCCGGTTCTTGTACGTCCTTCCTATGTGCTGGGCGGACAGGGAATGCGGATTGCGTTCAATGATGAGGAAATTGAGGAATTCATCGGTATTATCAACCGGATTGCACAGGATCATCCGATTCTGGTGGATAAATATCTGCAGGGAAAAGAGATTGAGGTGGATGCAGTCTGCGACGGAACCGATATCCTGATTCCGGGTATCATGGAGCATATCGAGCGTACCGGTGTTCATTCGGGAGACAGTATCTCCGTATACCCGGCACCGACCATCAGTGATCATGTAAAAGAGACAATTGTAGAGTATACAAAACGGCTTGCCCAGGCACTTCATGTCATCGGACTGATTAATATCCAGTTCATTGCCATGAATGAGGAGGTTTATGTCATCGAGGTAAATCCCCGGTCCTCCAGAACCGTTCCCTATATCAGCAAGGTAACCGGAATTCCCATTGTGGACCTTGCTACCCGTGTGATTATTGGAAGCACCATCCGGGAACTGGGCTATGAGCCGGGCTTAGCGCCTGCGGCGGACTATATTGCCATTAAGATGCCGGTATTCTCCTTTGAGAAACTCCGGGGAGCAGAGATTTCTCTGGGACCGGAGATGAAGTCCACCGGTGAATGCCTGGGTATCGCAAAGACCTTCAATGAGGCACTTTATAAGGCATTCTTGGGTGCCGGTGTGACGCTGCCAAAATATAAGCAGATGATTATGACTGTAAAGGATGCCGACAAGCCGGAGGCAGTGGGCGTGGCAAAGCGTTTTGAAGCGCTGGGCTATAAGATTTACGCCACCAGAAGCACGGCAAAATATTTGCAGGAGCACGGTGTCAATGCACTGCGGGTCAACAAGATTTCCCAGGAATCTCCTAACGTGATGGATCTGATTTTAGGACATAAGATTGACCTAGTTATCGACACCCCGACCCAGGGAAATGGAGATAAGAGCAGGGATGGTTTCTTAATCCGCAGAAATGCCATTGAGACCGGGGTTTACTGTATTACAGCTATGGATACGGCAAACGCTCTGGCAAGAAGCTTAGAGACCGCTACCGGTAAGCTGACACCGGTGGATATCGCAAAGGTGTAAAAACGTAAAAACGGGGACGTAGCATTCGTAAAAACGGGGACGCAGCTTTTCTTAAGAAAA
>JBJEJC010000109.1:0-10480 GCA_051877675.1 Roseburia sp. | reverse complement strand
CAGTATTATTTCTAATACTGAGATCTTAATTCGTCATCTTAACTTAATGACATTGTCGCCGCGCGACGCTTTTTCATTCCATGTACGAACAATTTTCTTTCACAAAAGGAGTGGCTTACTCAGCCACTCCTTCTTTCTTTCATCAGTTGAATGAGTTTATCCGCCCTGGCGGCCTCATCCGGGGACATATTCTGTTTTAGAATTTGAATTAACAGTTCTGTTTCCGGTTGGGAAAACTGGATGTTCTTTGACTTTGCACTGCTCATGGCAGACAGCAGAAATGGCATCATTTCCTTGATGTCTGTCGGCTTGGGACTGGATGCAAAGTTCATGAGAAACTGTAATTTTTCCGGGGACATACCGCTGAGCAGCGGATTATTTTTTAAAAAATCATATTCCATAAGAACTCCTTTTACATAAAAATTGTTTCATAGGTTTCCATCATGGAGAACATATTGTAAATCATGTCCAGAGTCTCCTGTTCCTTTTCCGTGCAGAACCGACGCAGCTCATTTAACATGGCAAGCGTTGTATTGCCCTCTGGCTCAACAGAGCACATGGACATAACCTTATCCTCCTGGGAAAATATCTGAATGGTATTTTGCAGCTCCATATATTTTATTAATATGGCGAACTGCTTTTTTTGTTCCCCTTTCATATACGGAACCATTGTTTTCAGCATCTGGAGCTGTCTGGTGCAGGTCATATTGTCAAAAGGGGTGAGCTGGGTGTTATCCTCCATAAAAATCCTTTTTTTCTTTCATTCTATGAGCGGAAAGAGGGGGATATGACAAGTACCGGTTTCTGCGGATGAGCTTCCATCCGGCAAAACAGCCATATGATATAGGGGAGGTGGTTTTATGCTGATTGTAGAAGAAAACAGTGTTTATGAAATAGATGAGGAATGCTTGAAGCATCGGAGAGTACCAAAGGAATGCGGGGTCTATGAAAAGATTCAGCAGGCAAAGGACAGCGGGAAGGAGAACAGAAAGAAGCCTGTTTCCGGAAAACCATGATTTTATGCCTGTCACACGGAAAATATCAGAAATGTATGAAGTGATATCGCGTCAGAATATTGCTTGGGTGACAGGCGAAAAAACATTACCCCCGGGATGTCTGAGGTTGACCTCAGAGTTTCCCGGGGGTGTAGTTTCAGAGAGTGCGGCGGCTTTTTGCCGCCGCACTCTTTGGATGTTTACGGTTTCCTAGCAGAAACCAAATCCATTGTTGCCGCATCCGCCACAGCAGAACAGCAAAATGATGATCCACAGGCAGCTGCAGTTGTTGTCGCCACAGCCGTTATTGTTAAAGAATCCGCCGCATCCGCCACAGCAGCTCAGCAGGATGATGATCCAAAGAATAGAATTGCATCCGCATCCTCCATCGTTGCAAGAACATCCACCGCCACAGTTTGTTGCTGCTAAATCACTCATATGAAATCCTCCAAAAATTTTTCTTACACTGTATAGTATGAAACTCTAAAGAAGGTGTTCCGAATTTTTTGAAAAGATTTTTTTGGTATGTTATAATAGGTGCAAAGGAGGTACTGCGTATGAATTTTGTAGTAATCGTAGAGCCGGATCACAGCAACGCGGAAAAGATAAAAGCTATTTTAGAGACAGCGGAGAAGGATTTTTCCTATGCTCTGGTGGAATCCCCGGATCAGGCAATCGGGCTGTTTGATAATCAGGAAGTGGCAGTGCTCGTCAGTGCATTACATATGCCTGTCATGTCGGGAAGTGAACTGTTTGATATGATCCGGATGATTTCTCCGGACACAGTGCCTGTCATTCTGGTGGATACCGACAATATGGCAGACACCGTGGCTGTTATGAACGAGTGTAAGGCATTCAAGCTGATTCTAAGGCCCTGCCGTGTGGCGGAGGACCTTCTTGCGCCAATTCACGCCTCTATTGAGTACCGGAATCTTCGTATGAGAGACCGCAGCGAGGAGGAAGAGGACGACTTTGGCATTAATGCCACAAACCAGAAGAAAGGGCGTTTGCTTTCTGAGAGCAGCAGAAATATGCACCATTATGAACTGCTGGGAAAAGAATTTTTAAAAATGCTGCAGCTCAATCTGGGCGTGTCTGGTCTCAGTACTTCTGTGCAGAAAAGGGTTATGGAATGGTACAAAAGGATGGAACAGGAATACCGCGAGGATATCCTGGACGGAACCGGAGATGCTGCAATTTGTAAAGAGAAGCTGATCTCTGAGTTTCATCACCCGGAAACCGGCTGCAGGTTTGCCTTTGCCGGAGATATGGGAAAGGAGATTATCCCTGCGCATATGGCGGAATTCTATTTTCTTTTACGGGTATTTGGCAGGTTCTGCCAGGAATACTTATATGGGTACCAGATCAGAGTTGCAGCGGAACTGGTAAAAGAGAACTGGATTCTGCGTTTCCGCTGCAGACCGGAAACCTTTGCGGTGGAGGGGAAAAATGAAATTCTCCGGGAGGAGTACAGGGATTCCGCGAGAGCCGTAATGCGGGCGATAAAGCTCTATATCACTGCCATGGGATACCAGTCTGCCATTCTGGAAAGAAAAGGGGAATGGCTTGTCAATGTGGCATTAAAGGAACGCCAGAGCATAGTATAACAGAAGGTTATAGAAAATATAAAATTTTATTCCTTGACAAACGGCACAGTGCATGACTACAATAACATAACGGTATAATTGTATACAATTATGCAAAAGGAGGCTATAGTTATGCGAGATGTCGTAATGAATAAGAAAACCAATCTGTTACAATTGGAAGAACATTTTTACCAGCTTGTGGATGTTGAGGAGCCGAATGTCTTCCACAATCTGTTTCCCTATGATGAGATTCCCAAAATTGCATTTAACGATCGCATCGTGCCTCATAATATGCCGGAAAATATCTGGATTACTGACACAACCTTCCGGGATGGACAGCAGTCACGTGCACCGTATACAACGGAGCAGATTGTGACAATCTATGATTATCTGCACCGGCTGGGCGGACCGAAGGGTTTGGTGCGTCAGAGTGAATTTTTTCTATACAGCAAAAAAGACCGGGATGCCGTATACAAGTGTCTGGAGCGGGGATACAAATTTCCGGAGGTTACAAGCTGGATTCGCGCCAGCAAGCAGGATTTCCAACTTGTAAAGGATATCGGTCTGCGGGAAACCGGAATTCTCGTGAGCTGTTCGGACTATCATATTTTCTATAAAATGAAAATGACACGCCGGGAGGTTATGAATCTGTATTTAAGCGTGATCCGGGAATGTCTGGAGACGGGAATCAGCCCCAGATGTCATCTGGAAGATATTACCCGTTCCGACATCTATGGCTTTGTCATTCCGTTCTGCGTAGAACTGATGAAGCTGATGGACGAATACAAGATTCCAATCAAGATCCGTGCCTGCGATACCATGGGATACGGGGTCAATTTCCCCGGAGCCGTGATTCCGCGAAGCGTTCCGGGCATTATCTATGGACTTACCACCCATGCAGGTGTGCCGTCGGAGCTGATTGAGTGGCATGGACATAATGATTTCTACAAGGCAGTTAACAATTCCACCACGGCATGGCTATACGGTGCCAGCGGCGTCAACTGTTCTCTGTTTGGTATCGGAGAACGTACCGGAAATACACCGCTTGAGGCGATGGTATTTGAGTATGCGCAGTTGAAGGGTACCTTAGACGGTATGGATACCACGGTGATTACCGAGCTTGCCGAGTATTTTGAGAAAGAACTGGGTTATGTACAGCCAAGCCGAACCCCCTTTGTGGGAAGTAATTTTAACGTGACAAGAGCAGGAATTCATGCGGACGGTCTTTTGAAAAACGAAGAAATTTACAATATTTTTGATACCGGAAAGTTTTTGAACCGTCCTCCTCTGGTATCCGTGTCCAATACCTCAGGGCTGGCAGGAATCGCACATTGGATTAATTCCTACTATCATCTTCCCAAGGATGCGGGGGTGGATAAGAACTCCGAACTGGTAAAGCTGGTAAAAAACTGGGTAGACAAGCAGTATGAGGACGGGCGAGTTACCGTACTTACAGACACGGAACTGGTGGAAGAGATTGACAAGTGCTGTAAAGAGCTGAATATCACATTAGGGGCGTAAATCTATGGCGGACGACAAATATTCACTGGGCTCCCGTGCATTTCATACCATACGGGAGGATATTCTTTCCGGCAGATATCAGAAAGGCGAGGAACTGAAAGAAAAAACCATCGGCGAAGAAATCGGCGTCAGCCGGACACCGGTGCGGGAAGCACTGCGCCAGTTGGAACTCGAAGGGCTTGTGACAATCATACCGAACAAGGGCGCTTACGTAGTGGGAATATCCCAGAAGGATGTGCGGGATATCTATGAAATTCGTTCCCGCCTGGAGGGACTGTGTGCCAGATGGGCAGCGGAGGAAATTTCAAAAGAGCAGCTGAACGAGCTGGAGGAAAATATTTATCTGAGCGATTTTCATCTTGCAAAGGGGAATTATGAGCAGTTGCTGGAACTGGATAATCGCTTTCATGAAATTCTGTACCTTGCCTCCGGCAGCAAGGAACTGCGGCATATTCTGTCTGATTTCCACCACTATGTGCAGCGGGTGCGCAAAATCACGCTGGCGTCTACGGAGCGGGCAGTCCATTCCAATGAGGAACACCGCAGGATTGTGGAAGCGCTAAAGCTTCATGACCCGGACATGGCAGAAAAAGAAGCAAACCAGCATCTGATGAACACAATCCGGAACATGGATGTGATTGGCTGGAATAATCTGTTAAAATAAATAAAAAAGACATGGAGGAGACCAACATTATGGAAAAAATTAAAATGACCACACCGCTTGTTGAGATGGACGGAGACGAAATGACCAGGATTCTCTGGAAAATGATCAAGGATGAACTGCTGTATCCTTTTATTGAATTGAACACCGAATACTATGATCTTGGTCTGGAACACCGCAATGAAACGGATGATCAGGTTACTGTGGACTCCGCCAATGCCACGAAGAAATATGGGGTTGCGGTAAAATGTGCCACAATCACACCAAATGCAGCCCGCATGAGCGAATATCATCTCAAAGAGATGTGGAAAAGCCCCAACGGTACAATCCGTGCCATGTTAGACGGTACGGTATTCCGCGCACCCATCATTGTAAAGGGGATTGAACCCTGCGTAAAGAACTGGAAGAAACCGATTACCATTGCACGTCACGCTTACGGAGATGTATATAAGGCTTCCGAAATGAAGATTCCGGGCGCCGGAAAATGTGAACTGGTCTATACGGCAGAGGATGGCACAGAGACCAGAGAGCTGATTCATAATTTTACCGGTGCCGGTGTTGTACAGGGACAGCATAATCTCTGCAATTCCATCGAGAGCTTTGCAAGAAGCTGTTTTAATTATGCACTTGATACGAAGCAGGATCTGTGGTTTGCCACCAAGGATACCATTTCCAAGAAATACGACCATACCTTCAAGGATATTTTCCAGGAGATTTTTGATGCAGATTACAAAGAGAAATTTGACGCAGCAGGAATCACGTATTTCTATACCCTGATTGACGATGCGGTAGCCCGTGTCATGAAGTCGGAGGGCGGATATATCTGGGCGTGCAAGAACTACGACGGAGATGTGATGAGTGATATGGTTTCCTCTGCATTCGGCTCCCTTGCCATGATGACCTCGGTGCTGGTATCACCGGAGGGCTACTATGAGTATGAGGCTGCCCACGGTACGGTACAGCGTCATTATTACAAACACCTGAAGGGGGAGGAAACCTCCACCAATTCCGTGGCAACGATTTTTGCCTGGACAGGGGCTCTGCGTAAGCGCGGAGAGCTGGATGGCAATCAGGCACTCAGCGATTTTGCAGATAAATTAGAAAAGGCTTGTATCAAGACCATAGAAGATGGTAAAATGACGAAAGACCTTGCGCTGATTACCACCAATCCAAATCCTGTGGTATTAAACAGTGAAGAATTTATCCGGGCAATCCGGAGTACACTGGAAGAAATGCTCTAAAGCCGGCGCAGGCGTCACGGAGTGAGCAATCATTCCGGAAAGGAATAAAGAGCAATGATTTTAGCTTGTCAGAATATCTCCAAGTCCTTTGGGACGGACGAGATATTGCGGGATATCAGCTTTCATATTGAAGCGAATGAGAAAGCAGCAATTGTCGGCATCAACGGTGCCGGCAAGTCTACGCTGCTTAAAATTATTATGCAGGAGGAGACGGCAGATTCCGGTGAGGTGGTTCTGGCAAAGGATGCTACCATCGGTTATCTGGCGCAGCATCAGGACACCTCCGGTCATAAGACCATCTATGAGGAAGTGCTGGACTCCAAAAAAGAAATCCTTGCCATGGAAGCCCGTCTGCGGGACATGGAGGAGAAAATGAATGAGCTTTCCGGTGAGGCTTTAAACAGCCTTCTGGAAAGCTATCATAAGTTAAGCCATGAGTTTGAACTGGCAGACGGTTACTCCTGCCGAAGCGAGGTTACCGGAATTTTAAAGGGACTTGGCTTTGCGGAGGAAGAATTCTCCAAGAAAATGAGCGAGCTTTCCGGTGGTCAGAAAACCCGTGTTTCTCTCGGAAAGCTGCTTGCCACGAAGCCGGATGTACTGCTTTTGGATGAGCCCACGAACCATCTGGATATGGAGTCAATCCGCTGGCTGGAAACCTTTCTTTCCAATTACAAAGGAGCGGTCATCATTGTGGCGCATGACCGTTATTTTCTGGACCGTGTTGTAACCAAGGTAATAGAAATCTTTCAGCACAAGGGATTTGTTTATCAGGGAAATTACACGGATTTTGCCAGAAAGAAGGCCCAGGTGCGGGAGGCGATGCTCAAGCAGTATTATAATCAGCAGCGGGAGATTAAACACCAGGAGGAAGTAATTGCCAAATTAAAATCCTTCAACCGGGAGAAATCCATCAAACGGGCGGAAAGCCGGGAAAAAATGCTGGATAAGGTGGAACGTCTGGAGAAACCAACGGAGGAGAACACGGATATCAAGCTGGTTCTGGAGCCAAATGTCCTCAGCGGAAATGATGTCCTTACGGTGTCCCGTCTGGCGAAGGCATATCCGCCGGTTTCCCTGTTCTCGGATATTTCCTTTGAAATCAAACGCGGAGAGCGTGTTGCGCTGATTGGTAACAACGGAACCGGAAAAACCACAATCTTAAAGATTATTAATGGGTTGATTGCGGCAGACGACGGTGTGGTGACACTGGGGTCGAATGTGCATATCGGCTACTACGATCAGGAGCATGCCGTACTGCATATGGAAAAGAACATTTTTGAAGAGATATCAGACGCATATCCCGTTTTAAACCAGATGAAGATCCGCAATGTTCTGGCTGCGTTTTTGTTTACGGGCGATGATGTATATAAGCGCATCGGGGATTTGAGCGGTGGAGAGCGGGGACGTGTTTCCCTTGCCAAGCTGATGCTTTCCGATGCCAATTTCCTGATTCTTGATGAGCCGACCAACCACCTGGATATCACCTCCAAGGAGATTTTGGAGACAGCTTTAAACCAGTATACGGGCACCGTACTTTTTGTATCCCATGACCGGTATTTCATCAACCAGACGGCAACCCGGATTCTGGAACTGACGGGAGAGACCCTGGTCAATTACATTGGCAATTATGACTATTATCTGGAAAAACGGGAAGCCATGACACAGCTTTACGTAAGTGGCAGCACGGAAGAAAAATCCGGCGCAGGAAATACCCCGGAAGCGGTCAGCACCTCGGATGCCTCCGGCACCAAGACGGACTGGCAGACGCAGAAGGCAGAACAGGCCAGAATACGCAAGCTGGAAAACCAGCTAAAGAAGACAGAGGAACGTATCGCTGCATTGGAGGATGAGATTTCCGCCATTGACGAGCAATGTGCCGATCCGGCAAATGCGACCAATTCTGCGAAGCTGAACGCACTTACCGGAAGGCAGGAAGCCTGCCGGACAGAACTGGAAGAGTGCTACGAGGAGTGGGAACGGCTTTCTGTGGAATTAGAGGCATAGACAGAATCTGTTAAAAATTTCACACATTGACAGATGCCCGGCAAATTAATATAATAGAGCTATATGACAAAAAGAAAGGTGGGCATTTGAAGTGGAAGAAAAAGAAATATCCCAGGCGGTAATCCGCAGAATGCCACGATACTATCGCTATTTAGGGGAATTAATGGATGCAGGTGTGGAAAGAATATCTTCCAATGATCTGAGCAGCCGGATGAATGTGACTGCCTCCCAGATACGTCAGGATCTCAATAATTTTGGCGGCTTTGGGCAACAGGGATACGGATATAATGTAAAATATTTATATGAGGAAATCGGCAAGATTTTAGGGCTGAACCAGCGGCACAACATCATTGTAATCGGTGCCGGTAACCTGGGACAGGCGCTTGCCAATTATGTGAAGTTTGAAAAACTCGGCTTTATGATTATCGCTTTGTTTGACGTAAATCCGGCATTGGACGGTGTTACGGTTCGCGGGATCAAGATTCATATGCTGGACGAACTGGAGGAGTTCTGTAAAACGAACCATGTGGATATTGCAGCGCTCACGATGCCGAAGGAGAAGGCAGATGCCATTGCAAACCGGCTGGTGTCACTGGGAATTCATGCAATCTGGAATTTTGCCCATGTGGATCTGGAGCTTATTGACAAGGATGTGGTGGTGGAGAATGTCCATCTTTCCGACAGCCTGATGCAGTTATCTTATAATATTGTCAAAAACAGAAAAGCCAAAGGCTCTGACGTCTAAAAGAGGCGCTTTACCGCGAATGGGGTGAAGCGCCTTTCTAAGCCTGGAGCGGCAGAGTGAAAGGAAGTATGCTATGAAATACCTCGTAAACAGCCGCGAGATGAAATTATACGATAAAAATACCAGTGAGCAGTTTAAAATTCCCTCCATAGTATTGATGGAGCGGGCAGCGGAGGCTTTTGTTGCCGCTCTAAGAAGGAGGAATACCGATTGCTCGAAAGCGCTGATTGTATGCGGTGTGGGCAACAACGGCGGAGACGGGCTTGCCATTGCAAGACTTCTGGCATTAGCAGGCAGTCAGGTTACCGTCATCCTGCACGGTGACCGTCGGAAAGCGACGGAGTCAAACCGCAGACAGCAGGAGATTCTTGCCGCCTATGGGATTCCGATTACAGACAAAATCCCCGAGCAGGAAAGCTATTCACTGGTGGTGGATGCCCTGTTTGGAGTGGGACTTTCCCGGAGTATTGAAGGGGAAACCGCGGCGCTGGTGGAGCAGTTAAACCGATTGTCCGGCTTTAAGGCTGCGGCGGATATTGCCTCCGGCATCTCTGCGGATAATGGAGCTATACTTGGAACGGCCTTTTGCGCCGACCTTACCGTAACCTTTGCCTATGGCAAACTTGGTATGTATCTTTTTCCGGGAAGTGAATATTCCGGGGAGATTGAAATCTGCGATATTGGAATCAATGAACGTAGCTGGCTGGAACGCCGTCCCGCAGTTGCAGCGCTGGAATACCGGGATATTGCCGGATTGCTGCCGCAAAGACCGTTGCGCTCCAACAAGGGAACCTTTGGAAAGCTTCTGATTCTTGCGGGAAGTGTGGGGATGGCAGGCGCAGCCGTGCTGTGCGGGAAAGCGGCATACGCCAGCGGCTGCGGTCTGGTCCGTATCGTTACGCCGGAGGAAAACCGTTCCATTCTGCAGACGGCATTGCCGGAAGCGATACTCACCACCTACGGAAAACGCCTGGAAAATACCGTATTGTCTGAGGCTATGAAATGGGCAGATGTCATCCTCTGTGGTCCCGGCATCGGCACTGCAGAGACTGCGGAGAACATGGTAAAGCAGGTGATGAAAAACGCCGCTGTTCCGGTGCTTTTTGATGCGGATGCGTTAAATATTATTGCCCGGGATGTGAATCTTTTGCTGGCACCGCATACGGAGTTTGTAATAACACCCCACCTTGGAGAGATGAGCCGTCTCACAGGGGATTCCGTTTCCTATATTCAGACGGAGCTGGTGGCGGAAGCGGAGGAATTTGCCAGACAGTATAATGTCGTTTGCGTGCTGAAGGATGCCCGCACGGTAACCAGCGTGCCATACCGTCAGACCTGGCTGAATCTGTCCGGAAACAACGGAATGGCAACCGCAGGAAGCGGCGATGTATTGAGCGGAATCATCGGAGGACTGATGGCACAGGGGTTAAACGGAGAAGAAGCGGCACCTTTAGGCGTGTATCTGCATGGTCTTGCCGGAGATTTGATGAGAAAGCAGACAGGAATTTTCGGTCTTATGGCATCGGATCTGATTACAGGTATTCGATGCGTGTTTGCCGGATTGGAGGAAAAATAAGTTTATGAATCGATATACCAGAGTGCATGCAGTGATTGATCTGGATGCAGTTTTATATAATATGGAGTCCATGCATAAAAACATTGCGGACGGAACAAAAATCATGGCGGTCATCAAAGCGGACGGCTACGGTCACGGAGCCGCTGAA
>JBJEJC010000108.1:0-10667 GCA_051877675.1 Roseburia sp. | reverse complement strand
GGTTTTATGCGACCTGCAAGTACTTTTTCTAATATTCAACTGTCAAACTCCCGTGTAGGTGTCCATAAAACAGTATCAGTCCCGGCAGTAATGTCTGCCGGGACTGTTCTTGTATATATTGAAGCTATATGATATGATATGATTAAACAGACAGATAAACTTGAATTTGATGGAGGATATAAATATGGAATTTCCATTAACCCTTTATTATGATACTGAGGTGATGGATGTTGACATTAAAGATTCGTCCCATGGAGATAACGACTTTAGAAAAGCATACATCGTAAATGACGGTAAGTCTAAGATTGTCATCAAGTATTTCTCCAATTCTTTTAGCAATCAAAACAGAATTGCTGGCTGGTTTCGCTTAATGGACGAATATCGCAAAATTGGCCTATATTGTCCAGCCATTATTCCCAACCGATACGGCGAACTGCTTTATAAACATACGGTAGATGACAGGGATTACTATATTTATGCTGAAGAGTTTTCGGCTTATCAGACAGCGGAACAACTAGATGTAGAAAAGCGGCAATATATGCCTGATGTGTTACGCTCCTTGGGAATCATAGCATCAAAACAGTTGGATTTTTTAGATTTTCCGTCTGCTTACTGTTTGTTGGAACCTTTTGCAGGTGTGGACACCACAGATGAAGAAACCGAATGTGCCTTGCTTTTTATTGACTACATCAAAAAGAATCTGCCACAGCATTTGCCACGAGCAGAAAAGCTATTGGATTTATTCTATAGAAACCAAGAGGAATGCAGAAAGGTTTATGCGTCTTTGCCTACATCCTGTTTCCAGGCAGATTTAAATAGTAGCAATATTCTTCTTGATGATAACCTAAATTTTGTTGGTTTGTTTGACTTTAATCTGTGTGGTAAGGAGAAGGTTCTTAATTATGCAATGAGAGAAGCTCTTTGGGCAACCTACCAAAGCTGTCTGGTAGACAATGATAATAACTATATTTTCTATTTTGACAAGAAACTTGATGACATTCGCATGCAGACCTTCCTCGAAAACATGTCATACATTCAAGAAACATATACATTTAGCGACGAGGAGAAGAAGGCATTTCCCATTTTACTTCGTTACATCAATACCTTTTGGTGGTATTCATTATCGGAACTTGAAGCATTCAGCAATGACGATAGTAAAGTAGAAAAAATGCTCGACTGGTTTGAACTGCAAATGACACGAAACGATATATCGTTAGTTTAACAAATTCTTTAGGTTACAATCGCAAATGGTGTAAACGAAGGGGCAGTTCAATGCAATGTCAAAACTGCTTTTTCGTTTACACCATCAGCGATTGTAACCTAAAGAATTTTTCTTATATCGAATACAGTTTCCTGAATCAATTTTTCTTTCGGATAATACGGCTAATGTCTTATTAATCATTTCTAAAGAGGGTTGCACTTCAAAGACATTTTTAGTAGTATTAAGATGTAGAGCAAACTGATCGTTGAATTTCTTTAGGTAGGATTTTAGAAACTCATTTGCTTACTCTATAGTTGATACATGAGCGCGTCTAAGTTCAATAGGCAATCGAGATTGAAATGTTTGGTTAAGTCTTTCAATACGGCCTTTCGCTTGGGCGACGCTCGTTGTTTTTATTTCTGTCCCCAATACATGACAAGCATAAGAGAACTGTGTGAATGTATCATCGTCATCAAACACATGGTTCTTTTTCTTGAATTCAAATACCGTTCTACGATCGGTATAGAACATGGCAGGAATACCATAATTCGTAAGAATTTGAAAGAAGACATTATAATATCCCTTCAATGTCTCCTGTTCATCGAAATAGGCACCAACCACTGTTCCAGTAGCATCATCGACAGCAAGGTGAAGATGCCATATAGAATTCGAAACCCATTCAAAAGAGGAAGCGTCCATTTGAATCATTTCACCAAAATATTTACATCTTGGCCTTCTCGGATGGGCTTCGCATGCGTCAATAGCTTCTTTAATCTCATTTTGTACCTTCTTTGAAGAGGTAGCAACTAATTCCTCCTTTAGTTTCTTCTTCAATTTCTTTTTCGTCTTCCGATTTGCTTTAGGAGAAATGACACCATATTCCCAAAGCCATTTTCGTAACGTCGTATCAGAAATATCAATGTTCATATCTTCCTTGATAATTTCGCAGAAGTGAGTGAAATTCGCATCGGAAAACTCATTTACATATAGAGCTATAATTTGATTCTTAACATCTAGTGAAATGGTGGTAGCAGGTAATCGATTTCTATTACCGTGAACAAAAGCTTCCTTACCAAGTTGTTTGTATTTAGTAATGAGTCTATTCACGGTTCGAACAGTACAATGGAGCTTAATAGCAGCAGCTTTTTTATTTCCATTAGTTTCTACAAGTTTTTTGATAGTTTCATACTTAAATTGTTCATTCATACGTAATTCGACCTTTCTCATGTAACCCTCCCAATATTTAACAATTGCGAGGTATAGTTTAACACAAAGTGCAATAATACTACAAATGGGACATTATCAACTTTGATTACTTAAGACATTATCATATTTGAATCAGAGTGTGAAAAAAATTTTTCATGTACCTTGACAAATCCACTTTATTGGTATACAGTACTAAGTTTAGTAGAGGAAACGAATAAAGGAAGGATAAAAATGACATTAAGGGAACTGGAAATCGAAAAAAGCGCCGTGATCCTTTCGGTAGGCGGAGAAGGGGCGCTGCGGCAGCATTTTCTGGATATGGGTTTGATTCCCGGGGCAGAGGTTACCATGGTGAAACTCGCGCCGATGGGAGATCCTATGGAGCTGAAGCTTCATGGCTATGAACTGACGTTGCGTCTTGCCGATGCGGAGCAAATAGAGATTCGGGAAATGCCTCAGAATCCGGCAAATAAAGCTGCAAATGCAAAGAAAAAGGATATTCCGCATCCGGGGCTTGGTGAGGGCGGAAAATATCATGTGAAGGCAGACGAGCATCCGCTGCCGGAGGGAGAGATATTGACCTTTGCGCTGGCAGGAAACCAGAACTGCGGTAAAACAACGCTGTTCAACCGGATTACAGGTGCCAATCAGCATGTGGGAAATTTCCCCGGTGTTACCGTGGACCGGAAGGACGGGGCGATGAAAGGACATGCGGACACGCTGATTACCGACCTGCCCGGAATCTATTCCATGTCCCCTTACAGCAGCGAAGAGATTGTAACAAGAGAATTTATTTTAAGAGAGAAGCCCAAGGGCATCATCAATATTGTGGATGCCTCTAATATTGAAAGAAACCTGTATCTGACCATGCAGCTTATGGAATTGAATGTTCCCATGGTAATTGCGCTCAACATGATGGATGAGGTTCGGGAAAACGGTGGTTCTATCCGCATCAATGAGATGGAGGAGCTGCTGGGAGTTCCTGTGGTTCCCATTTCGGCGGCGAAGAACGAGGGAATTGACGAATTGATCAGCCATGCCCTGCATGTGGCGAAATATCAGGAGCGGCCGGGAAGAGTAGATTTCTGCAGTGCGGATGATGACGGAAGTGCGGTACACCGTTGCATTCATGGTATTATGCATCTGATTGAGGATCATGCGCTGCGTGCCGGAATTCCGCCACGGTTTGCGGCTTCCAAACTGGCGGAGGGCGACCGGAAGGTTTTAGAAAGTCTGGATTTACAGCAGAATGAGAAAGAAATGCTTGAGCATATTGTCTGCCAGATGGAGGCAGAGCGCGGAATGGACCGGGCTGCAGCGATTGCAGATATGCGTTTTCAGTTTATTCAGAAGGTGTGTGATGAGACGGTAATCAAGCCGAGGGAGAGCAAAGAGCATGCCAGAAGCAGGAAGCTTGACCGGGTATTGACCGGAAAATACACGGCAATTCCCATGTTTATAGGAATCATGGGGCTGGTATTCTGGCTGACATTTCATGTAATCGGAGCATGGCTTTCTGATTTGCTGGAGCTGGGGATTTCCTGGCTGACGGACGTTGTGGATGGCGCTCTGACTGCCTGGCATGTAAACGGTACGCTGCAGTCTTTGATTGTGGACGGGATTTTTAACGGGGTGGGAAGCGTCTTAAGCTTTCTTCCGATTATTGTGACGCTGTTTTTCTTTCTTTCCATGCTGGAGGACAGCGGTTATATGGCGCGGGTTGCGTTTGTGATGGACAAGCTCCTGCGAAAAATCGGCTTATCCGGGCGGAGTATTGTACCGATGCTGGTCGGCTTCGGTTGTACGGTGCCTGGAGTTATGGCAAGCCGGACGCTTTCCTCGGAACGTGACCGCAAGATGACCATTCTGCTGACTCCTTTTATGAGCTGTTCCGCAAAGCTTCCGATTTATGCCTTTTTTACAGCGGCATTCTTTCCGGAACACGGACCGCTTGTGATGATAGGGCTGTATTTTGGTGGAATCGTGATGGGAATTCTGGTGGCGCTGGTGCTGAAGGGAACCCTGTTTAAGGGGGAAGCGGTGCCCTTTGTTATGGAGCTGCCGAATTACCGGCTGCCCGGAGCAAAGAATGTGGCACAGCTTTTATGGGAAAAAGCAAAGGATTTCCTGCAGCGTGCTTTTACCGTTATTTTCATTGCTACAATTATCATCTGGTTTTTGCAGACCTTTGATTTTAAACTGAATATGGTAACGGATTCCCAGAACAGTATACTGGCGGGAATCGCCGGACTGCTTGCACCGCTGTTTGCACCGCTTGGCTTTGGGGACTGGCGGATTTCCACAGCGCTGATCAGTGGTTTTATGGCCAAGGAGAGTGTGGTATCCACGTTGTCGGTTCTGATGCCGTCGGGGGAGGCTCTTTCTGCAATACTTTCTCCCCTTGGAGCACTGTCTCTGCTGGTTTTCTGTCTGTTGTATACCCCCTGCGTGGCAGCCATTGCTTCCATTAACCGGGAATTGGGGAAAAAATGGGCGGTGTCCGTGGCGGTCGGACAATGTGTGATTGCGTGGCTGGCAGCGTTTGCCGTGCGGCTGATCGGACTTTTGCTTGGATTTGTATAAATTGCACGAAAACGGGATGCGAAGAGGCAGGATATATAGGAAAAGTATTGTAAATGCTTTGAAGGTATGGTATCATTATACTATACAATTTTACTCGGTATTGACAGACGGACAAAGGAATATGAATGAACTAAGGGAGATGCAGGCTATGGAGAAGAAACAGACTATACAGCAGAAAAAGGGAATGAATCTGATTGCGAAGATTCTGATTGTAGCAATGATTCCATTGCTGATTCTGATGATTTTGGGAGCAATGTCAATCAGCACCGTAGGAAAAACGGTGGCGGCGAAGATGGCGCAGCATGAGCTGAAGGCTACTACCTATGCGATGGAACAGACACTTTCCACTGTTTCCAGCGGAGATTATTACAGTGATGGCAGCAGTATCTATAAAGGGGATGTAAACCTGACGCAGAATGAGGTCTTTCTGGATAATTTCAGGGCAGAGACAGATGTGGATGTGACGCTTTTCTGGCAGGATACCCGGATGGCGACAAGTATTGTGGATACCAATGGAAACCGCGTGGTGGGAACCAAGGCTTCTGCAGCGGTATATGAGCATGTGATGAATGGCGGCACATACTTTACGGATGATATCGTGATAGAGGGAAAGGATTACTTCGGTTATTACGAAGCGCTGAAGAATACCGACGGAACGGTTGTGGGTATGCTGTTTACCGGGTTGGAAGCCGGCGATGTAAACAGCATTTATGAGGCAAAGGTGCGGCAAAATGTGATTTTCATGGTACTGATTGCTGCAGTTGCCTGTGTACTTATCATTGTAGTGACGAGGGAAATCGGAAAAGCCATTTTTGGTATGGTGAAGAACTTAGACAAGGTGGCAAACGGCGAACTCTCTACAGAGGTAGGAGAGAAGCTGATAAACCGGAAGGACGAGGTTGGAAACATTGCCAGAAGTGTACATGATCTGATCAGCAGCCTTGCAGGTATTATTAAGAATATTCATGATTCCATCAAAGCGCTGACAGGCTTCTCCAATCAGTTCAAGGAGAATTTTGAAACCATTAATAATTCCATTTCCAATGTGAATATCGCAGTGGATGAGATTGCCAACGGTGCAACCAATCAGGCAAATGAGACGCAGAAGGTAAATAACCAGATTACCGATATGGGAGAGGCGATTGCCAGAACCACAGAGAATGTGGATGCGCTCATGGCAAGTACTGGGGAGATGCAGAAGAATAATGAGAAGCTGAATGCGACGATGGATGAGCTTCTTGAGCTCAGCAACCGCACAAAGAATTCCATTGATCAGGTACATGAGCAGACGAATGTGACCAATAAATCGGTTATGGATATCGGAAATGCCATCAATATGATTACGGATATTGCCAGCCAGACCAATCTTCTTTCCCTCAATGCCAGCATTGAAGCGGCAAGAGCGGGAGAGCACGGTCGTGGATTTGCGGTGGTGGCAGACGAAATCCGGCAGCTTGCAGATCAGTCCAGGGAGACAGCGGAACAGATTGGCGGCATTGTGGAGGAGCTGATTCATAATTCCAATGTCAGTGTGCAGACGATGAACGAGGTACTCGATGAAATGAATCATCAGTATGAGCGGCTCAATATGACGAAGGAAGTGTTTGGCAGTCTGAATAAAGAGGTAAACAACGTTGTGGCAGCAATCGATGAAATCTCTACAGAGGTCGAGTCCATCAATGCGGCGAAGAACGAAGTGATGGGAAGTGTGGAAAGTCTTGCGGCAATCGCAGAAGAGAATGCGGCGAGCACCCAGGAAACCTCGGCATCCATGGTAGAATTGGGACAGGTGGTCAACGAGTGCAATGAAGCCACAAGAGAGCTTGTGGATATTGCGGACAATATGAATGAGAACGCAAGCAAGTTCACATTGTAAGTGAATCCATGTGCCGGGAACGGCCTGACCGTAATACAGATTACATTTCCATGGAGGTTCTGTCAGCGGAAGTGCTTGACATTGCCTGAAAAATGATATAGTGTAGATAGCGAATGAAATAACAGAAAAAATATCGCAGAGGGACCTGGAAGCCGGTAAGCCGGATTCCTGTGGTTGAGAAGGTAAAACCTGACTCTTTGAACCTGTCAGTTAATACTGTCGTAGGGAGCGGATGAAAGTATCAGAAATATGAGGCTTTGCCGCAGAGTGCGGCAAAGCCTTTTTGTGTACATTGCGGAAAGGGAGATATGGCTTTACAATCCGCTCGGGTACGAAGGTGCGCGGAAAGTACACTTGTTTTTTCAATCGGATTCTTCTGCAGAAATGAGGAAAAATGAGAAATTACGCAACACAGATGGAAGCAGCCCGCAAGGGGATTGTAACAGAAGAATTAAAAAAGGTAGCAGAAAAGGAACGCATGACGGTGGAGGAACTGATGCCCCTTGTGGCAGCAGGAAAGGTTGTCATTTGTGCCAACAAAAACCATACCTGTATCAATCCGGAAGGTGTGGGTTCCATGCTCCGAACCAAGATTAACGTAAACCTCGGAATATCCAGAGACTGCAAGGATTATGATGTGGAGATGCAGAAGGTCATGGCAGCGGTAAATATGGGCGCCCATGCAATCATGGACTTATCCTCCCACGGAAACACCATTCCATTCCGGCGTAAGCTGACTTCGGAGTGTCCGGCAATGATTGGTACGGTACCTGTTTATGATTCCGTCATCCATTACCAGAGAGACCTCGCCACGCTTACTGCGAAGGATTTTATTGATGTGGTGCGTCTCCATGCAGAGGATGGTGTGGATTTTGTGACACTGCACTGCGGAATCACCAGAAAGACCATTGAGCAGATTAAGAAGCATAAGCGGAAAATGAACATTGTTTCCCGTGGCGGTTCTCTGGTATTTGCCTGGATGTGCATGACCGGTGAGGAAAATCCGTTTTATGAATATTATGATGAGATATTAGATATCTGCAGAGAATATGATGTGACCATTTCTCTGGGCGATGCCTGCAGACCCGGATGTCTTGCAGACGCCTCCGATGTATGCCAGATTGAGGAGCTTGTGCGGCTGGGTGAGCTGACAAAACGTGCATGGGAGAAGGACGTGCAGGTTATGGTGGAAGGACCGGGGCATATGCCGCTGGATCAGATTGCAGCCAATATGAAGCTGCAGCAGACTATTTGCATGGGAGCTCCCTTCTACGTGCTGGGACCTCTGGTAACGGATATTGCACCGGGGTATGATCATATCACCTCCGCCATCGGTGGTGCCATTGCAGCCCAGAACGGTGCGGCATTTCTGTGCTATGTCACTCCGGCAGAGCATCTTGCGCTACCAAATGTTGAGGATGTGAAGCAGGGAATCATTGCCTCCAAGATTGCAGCCCATGCGGCAGATATTGCCAAGGGCGTCCGCGGAGCACGGGAAATCGATGACCGTATGGCAGAGGCACGTCAGAAGCTGGACTGGGATGCACAGTGGGAGTGTGCCATTGATCCGGAGACGGCAAAGCAGATTCGTGCGGATCGTAAGCCGGAGCATGACGATACCTGTTCCATGTGCGGCAAATTCTGTGCGGTGCGCAGTATGAATAAGGCGTTGTCCGGAGAGTATATTGACATTCTGTAGGAGGAGATTATGAAGCTTAATATAAGGAAATTGGCGGTGGCGGGGATGATGACTGCCATTGGCGTGGTGCTCTCCACCTTTTACATTCCCATCGGTGTATCCAAATGTTTTCCAATCCAGCATTTGCTGAATGTGCTGGCAGGTGTTTTCTTAGGACCTTCCTATGCGCTGGGTTTTGCATTTTGTACGGCACTTATTCGCAATCTTCTGGGAACGGGAAGTCTTCTGGCTTTTCCGGGAAGTATGGTGGGTGCGTTCTGTTGTGGTATGCTGTATAAATATTTGAAAAAGATTCCCTTTGCTGTGGTGGGAGAGGTGATTGGAACCGGAGTTATCGGCGGTATGCTGTGCTTCCCGGTGGCAAGACTTCTTTTAGGAAATACGGAGGCTGCGCTGTTTACCTATGTTCTGCCATTTACAATCAGCACGCTTGGGGGAAGCGCGATTGCGGCTGTCCTGCTTTTTGTGTTGTACCAGTCCAAGGCGTTTTCCTACATGAGTCGGATGCTGGAACAATAATTGAAACTGTGGTATACTTATGAGGACCGGGGTATTTGCCCTGGTCCTATGTATGTAGAAAGTTTGAAGCTTAGAGAGGACATTTCATGGAACAGAATGCAAATGATTTTACAAGCGGCAGTATTTTAAAGAAGATGCTTCATTTTATGCTCCCGGTTCTGGGAGCCTTAATTCTGCAGGCAATGTATGGTGCAGTGGATATTCTTGTGGTGGGACGTTTTGGAACCACAGCTGGAATTTCCGGTGTGTCCACAGGCAGCAATATTGTCAATCTGATTATTTTTACCGTGGCTGGACTGTCGATGGGTATCACAGTGCTGATTGGGCGGTATATCGGAGAGAAGCGCCCGGAGCGGGTAGGAAAGGTTATTGGCGGAGCCGTGTGCTTCTTCGCGGTGTTTTCTGTGGTGATTGCGGTAATCCTGCTGCTTTTTGCGGGACAGCTTGCCAGACTGATGCAGGCGCCTGAGGAAGCGCTGGAGCTGACCATTTCCTATGTGCGTATCTGCGGAGGCGGGATTGTATTTATCATTGCATACAACGTCATAAGCAGCATATTTCGCGGAATGGGCGACTCTAAGATGCCGCTTGTTTTCGTGTCAATCGCCTGTGCGGTCAATATTGTGGGAGATCTTCTTTTTGTGGCAGTGCTCCATCTGAATGTGGTGGGAGCAGCTCTTGCCACGGTATTGGCACAGGCGGTCAGTGTGGTGCTGTCTCTGCTACTGATTCGCAGACGGAAGCTGCCCTTTACCATGAAGAGAACGGATATCTGCTTTAATCCGGAGATTGGAAATTTTGTAAAGGTGGGGATTCCCATTGCTTTTCAGGAGATTTTGACGCAGGTTTCTTTTTTGGCGCTGTGCGCGTTCATTAACCGGCTGGGACTGGATGCCTCCTCCGGTTATGGCGTGGCAAATAAAATCGTAAGCTTTGTCATGCTGGTTCCCGGCGCATTGATGCAGTCCATGTCTGCATTTGTGGCTCAGAATGTCGGGGCCGGCAGGGAGGATCGGGCAAAGCGTTCCATGTTTACCGGGATGGGAATCGGCGTCTGCGTCGGTGTATTTATCATGTATTTGGCATATTTCCATGGAGCGGCGGTTGCGTCAGTCTTTGCAGATGATGCGGCGGTGATTGGGCGTGCGGCGGAATATCTTAAGGGCTTTGCGCCGGAGGCGGTGGTTACCTGCATTCTGTTCTCTTTCATCGGATATTTCAACGGACACAGCCAGACTGTATTCGTGATGCTGCAGGGCATTGCCCAGACATTTCTGGTGCGTCTGCCAATGTCCTATATTATGAGTATCCAGCCGGATGCCAGCCTGACCTGGATTGGCTTTGCCGCGCCCAGCGCCACCGTTTTTGGAATATTGATTAATGTGGTATTCTTCATAATCTATAATGGAAGAATGAAAAAGAGACACTCAAAAATTTGTTAAAAAAACTCGAAAAAAGTTTTAGAAAAAGTATTGACAATTTTGATTCCCTAGAGTATACTAGGACAAGTGTTGAGCCGATAGGTTCCACAGATGCTGATGTGGCTCAGTCGGTAGAGCGTCGCCTTGGTAAGGCGGAGGTCA
>JBJEJC010000107.1:0-10694 GCA_051877675.1 Roseburia sp. | reverse complement strand
CGAAAAAAGAATTTTTTGCTAATTTATGCTTGACTTTTCATAGCTGGTCTCCTTTAAATACACTTCGTCCATTTCCTCATTTTACCACGATTATTTGGTATTTTCTACCCATTTTTACTTTTTTATATAATATTTTAGTTTTTTCAAAAGCATTCGACATTAATCGACACTTTTTAACGACTCTGTCATGCTGATGCGCGCAATCTGCTTCTTCATCATCTGATTCACCGTCCAGGCAAATATCAGCGTCAGAAGCACACTGTAGGCAAAGCTTACAGGCTGTATATGCACATCAAAGGTCACCATATCAATATTAATCTGGCTCATGACAAAGCCGTGCAGAAAATGTCCCAGCACAAGTCCCACCCCGGCGCCAATCAGCGTAAGCACCGTATTTTCACGAAACACATAAGACGCGGTCTCATTTTCATAAAAACCAAGCACCTTAAGGGTCGCCACCTCCCGGACGCGCTCCGTAATATTGATATTGGTCAGGTTGTAAAGCACAATAAATGCCAGCCCCGCTGCGCATAAAATAATTACCATCACAATCAGATCCATGCTCCGCATCATGACAGCAAAGCGCTCCATGGTATCCTGGTTTACCGTAACGGATGCCACTCCGTCCATGTTCATAAGCACCGTAGAAAGAAGGTGTGCATCCTGCTCCTGCGTCTTATTCAGCAACACATTTTTATAGGAAGGGGACTCTCCCAACTGTGCCTCATATGTTTCCGCGGAAATATAAATATAATTGTAAACAAAATTCTCGCAGATTCCGGCAATGGTAACCTCCAGTTCCCTCTGTTTTTCATCCACCAGCGACACCGTATCTCCCACCCGAATGTCGTAATCAGAGGCAATCTTATGGGAAATCACCGCTTCATTTTTTTCCGGCCAGGCAATGGTATCCCCCTCTGTGGTATGCAGATTTAAAAACGGTGACATATCCTCTGTGCCATCCAGCACGTCCAGATTAATGCTTTTTTGCTTCCCATCCACCTTCAGATCCACACTTTTTTCCATAACAAGCGCACAGGCTTCCACGCCCTGCGTTTCCTCCATTGTCTGCCGCAGTTTCGCATCCATCGGATTTCTGCAGGTCACGAAAATATCATATATCTGTATCTGGGTGTACTGCTGAGATGCAATGTCGGTAACGGAATCCCGCACCCCGAAACCGGTCACCAGAAGCGCCGTACATCCACTGATTCCAAGCACCATCATGAAAAATCTTTTTTTATAGCGGAAAATATTCCGCACTGCCACCTTTTGCAAAAATTTCAGGCGCTTCCACACAAAGGGGATACGCTCCAGCAGCACATATTTTCCAGCCTTCGGCGCTTTGGGGCGCATCAGCTCCGCCGCCACCTGGGACAGCTCATGTCTACAGCACACCCATGTGGTTCCCATCGAGCACGCCAGCGATACCGCAAGACAAATCAACGCCAGCTTCCAGTCGAAGACATACACCAGCGTGTCCACCCGGTACATCAGCCCGTACACATACCAGATGACTCGCGGAAAAAAAACGGTCCCCACAAAAAATCCCAGCACACAGCCTGTCACCGCCGCCGAACCGGAATAGAACAGATATTTTGCCATGACGGTGCCGTTCCCATAGCCCAGTGCCTTGAGCACGCCAATCTGGGTCCGCTGCTCCTCCACCATCCGGCTCATGGTAGTGATACACACCAGCGCTGCCACCAGGAAGAAAAATACGGGAAACACATTGGCAATGCCGTCCACAATGCCGGAATCGCTCTCAAAGCAAACATACCCCACATTTGTCTCGCGCCCCAGCACGTAGGAATCCGGTTCCTCCAAATCTGCCAGTGCCTGCTCCCCGTCTGCAATCTGCTCCTCTGCCTCAGCTACGGCTTTCTCGTACTCTGCCAGACCTTCTTCATATTCTTCCAGCCCCTTCCGGTACTCCTCCTCCGCCTCAGCCAGTTCCTCCTTCTTTTCCTTTAACTCCCTTTCTCCTTCCGCAAGCTCCTTGCGTGCTTTGGCAAGCGCTGCTTTGCCGTCGGAAATCTGCTGCCTTGCCGATGCAAGCTGTGCCCTCCCGTCGGAAATCTGCTGCTTTACCGATGCAAGCGCCGCCTGAATCTCCTCTCCACTCATATGTTCCAGATCAGACATTCCGCCAAACAGCTCTGCCATGCTGCCGGACAACTCTGCCATACTGCCGGACTGTCCCGATGCACTGCCGGCTTCCCCCGATGCATTGCCGGATGTACCGTTCATCATCCCGGAAATCTGGCTGATTCCCTGCGCGTAGACAAGCCCGATTGCAATCTCCGCCTGATTCAGCTCCGTTTCCTTTTCCGCAAGCTCCTGCTCTGCTTTTGCAAGCTCCTCTTCCCGGGCAGCCAGCTCCTCCGGCGCTGCCGCAAGCTCCTGTTCTGCCGTTGCAAGCTGCTCCTGTCCGTCTGCAATCTGTTCTGCTGCAGCATCCAGCTGTTCCTTGGCATCGGAAAGTTCTGCGCCGGCATCCTTCTTTTTCTCTGCAAGCTCCTGTTTTCCCTCCGCAAGCTGCTTTTCGGCATCCCGCTTCACCGTGATATAGCGTTCCTCTGCAAGCTCCTGCGCAAGCGTTTCCCAGCTTTCCTGCTTTTCATCCATATACGCATCATAAGCATCGCTGTACATCGGAAAGTCCTGCGCAAATTTCACATAGACCTCCGTGTAATAATCCACGGCAAATCCCTCGGGCTGTAAAAAGAAAAATCCGCTGGCCCTGCCATTTCCCAGCGAACTTGTCCCCCGCTCAAACTGGATATAAAGGGGGGACTGCACCGTTCCCGTAATGGTATACTCCCGGTATGTAAAATGCTCCAGATCCGACTCTGCATTCGCATCGGAAAGCACAATTTTCTTCCCGATGCTGGATGCGTCATACAGATTGGCATCCACCACACACTCCGTATCCTTCTGTGGCATTCTGCCCTCCACCAGTACAAGCCGGTTGACCTCCTCCGGTATGCTGTATGCCTTTAAAACCTTATCATTATCCCCGCAGAGGATGTCAAAGGACACGCCGCCTTCCACTGACCAGACTTCCTCCTGCTGCCAGAGTTTTTTCACTTCCTCCTCGGAAAATCCCACTGTGGACAGAAGCCGGTAATCATAGAAATGATTCTCCTTAAGATACTGCTCCGTGGTTTTTATCATCGCCGGCTGTGTCATCTTAAGCCCTGCAAAAAAGCCAGTTCCCAGCGCCACAATAGCGAGAATGGCAAGAAAGCGTCCCAGGCTCTGACGAATCTCCCGGAAGGTGGATTTCCAAATTTCTGATTTCATCCCCATCACCATTCAATCTCTGAAATATCTACAATGTGCTCATTTTTCTTCATCTGCACCACGGTTCCGTTCTTCACCGTGATGACACGGTCCGCCATGGCTGTAATCGCCTGATTGTGGGTGATGACTACAACCGTCTTTCCCTTTTGCCGGCAGGTATCCTGCAAAAGCTTTAGGACCGCCTTTCCGGTATTATAATCCAGTGCTCCCGTTGGCTCATCGCACAGCAGAAGCTTGGGATTCTTGGCTAACGCCCGGGCGATTGCCACACGCTGCTGCTCCCCGCCGGAAAGCTGTGACGGGAAATTGGCAAGCCGCTCCGAAAGTCCCACCTCCGCCAGAACCTCTGCCGCATCCAGCGGCTCTTTACAGATCTGAGCTGCCAGTTCCACATTCTCGAGGGCAGTGAGATTCCCCACCAGGTTATAGAACTGGAATACAAACCCGATATCATACCGGCGGTATGCCGTAAGACGCTTCTTATCGTAGCCGGAAATCTCCTGCCCATCTAAAATAACACGCCCCTTTGTCAGGGTATCCATGCCTCCAAGAATATTTAAAATGGTGGTTTTCCCCGCACCGGAAGCGCCTACAATCACGCAGAACTCGCCTTTTCCGATCTCAAAATTCACATCGTTTAGCGCTGGGATTTCCACCTCTCCGGTCTTATAAATCTTACCTACATGCTCAAATACTACAAATGGTTCCATCCTGTTTTCCTCTGTTCTTCTGCCTCACGGTTTTGCCGCAGTTTCTGTGACCATTTTACCACATATAAAAGCAGGCGGCAATGCCGCCTGCTTCTATTCATACCGATGCTTTTCCCGCAAATACTTATCCTTTGTGGCAAGCCCGCCCCGGATGTGCCGCTCCGATTTATTGACATCCAACACCTTCCGCGCCTCGGCGGCAAGGGTGGGATTCACCTGCGCAAGGCGCTCGGTGACATCCTTATGTATGGTTGTCGTCAATTAGAACGGTTTCATCCAAGCCTAAATCTCCAAACAAACGCAAGTAAATATCCACGTTTCCGTCATGGTCTACCTCTATTTTTTGAATAATACGCTTTAACTGTGTGTTCGTCATTTCATGTACATCTGTAATATCTTCTATTTCTTTAAACGTGTTATTTAATACTGTTTCTAACTGCTCCCCCTTTGTCAGATGATAAGATACCATTTGCAACTCATTTTCCAATCGCTCAATCTCTTTTCTCATGCCACCGATTTTCTCATTTAGTTCCTCACGTGAAATCAAATCATCTGCATACATATCCATATATTTTTCACGAGATTTCCTCAATTTAGTAAGTTGTGAAGTAACTTCTTTTTCATACTCTATATTTTCATCCTTAGCCTTATACACCCTCTGAAACTCTTTCACGACATAACTGATGATTTTCTTTTTGCTTTTCACAATATCAGCGAAATATTCTTGAAGAACCTGTATCAATTCTTCTTCATCAACTGTAACTGCATTCGGGCAACTGTCCGCACCTCTGCCATTATGCCCCGAACACACCCAACGCACATAGGTATTTTTGTATGTGCGAACAGTCCTACGGAAAGACCAACCGCAATCCTTACACTTAATCAGCGTTGAGAAAAGATGTTTATTGCTTTGACGTTCATGCGTGAGATTGAAAGCATTATGACGACCTTTTAATATTTCCTGTGCCTTATCAAAAGTTTCATCATCAATAATGCGAAGTTCGGGACGAAGCGTTACAATCCATTCTGATTCGTCTTTCTCTCGTCTTTGTCCTGTCAAAAAGTCTGCAACTTCTTCCTTTCCGTTTATTATCTTTCCTGTGTAAATTTCATTAGTCAAAATTCGGCACACCGAATTTTGCGACCAATGATTATTACGCTTTGTTTTGATGTTACTTTCATTCAAGAGATTTGCAATTTTTGCACCGCCATAACCCTCTTGCGTATACCATTGAAACATCTGTTTAATAACCTTTGCTTCTTCTTCGTTAATCGCGAGATTGAAGTAATCGCCTATGGTTTTATCATATCCATATACAATATTAGGAACTCTCCCTTTTTCAGCGTTCATTTTCTTTCCGAACTTTACACGCTTTGAAGTGTTCGCACTTTCTTCCTGTGCTAATGCTCCAAATATAGTTAATACAAACTCACTATTACCCATACTTGTCATGTTCGCAGTTAAGAACTGCGTTTCTATTCCAAGAGCCTTTAACTTTCTTACACTCTGCAATAAATCCACAGTATTTCTTGCAAAGCGTGAAATATCCTTTACAACAACCATGTCAAACAAACCATGTTCTGCATCTGCAAGCATACGCAAAAATTCTTTTCTATTTTTTATTTTAGTTCCAGAAATACCCTCATCCGCATATAATTTTACAAGAGTATCTCCTGTACGTTTTGTATATTCCAAGAAAAACTCTTTTTGTGCTTCTAAACTGTTAAGTTGGTCTTCCTTATCTGTTGACACTCTACAATATGCCGCTATATTCATATCAATCAACCTTTCTGTTACTTTTCTAACGTTCCGTTACATCTTTATTGTACCAAATCAAGTGCCAAATCGCAATCATACACCCTAAATACATTTCTTAAATTTTTGTTAATTTTAAAATTTAGCACTTGACAAATTTAGTAAAAAATCCCATTCTAAGAGAGGATAGAGCATTAAGAATGTATAAACGAAAGAGGAGCACTCCGCAATTTTACGCAGAGTGCTCTTTTTCATTTTCTTCCTTTTCTATTTTATCCGCTTCTTCCTGTAATACTCTTTCAATCTTATTCTTATTCACTTCAACGAATAATTTCGCTATGTAATCAGCAGTTTCCTCTCTTGTATTAGGGTTGTGGAAACGATAATTCAACTTTCGTTTCTTCAAGTGAATTACACCCCTTTCTGCTGCCTGTCCTTTCTCCATACTATGAAAATTAACTTTAAGTTAGACCAAAAATATTTCTCTTACAATGAGCGTTCCATAATTCCACTTTTTTTTGCAAATCTATATTATATATAGAGAAATTACACCAAAATATGGATATTTTATATTTTCTCTTATATATAATATTAAAAATAAATGGAATTATGGAACGGGGTAGTTCAACCCCTTGTAAATGCTGGGTTTGTGGCGTTCCATTTCCCGTTCCTTATTTTTTTCAAAAATGGAATTAGGGAACGAAAAAATGGAACTGTAACCATTTTCTCACTTCTCCGTTCCTCTTTTTTTTCAAAAGAGGAACGAGAAGTGTCACGGAAATTGTTACACTAATCATTACTTTCCATATGTTGATTCTCGTATTGCTCTATGAGAACTTTCATCAATCGGAAAGCAACCTTGCTAGGTCTTCGTACACCTTCCTCATATTTGCGATAAGTGTCTCCATTCATGTAAAAGATTTCCGCAAATTCTTTTTGAGTTAAGCCTAATGACTCTCTTTTAAGTCTTAGATAAACTAAAGGCATTTCCGAAAATTCTTCTGCTATGTCTTTCATCATCGCTCCTCCTTTCTAAGCATTCTCTGTCATTACGAAACTGGTACAATTGTAAACTTTCTGTTAATCTTTACATAAACACTTGACAAACAGCAAAATACTTCACTATACTGTCGTAAGACAGGAGTAAAAGTTAAAAATAACTTTCATGAAAATAATTGCCTCGCAAGAGGCAAAAACACGGAAATTTTGTCTTAATATTGTTAATAAGCAAATTTATAGAGAATAGATATAAAACATAAGAAAAAGCGACACGCAAGTGTCGCAAAAAATATGGAACTACAAAAGATATGCGGAATATCATTATCATTGATTTACTATATAAAATTACACCCCCATTTCTAAGGAAAAAATCCTTACAAATGAGGGGTTATTTTTTACAAAGACAATCCTACGTCTTTAGATACTGTTGGGACGTTAGGTAAGAGAGCATTATTTATTTTTACTTCTGGAATATCGGTTGTTAATGTCGTTTTTAAACGCTTGATTTTAAAGTTCACAATGCCCAGTTTTTGGTCTAGTGAATCACGTTTTGCATAATCTTCATCCGTACATATATCATCCGCATTTTCGGTTATCCTCTTTAATTCCCTTAACTGTTGTTGAATAACCTGTCGTTCCTTTAACAACTCTTGATATTCCATTTCCCTTTGCTTTTGTAATTGACGAGAAACTTTCTCCTGTTCTATTATCTCTTTCTGCATTTTTTCATCCTCTCCTTTCGATTCTTTTGCAGTTGTAATAATGGATTGTGGTGCTACCGAAACAACAGGCAATTCTATCGGTTCAATACTTGCTGATTGTATCGGTTTTTCTTCCGTTTTTTGCGCTTGTTGGAGTTCAATCCACTCCGACATAGAAAGAATTGGGGGTTGTTGGTTATTTTGTCTTTTTTTACGATTTGCAAGTAGCGTTTCCTCTATTGCCTGTCTGGTATATCGCTCTCCAAGCTTGTCAGAACGCTTTTTATGCTCCTTTCCGTCACTATCCGTTACTTTATAAGCAAAACGCTCTTTTAACGCTCCATTCGCCTTATAGAGCGTTGGAGTGACACCCTCAGCAAGTAAACAATCGTGAAATTCCTGTATAGTTGTTGAATGTGAAAGTGCCTTATCAACACTTTTTTTCAAATTCTCATACCAACCATTTCTCTTATTGCTCCAATACTCTCCCTGTGTTTGTTTCTGTGCAGAGGGTTGACAGACTTCAAACCCATACCTTTCCATCAGCCTGTCATTTACCTGTTTAACATACCTGTAATGCCGATTAGTCCTTATACACCCATTTGTCGTCAAATCATGGTTTAAGACGACTATATGATTGTGTACGCACTCTCCCGCACTATCCGCATGTGTAACCACCATACAGGGGGAATTAGGGTATAATTCATGTACCAGTTTTCTTCCTAATTTATTTGCATAGGCTATGTGTTCCTCATTGGAAACCTCTAACTCATGTCGGGGAAATGATTGCAAAATAGTATAGCCTTGCACTTTTCGCTTATACGCTTTTACAGTATTTAAAGCATATGTTAAATATTGGTCAGAATCGCCTAAATCACAATATAATTTTGCAACACGCTCTTTTTCCTGTTCTGCTTTTGGAGTTATGCAGTATTCTATCAATGCCTTTAGATTTTTACATTGATGTATGCTTGTTACTGACATATTGCCACCGCCTTTTTCATTTCCTCAAGAACCTGTTGCAAGGATTGTATTTCTGTCATAAGCGTTACATTCATGTCACCTGTATTACATTTCCTTGCAATTTGATTGATATTGATACCGATTTTAGCTATTAGCATATTACAATCCCGAATCGCCATAATAGTATCATTATCCCACTTTACAAATGGAACTGTTTCCTGTTTATGCACACCAACCGCAAGAAACTGTCGCACCAATTCCGAACGTGTCATACATAGTTTTTTAGCAAGGTTATCTAAATCACTACGTTCCTTTTCTGTCATGCGTACTCTAATTGATTGTGTTTTCATAATATGTCTGCTCCTTTCCCAAATTACAACTATGTATAATTTGTGGTACATATCATATTATATCACTTTGTTAAATTTTTAACAATCTTGTTTGTGTATATTTTCACTGTTACTTTTACACGTTCTATATTGGTGCGGTAGTTTCGGGGCAAGCATGCAAATTGTTTCACAATTTACTGCTTGCTATGGGGCACTCCGTTCCCCTTAGAATCCCCTCGTGTCTTTTGCTCATATCACTCTGTTATATTGCAAAAGAAAAACCGAAATCATTCAACCATCATTATTCGGTAGAATGATTTCGGTTTTTTGTGTGTTATTTAAAAGCTTCTTCCGCAGTCATATCAACCACAATGCCATCTGTACCAACAGCATCAAAGACTACTGTTTTGTCCTTAGTTTCCTCTGTATCTCTAATAAGATAGCGTACTGTGCTACCGTACTGTCCTGACTTTTCAAACATCATGTATGAACTATCATAAACTGTTACATGACCTACAAAGTAACCAATCGAACTTGTACCTCCAGTATATCCAATCCATCCAGGTTCTCTGCTATTAGCATGACCCGCATTATAAGTTGCTTGAACCAATATACCCTCTGTATCCGTACTGTTTCCTGTTGAATCTGTTTTGATTCCTAATTTGTAATTTCCTAATGTGTACACATCGTATGATGAAGTAATGTATTCAATAACTTCCTCATCATTTAATTGAGCCAATTTATCTAATTTTTTACTTTTTGTATTATATTGGGAATATGTTCCGTCCGCACCGCAAATATATACTTCTGCTATCCCCTCTTCTTTTCCTTCAAAAGATTCACCTTCACCTTTAAAAATAATAACATCATTTTCAAACAACTTTGAAAAAGCAATCTCTTTTGAACTCGTTGTCCCACTACCACAAGCACCTAATAAAGTGACCAATAAAGTAAGTGATAATAAAAGTGTAATTTTTCTTTTCATATCTTTTCCTCGTCTTTCTTTTAGTAATTTTGAACATAATATAACATCTACAATATACCACCTTTTTCGCTTTACCGCAATATGTTTTGCAATGCTTTTTGCAATGCATATTTATTATCAATAATGCCATACTATTGTTTTACAGGAGGTGTTGCAAATGGCTTTTCAATTAAAACCAAACAAAAAGGAAACCGAAAACAAAACAATTCGTTTTCCACTCCCTCTAATCGAAAGAATAGATAAGGCACTGGAAAACCAAGACGTAACATTTTCAAGTTTTGTTTTACAAGCGTGCGAATATGCTTTAGATAGTATGGATTCGCAAAAGACGGATTCTTAAAACGTAATCAAGGGGATATTCCTAATGTGTGAATAGGAATATCCCCTTTTACAATTCTGATGTTATGGCTCTATAACTTCCGCTCTGTCAATCCCCACTCTAAAGAGTGCTTACAGTAAAGGGATTGACAGGCTCTTACCACATTTCAAGTTCTTATTCTATCGACCATACAAAACGTTCTATTTTGTTACTTCCGTATGTACCGTACTCTTACTAATCCCGAAATGCTTCGCTGCCTGGCGCACCGTGGTGTTATTGTCAATAATATATCGGGCTATTTCCATGGCTCTTTCTTCAATATAACTTTTCAAAGGAATTCCCCTGCGATACTTGTTTTTACATTGTATGCAGGGGAGTTTCAATTATTCTATTTTCCGAACAAATCACTATGTGCACTAGTTCAGGTTAAAGATTGTCATCTCCAAATATTCTTGGCGACGTTTCTTTTTCCAATCAAGCTTGCTTGATTTTTTTCCGATTCCGGCTTTTTTAGGCATTGACTTTCCCCCAATCTATAATTCTTCTGAGGTATGGATCAGCGCCATACTTACCTTCAAGATACTGCTTGTCAAATTTTGCATCCTTTCTGACAGACTCACCTTTTT
>JBJEJC010000106.1:0-10913 GCA_051877675.1 Roseburia sp. | reverse complement strand
CGTTACAGTCTTTGCGTCAGACCAGGAGGAGTAAATCTTAGTTGATTTTCCGTCCACCTTCACGGTTTTATAGGTGCGGATTCTCACATAGTATTTCTTCTTTGCAGACAGCTTGGTGATTTTCTTGGACGTAGTTTTATTGTCTTTCACCGTTGACGTCTCTGTGGTCTTCTCCGTGAACTTACTGCTTGTGGAATACTGAATCTCATATCCGGTGATCTCTGTGCCCTTCTTCCAGCTTACCGTAAAGCTCTTGGAAGCCGCGGACAGCTTGGAAACAGAAACTGCCTTTGGTTTGATGGTAAAGGTCAATGTTTTCTTTGCGGTGTCTGAATAGTTTCCTTTGAATTTCACCGTAACAGTATACATGCCCGGATTCTTACAGCCCTTCGCATAGCTTACCGTATAGTCGGTGCCATCCTCCAGCGTATTTCCTGCCTTATCCTTTACCGTGACAGACGGCTTGCATGCTTTCCCTGTATAGGTATAGCTTGTCTTGGAAAGCTTTACGGTCTTTACCGCACTCACTTTTCCCTTGCTGTTCTCCGTAATGACAGTCTGCGTATCAGACCAGTCAGAATAAATCTTCTGCTCTTTTCCGTCAACTTTTATGGTTTTGTAAGTACGGATTCTCACGTAGTACTTCTTCTGGGAATCCAGCTTGGAAATCGTCTGTGATGTCGTACTGCTCTTCGAAATCGTCTGTGATGCAGTCGCCTTCTCGCTGAATTTACTGTCTGTCGCATACTGAAGCTGGTAACCAGTAATCTCTGCGCCCTTCTTCCAAGTCACCTGAAATCCGTTCTTCTCCGCTGTCACTTTGGAAATAGAAACGGTCTTCGGCTTAATGGTATAGGTCAACTTCTTCGTCCCCGTATAGTTTCCCTTAAATGTCACGGTAACCGTGTATTTGCCCGGATTCTTGCCTCCGTCTGAATATTTTACCGTATAATCGGTATCCTTTGCCAGCTTCTTGCCTTTGGTATCTGTCACCGTAACAGAGGGCTTGCGCTCTTTCTCATTGTAGGTGTAGCTTGTGGCAGAAAGGGTTACTTTATCAATCGCAGCTATTGTTGCAGTTGTTTCTTTCGCTCCACAATTACCGCATTCTTTTACGATTTTTCCGTCCTTGCCAATCTGTGCAGGAGTGACGGTTTGCTTGTAGTCGTGTCCCTTGGCAGGGATTACCTGTTGTGCCACAAGTACATCTCCACACTCAGCACAATGACTTCCCTCTGTCAGCCCTGTCGTTGTACAAGTCGCTGATACTGCCGCATCCGTAACCACGGTGTGTCCCTTCACAGGGATTATCTCCTGCTCCTTTAGCACTTCTCCACATACGGAACAGTGGCTTCCCTCTGTCAGTCCTGTATTTGTACACGTTGCTGCTACTGCCACATCGGTAACCACGGTGTGTCCCTTCGCAGGGATTATCTCCTGTTTCTTTAGCACTTCTCCACATACGGAACAGTGGCTTCCCTCTGTCAGTCCTGTATTTGTACAGGTCGCTGCTACTGCCGCATCCGTGACCACGGTGTGTCCCTTCGCAGGAATTACCTCAGTATAAGTATCGCTACAGCCCGAATGGGTGCAGATATAACGAATATAGCCATCTTCGGTACAGGTAGCTTCTTTTCTCTCAACGACATCATAAGTGTGCTCATGCTGCGGATCAAGAAGGGTATAAGTATGATTATTTTCTACTGCCCACTGATGTGCTGCAGAATTGGGATAGCACTCAATGACCGTATGGTCATCAATCCAGTTCTCTCCAAATTCAGTAACACTGTTGGGAACATATAGCTTTTCCAGCTTATCACAACTCCAGAAAGCGTGTTCGCCCAGACATTTTAATGTATCCGGCACAATAACATTAGTTAAATTCCTGCATCCATAGAACATATAATGCATATACTCCACGTTAGCCATGTCAAAACTGCTTACATCCAGACTCGTCAAGTTTTCGCAGCAGCCGAACATATATCTCATATCCGTCACGTTGGTCGTGTCGAAACTGCTTACATCCAGACTCGTTAAGCTGTTACAGCTATAAAACATACTTCCCATATCCGCTACGTTAGCTGTATCAAAGCAACTTACATCAAGACTCGTTAAGCCACTGCAATTGTCGAACATGGCTGCTATATCTGTCACGTTGGCCGTATCGAAACCACTTACATCAAGACTCGTTAAATTGCTACAGCCGCTGAACATAAATCTCATATTCGTCACGTTCCCGGTGTCGAAGCCGCTTACATCCAAACTCGCCAAACCACTACAGTCATCGAACATAAAACTCATATCCGTCACATTCCCGGTATCGAAGCCGCTTACATCCACATTCATTATACTACTACAGCCAGAAAACATACTTTCCATATCTGTCACGTTTCCAGTGTCGAAGCCACTTACATCCACATTCGTTAAACTGCTGCAGCCAGAAAACATATGTCTCATACTTGTCACGTTCTCGGTGTCTAAACCACTTACAGCCAAACTCGTTAAATTACCACAGCCAACGAACATACTTTCCATATCTGTCACGTTTCCAGTGTCGAAGCCACTTACATCCACATTCGTTAAACTGCTGCAGCCAGAAAACATATGCCTCATACTTGTCACGTTCTCGGTGTCTAAACCACTTACAGCCACATTCGTTAAACTACTACAGCCAGAGAACATACCTTCCATATCCGTCACGTTCCTAGTGTCGAATCCACTTATATCCAAACTCGTTATACCACTACAGTCACAAAACATATATCTCATACTTGTCACGTTTCCGGTATCGAAGCCGCTTACATCCAAGCTTATCAAACTGCTACATCCTTCGAACATCCCGCTCATATCCGTCACATTCCCGGTGTCGAAGCCGCTTACATCCAAGCTTATCAGACTGCTACAGCCATAAAACATTTCCCTCATACCCGTCACATTCCCGGTGTCGAAGCCGCTTACAGCCAAACTCGCTATACTACTACAGCCGCTGAACATCCAGTTCATATTTGTCACATTCCCGATGTCGAAGCCGCTTACATCCAAACTCGTTATATTACTACACTCTCTGAACATGCCGCTCATCTCCGTCACGTTCCCGGTGTCGAAGCCGCTTACATCCAAACTCGTTATACTACTGCAGTCATCGAACATATAACTCATATCCGTCACATTCCCAGTGTCGATGCCGCTTACATCCAAACTTGTTATACTACTGCAAGCACCAAACATATCAGACATATCCGTCACGTTCCCAGTGGCAAATCCGCTTACATCCAAACTCGTTATACTACTACAGCCGTAGAACATAGCTTTCATATCCGTCACATTCCCGGTGGCAAATCTGCTTACATCCACATTCGTTAAACTACTACAGTAACAGAACATACCACTCATATCCGTCACGTTCCCGGTGTTGAATCCACTTACATCCACATTTGTTAAACTACTACAGTAACGGAACATATCGCTCATATCCGTCACATTACTGGTGTCTAGTACTCTTATATCTATACTTACCAGTTCATCGCACTTATAAAACATCCGTTCTGTACTGGTAATTCCACTTACATTTACAACAGCCTTTTTTATTTCTTCTCTATATGTATCATCTGCCCATTGCGGTATCGATTCCCACTCTTCACCCTCTCCTTCATAATCTCCTTCTCCTTCCAGGTACAGTGTTCCCTCATTATCAATACACCATATAATAGCCCCGTCCTGTCCCTGATACATGATATTATCTGTCGGTATAATCGATGCTTTATCCGAAGCACTTACTTCCTCTATCAGTTCCAATTCATCTGTCTCGGTTTCATCCACCGACATTTTTGCAGACATTACGGCTACCGCTTCCATTGCTTCTGTGCCTTCTGCATCATCTTCCGGCATCTCCGTCATATCTTCCGGCACTTCTGTAGCTTCTTCTGTTTCCTCAGTTGCCTCCGTTACCGCTTTCTCGTTTTCTGATGCTTCTTCCGTTGCCTCGGTTACTTCACTGTCATCGCTATCTTCCACCATCTGTTCCGTCTCGTCGGCATAGACGGATACTGTCCCCTCCGGACTTACCACTGTTCCGATGGTAAGACAACAAGCTAAGAAAAGTCCTGCAATACGTTTCTTCATTTTCAAACATCCTCCTCTGTTTTTTCTATCGACAAGCAAAAAATCTAACTACAATTATACTACTCATAGAATAAAATTCAAGTTTTTTCTTAGAAAATAAGAAACGCAGAATTTTTACATAAAAAAAGCCGAATCCATGGAACATATATTGTTCCACAGATCCGGCAGTCTGCCGCGCTCTCCTAGTCGTGCCGCTCCTCCATACAGTCCCAGGTCTCACAGAACCGCGCCGAAAAAGCCGGTTCCTCCCCTGCCGCGTACAGATGGGAAATATCCCCGAAACGGCTGATTCTGAAATTCGCAATTCCCTCTCTTCGCTCCTCCGTGTATACCTCCGTCACGGAAGTGGGCGCTGCACAGGTCTGATGCCATAAAATCATGGGCGACACTCCCATGAGGTGGGAAAGCAGCACGCATTCCAGTCCGAAGTGGCAAAAGAAAGCGATGGTATCCCGATTCGGTCTGACAGCCCGGTAGTATTCTCCGTCTCTCTCATACCCATATTTCGCCAGCAGTGCATCAAAATTGCTGATTACCCAGTCATATTCCTCCTTCACCCTGCTGCCCCGGAAGGCATCCGTATCCCACCAGGCATTGCGGTCAAAAAATTTCGGCTCCTGCATCCAGTCCTGGGGCAGCCAGTCCCATGCAATGGAATCGTGTTCCTTCACATCCGGGCGCATGATACGCGGAGCAAACTCCCGCAGCCACAGACATTCCTCCGCAGTCCGCCCCAGCTTCTGTAAGGTCAGGGATGCCGTATCCTTCGCCCTGCCGAGCGTAGATACGTAGAAATCTCGAATCTCCTGCTTTGCCATACGTTCCGAGAGCAATTCCGCCTCTCTCCATCCCTTTTCCGTTAAGGAATCCTTCTCGTAATCCGGGTCTCCGTGCCGAATGATCAATAATCTCATTTCCTTCCTCCATTCCAAATCATCAAAATCTTATGCTACCGATATTTTTTACTCATGGAAAAACCTCTTCCCCTCACCTCGCTGACCCGGCTGATTACCATAAAGCTCTCCGGGTCAATGGAGTGAATTAACCGTTCCACCTGAGGCAGTTCCCGGTTGGAAACAATACTTAAAATCACCTGTGCATCCTGCTGTAAATAGCCGGTCTCCCCCTGAAGAATCGTAACTCCCCGGTCCACCTCGGAAAGAATTGCCTGACGAATTTCCTCGGTATGGGTGCTCACCACCTTTACCTCGGTTCGCGTATTTCCCATTAACATCACCTTATCAAGCGCCACCGAATAAATCATCACCAGCAGGACACCGTAAAGTATATTTTCCAGCGGATTGTACACCGCCTGCGCCAGAAGAATGCACACATCAAACACATAAAGGCTTACGGAAACCGGAATCTTAAAATAACGGTTTAACACCAGCGGCGGGATATCCATTCCTCCGGTGGAGGCTCCGCTGCGAATCACGGCGCCAAGCGAAACTCCGATGCCAAGACCCGCAAATATCATATTTAACATCGGATCTTTCGTTATGACCACATCTCCAAACAGCCGGTCAAACAGCTCCAATGCCGCCGGATAAGCCAGGGAGCTTACAATCGTGGTTATGGCAAATTTCTTTCCCAGGAAAATAAATCCCACAAGCAGCATCAGCATATTGAAAACAAATACAAATACCGGTATGGATACTGCCGCGAAATAATGCTTGACCACCAGCGCAATACCGGTGGTTCCACCCGTCATAAGGTGATTGGGCAGAACAAACAGCTTCACAGCCAGGGCATATCCCGCATTTCCCGCAATCATGAGAAGCAGTGTACTTAATGCCTTTACAAGCTTATTTTTTGATTTCATTTCAATTCCTCCTGCAAATAACTGTGAGCAATCCAACAAAAAACGCTTGTCAGAGATTTTCCCTAACAAGCGTGGATCAAAGCAATGCTTAATACGTTGCCATTATATATAATTTATTGCGAAAAATCAACAGAAAAATTTTTCTGACCGTCCAGACGGTAGTTCTCCGCCTGAGAGTGGAACAGCTTGTAATAAAGGCTGTCCTTCTTCTTCATCAGATTCTCATGGGTGTCAAAATCTGCCACGGTTCCGTCATCTATGATTAATATACGGTCGCAGAACACAGAGGACGACATCCGGTGTGAAATATAGATTGCTGTCCTGTCCTCCACCAGACTGTTGAACTTCTCATAGATTTCCGCCTCCGCAATGGGGTCTAGGGCACTTGCCGGCTCATCTAAGATTACCAGAGAGGAATCCTTGTAAAGCGCTCGCGCAATCGCCACCTTCTGTCCCTCGCCGCCGGACATTTCGATGCCGTCCTCGTCGTACTCCTTGCCAAAACGGCTGTGAATCCCTTCCTTTAAGCTCTCTATTTTCCGGCGCAGCCCCACCTCATCAATAAGCCGGTTGATTTTCTTTTCGTCCGCATTGTTCTCCTGACAGGAAATATTTTCCGCAATGGTAAAATTAAACAACCGGTAATCCTGAAACACCGCAGCAATAGATTTCATATAGGAAAGATAATCATACTCATAAATATTTTTTCCGTTCACCAGAATCGTTCCGCTGTCTGCCTTGTACATACGGCAAATCAGCTTTACAAGCGTCGATTTTCCGGCACCGTTTAAACCCACGATGGATATTTTCTCCCCACGCTTTACCGTGAAGGAAATATCCTTAAGCACCGGCTTCTCTGCCTTTGGATAAGCAAAGGTCACATTTCGGAATTCTATGGATTCCACCGGTCCGGCAAAAGCTTCCTTTCCGTCCGAAGCGGTCTCCTCCTTAAGGCTCATAAATTCAAGATAGGGGTCCAGATAGGACATACACTGTTTTAACTGAATCACGCTCTGCCCAAAATTCATAAACACCTGGGAAAACTGGATTGCTGCCGACGTATACATCGTGAGCGAACCAAGAGATATCCTTGCTCCCAGCATATCCGATACGGTACGGATTCCCACATAGCCATAGCAGATTGCAGATACCGCATCGTTGATTACACCCATTATGCCAAGCACTGCCCCTCCCCGGATGCTGACATTCTCAAACATGTCGCAGGTCTCATCCGTGAACATCCGGATACGGTCTTCCAGCATTTTTTCCATATCATAAAGACGGATATCCTTCTGCAGTCCACGCTCAAAGCCCAGATTCAGGTAATAACCATACTTCCGGTTGACGGGAATAATGGCATTCGTGATTTTCACCTGATAACCGGAAAATCCGGCGTAGACCAGAAGGGTCAGCACGATTCCGGCTGCCAGAACCGCAAACAGCACCCATCCTAAGCTTGCCAGAATTGCCACCAGACCAGCCAGAGTCACAAACCCGCTGAACACAGTGGCCGCGCACTCAATTGTCTGCGCAATGGAATCCTGATTTTTGACGGCAAATACAGCACGTTCCTTCAAATCCAGATAATAAGGGTCCTCCAGATAGGAGTATTCCAGGTTCATAATTTTTTCCGCCATAACCCTGTCCATGGCTTCTCGCGTATAGACTCTCTTTTTCGTCATCAACGCTTCCCATGTATTGGCAAGAAACGTCATACCCACATTGTTTAACACAATGCATGCTCCAAAAAACAGAAGTACCTTGGGATTTCTTCCACCGGCCAGTTCATCCACCAGATATCTGGGCAGAACCACATTCAAAAACATTTTGGCTCCAGAGGTCAGTGCATTTATTACCAAAAGAATCACATAGGAGGGACATACCTTCCATACCAGTTTGTAAAAATGTGTCAGCTTTTTCATTATGCCGTCTCCTCCTGATAGTATTTTCCCTGCACAGTAAACATCTCATAGTACATACCATGCTTTTCCATAAGCTCCTCATGGGTTCCGTATTCCTTCAGTCCCTCTTTGTCAAAAAGCGCAATCTTATCGCAGAACCTTGTGCTGGCAAGGCGGTGTGAGATATAAACTGCCGTCTTTCCCTCCACAAGTGTACTGAAATTCTCGTAAATCTCCGCCTCCGCCAGCGCATCCAAGGCTGCGGTGGGTTCATCCATCACCACCATGGCAGCGTTCTTGTAAAGCCCTCTTGCAATAGAAAGCTTCTGCCGCTCGCCCCCGGAAAAATCGGTTCCGTTTTCATCAATGACCTTCAGCATCATCGTGTCAAGCCCGTGCTCCATTCCCTCCACCTTGTCCCACAGTCCGACCTTAGCCAGCGCTTCCTTTACACGGGCATCATCAGCCCCTTCTGAGGTACACGCCACATTTTCCCGCAGCGTAAACGCCAGCACATTGACATCCTGAAACACAGCGGAATACAGCCGGTATAGCTCCTGCTTACGAAATGCACGGATTTCTGTACCATTGATGTAAATATTTCCGGCGGTAGGCTCATATAACCCGGTCATAAGCTTGACCAGTGTAGATTTTCCTGCGCCATTAACACCCACAATGGCAAGGCGTTCCCCTTTATGGATGGTAAAATTCAGGTCCTTAAAAATATCCACGTCACTTCCCGGATACCGGAAATCCACATGGTCAAACACAATCTCCAGCGTTTCCTCCGGCAGGGCTGCCCCCGGTTTCTCCTGTACCAGTTCCTCATCGATAAGCCGGTAGAAATCCCCCACATACTGCCCCTGATTAATGATAAATGCCACATCATCTCCAATGGCAAGCATGGCAGCCATAAGATTGGTAATCGCGGTCACATACATGGTGAAGGAACTGACCGGCATCCCCAGATACGCCTGGTAAATCAGTATCCCGTACATTGTCACATTTGTAAGCAGCAATGTAAAAAGTCCTGCAAATCCAAGTATATATTTATGACCGGCAATTTTCCCTTTCAGCTTTGTCAACGCCAGAATCTCATTCTGATAGTTTTGCATAATCCGGTTCCGGAAATTATAGATGCGGATATCCTTTCCGAAGGAAAAATCATGCGTGGTCTGATAATAGTACTGGATTTTGCGGGAAGCCTTCGCCTCCTGCTCTTTCCTCGCATAGCTGTACCTGTGATCCATTCGGGACACCCACATGGTAACTGCCGTGTGCAATAAAAGTGTTGCCAGGATGACAGGGCTTAGGGTGCCCACCAGAAGGAAGAGACCTATCAGTTCCAGCACCTTTGCCGGAAATTCCATGCTTCGGTTGTAGACACCCTCGATTCCTTCACTGTTATTATTTCCTGCTCTAAGCGCCTTATCATTCTTTTCATAAAACGCGGCATCCTCCGTATATTTGTAATCCATTGTGGTAAGTTTATGAAAGGTGTCACCTATGTAGTGAAGCCGCAGCCGCATATTCCTCGTCTCGATATAGCTCTTAAAATAATTCATCAGGAAACCAACAGCCGCAGCCGCCACAAAATAAAGAATGAGTGCTTTTACCAGCGGCTCTGCTGCATTTTCACCGTATTTCTCCAGAATTCCTATGGCAATCTTCGGCAGAAATACTCCAAAAAAAGGATAGGCTGCCGCCGTGATTGTATAGAAAAATACCCGCGCAAACTGAGCCCTGTCCCTCTCTGCCACATGTGCCATCATCCGCCGTATCACCGGCAATGTCTTGTACTTTTTTTCCTCCATTTTCACTGCTCCTCTTTTTTCTCAAACAGGAAATCCTTTCTGTATTCCGTTTGTTTTCTCAAATGATAAACAATGACCTATAAAAAGTAAATAGCTTATCTGCAAGTGGTAATTTTACGTTGCCAAGAGGGTAATTTTTCCAAGTAAAAAGCCGGGGGTTCCGTTTTAAGGAACTCCCGGCTAAAATGCACCACTCTCTCTTCCGGCACAGAAAAACTCCTGTGTCTATTTGATTTGGATCTCCGCCGTACATCGCACATCCCTGGAGGAGGCTGCCGCCTGAATCTCATACCGCCCCGGCTGCACCGCAAACGCCTTCTGCTCCACATCATAGCAGGAGAAATCCCGCTCCGTCAGCGTAAACTGCAGCTCTTTTTCCTCCCCTGCGGGAAGTGTCACCTTGGAAAATGCCTTCAGTTCATGCACCGGACGCACCAGCACACTCTTCTCCTGTGGCGCCACATAAATCTGAACCGTCTCCATACCTGCTCTGCTGCCGGTGTTTTTCACCGTAACCGCCACCTTTACGGTTCCGTCCGGCTCCACCTCGGCACGAAGCTTTTTGTAGTCAAATGTCGTATAAGAAAGACCGTGCCCAAAACAGAAATTCACCTCTGTGTTCTCCGTATCGTAATAGCGGTAACCCACTAGGACACCTTCTTTAAACTCCACTGCATCCGTTCTGCCAAAGGTACCTATGGTATGTGCCGGACACTGCCCCGCCTCTTTGATCATCGTCTCCGCCAGCTTACCGGAGGGATTTACTCTTCCAAAGAGAACCTCCGCCAGCGCGGTTCCGCCCTCCATGCCATTGTAATAGCTCCACAGGATTGTTTTCGCCCGATCCTTCCAGGGCATCTCAACCGGAGAACCGGCGTACATGCAGATAATCGTATCGGGATTTGCCGCAAGAAGCGCTTCAATCACCTCATCCTGTCCGTAAGGGAGCTTCATATCGGCGCGGTCTTTGCCCTCCACATCATAGTCGTGATTTAATCCACCCACAAAAATCACCGTATCGCTGGTTGCTGCAAGCTGCACCGCTTCCTCCAGATAGCTTTTGCGCAGCAGTTCTTCCTCCGCCGCACGCTTTGCCTCACGCTCCTCGGGTGACAGCTGGGCCTCTTTTGCCCGTTCTGCGGCTTTCTCCTCCTCGATATGCCTGGTACTGTCCGCCTGCCAGTTGATATCCGCCTTATTTTCCTTTCCCGGAATCAGATAGCCCGGCGCATAGGTCACCTTCGCATTTCCGCC
>JBJEJC010000105.1:0-10917 GCA_051877675.1 Roseburia sp. | reverse complement strand
ATAGGAAAGGCATTCACTTTCACACGTTAATATAACAAGGTCTTTCCTATGAAATTAAAAAGTGCCCAGAGGGAATCCTCTGGGCACACTTCATTTTGCATTATATAACATTTCCCAATACAAGTCTATACTTTTTTTTCATATCTGTTAGAATTGTTGATATCGGAAGCGGGATGTGAGTAAGAATAGAAAGGTATGGCTGTTAAAATGAGAGAAGATTTACCGGGAATCACAAGAGAAGCTGAGGAAGAGCGGCTGGCGTATGTACTGGAAATCGCCCAGAAGAATCTGGAGAAAAATGAGAACGCGGTAAAGGAGCTGAAGCAGGAATTACACGACCTTCTGGAGACCTATGGGGCAAAGGACGTGGAGGCGCTGTCCATGTGGAACAATACCGTGGTTCTTCTGGAGGAGACAAAGACGGATCTGCTCCGCAGTGAGAAGGCCAGGAAAAAACCGTATTTTGGGCGCATTGATTTTACGGATAGACGTCTGAAAAAGAAGGAGGCTTACTACATCGGACGAGTGGGAATTGCCCGGGATGTGACGCATCTGGAGGTCATTGACTGGCGTGCGCCGGTGGCGACGGTCTACTATGAGAATTCGCTGGGTAAATGCAGCTACTCGGTTAAGAACGAGGGAACCTATGAGATTGATCTGACCAGGAAACGCACCTATGAGATTGAAAAAGATACCCTGAAGGATTTCTACGACTCCGATGTGGTGGCAAACGACGAACTTTTAACCAGGTACCTGGCAAAAAGCAAAAAGGCGGTGCTTGGAGAAATCATTGCAACAATCCAGCAGGAGCAGAATTCCATTATCCGCAAATCTCCCAGACAGAATATTATTGTACAGGGAGTGGCAGGTTCCGGGAAGACCACCGTTGCCATGCACCGGATTTCCTATATCTTGTATAATTTCGGGGAAGAGTACCGACCGGAGGATTTCTATATTGTGGGGAGCAACCGGATTCTTCTGAATTATATTACCAGTGTCCTGCCGGATTTGGATGTTTACGGGATCAGACAGATGACCATGGAGCAGCTTTTTACAAGACTGCTGTATGAAGACTGGGATGACAGGACGATGGAGATCCGGACGCTGGATAAAGGGGATGAAGCGGCAGTGGAAAAGGGCAGCTTTGCATGGTTTCATGAACTGGAGGCGTACTGTGCAGAAGTGGAATGGAACACAATTCCCCGGGAGGACATTGTCATTGACCGCGGAAACTATGGCATCTACGGAGTGAAGGGGCAAAAGCCTCTGCAGGGAAGAAAGCAGATTCTTCTGTCGAAGGAAGCTATTGAGACCTATATTAAGGAGAATCCGGGTATTTCGCTGCAGAATAAGATTCTGATGTTAAACGAGCGCATCATGGCGAAGGTTCAGAACGAAATCACAGGAAAGGAAGTGGGCTACACACCGGAGGAGAAGAAGGAAATCAAACGTCTCTATCGCTTCTATTTTGGACCGAAGCTCTGGAAAAAATCCATTTTTGACATGTATGAGGAGTTCCTGACAGAGCAGGAGAGAAAGGGAAAGAAGGTTTCCTATGAGAGAAACCGGTTTGACGTGTATGATCTGGCAGCCCTGGCGTATCTGTATAAACGAATCAAGGAGACGGAGGAAATCCGGGAGGCGAGCCACGTGGTAATCGACGAAGCTCAGGATTTTGGGATGATGGCATATGCGGTGCTTAAATACTGTATGCGCGTCGGCTGTACCTTTACCATCATGGGGGACGTGTCCCAGAATATCCATTTTGGCTCCGGTTTAAATGACTGGGAGGAGCTTAAGACACATTTCCTGACGGGCACCTATGACAGCTTCAATCTTCTTAAGAAAAGCTACCGGAATACCGTGGAGATTTCCAATTTTGCCACAGATATTCTAAAACACGGAACTTTTCCGGTTTATCCGGTGGAACCCATTTTAAGACATGGAAATTCCGTGCGGGTGGAAAAATGCGGGGATGAGGAGGAGCTTGTGGAGGAAGCCGCAGCAACGATTCGGAAGTGGCAGAAAAAGGGATTAGAAACGATTGCGGTGGTCTGTCGCGATGCAGAGGAGGCAGATAGAGTGTCTGCAGCACTGGGAAAGGAAATCCCGCTATTGGACAGCAACCTGGAAACCACGGAGTTCGGCAGCGGTGTCATGGTGCTTCCGGTTGCCTACACCAAAGGTCTGGAGTTTGATGCGGTCATTATCTTAAATCCCAGCAGGGAGTCCTACCCTTCTGATAACGGGCACGTGAAGCTATTGTATGTGGCGGCAACCCGCGCTCTGCATGAGCTTGCGGTGCTGCATACGGGGAATCTGACCGGGCTGATTGAGGACCCCATACCGGAAGAGCGACAGTTTCAGGAACTGGCAGAGGAAGCGCCGAAGGAAAAGACAGAGAAGAAGCTTGTACGGAAGCTGGAAGATAAACCAAAGACGGTTGTAGGACCAAAGAGAATAGAAATTCCGGAGAGCCAGAAGAAAAAGGAAGAGGGAGCTGTTCCCATGGTGAGACCGGGAACACCGCAGACTTCGCAGGCTTACCGGCAGGCGGCAAAGAAGAGGCAGGAAGAAAAAACACGGCAGGAGATATCCGCGGCAGCAGAGACTGCCGGTCCGCAGGGCGGCAGGAGAACGCCGGTGTTCCAGAAGATTAATCCGTCCCCGTACCGGTTTGGAGATGTGCCGGAGCAGGGCAGGCTGCGCCCGGCGGGACACGGCAGAGTGGACACCGCGGTGCGCTGGAATAAGAAAACGCCGGACTATGTGGATATAGCAAGCAGCTATGGCACTCTCCGTATCACTCCGCTAATGCCGGAAATCATACGGGTCAGCTTTGTGAAGGGACAGACAGCGGAATTTCGGGATTGTGAAAATATTGTCATCCCCCGGGGAAATGTGAAATGGAACTTCCGGGAGACAAGGGATGCACTGGAAATTACCACGGATGTGCTTATGGCAAAAGTGGAAAAAAAGACCGGGGCGGTACAGTTTTTCACCAGGGATGGAAAGCTGCTTTTGGCGGAAAAGGCGAAGGAGCCGCGTTTCATTGAACAGAACGCGGCAGATCAGGCATGGATGTTTTTTGACTGGGAAAAGAGCGAGAAAATCTGGGCAAAGAGAATGCTCAAGGATGAGCTGCTCAAGATGAATATGTCCGCAAAATATATTTCCTATGGCGGCAGGACGGTAAAACTTCCCTGCGTGCTTTCGGAGAGGGGCTACGGGCTTGCCTTTGCAGCGGAATCCACCGTAATGTGCTGTGACATTCCGATGTACGGTCCCTATGTGACGGCGGAACAGACCGCACAGGCAGATTATTGTTTCCTGTACGGGAAAAGCGCAGGGGCATCGATCGAGCTTTATAAGCTGCTCACCGGAGCAAGATAGAGAGAATCCCATTGATGAGAACGGAGTGTTAAAAAAGCAGGAATAAAAAAAAGATACCTTTTATGAAAAAGGTATCTTTTTTTGTATCCTCTTTTCTTTATAGAATGACAATAAGGGTAGAAAGAGAAGATAGATAAGGAGGAACGGAACGTGGAAAATTATGATTTTCTGGATGATAGAGGCACATTTACACTGAAGAATCCGGAGAACTACAGCTGCCTGTATTTCCCCATTGCAGGGGAAGCAGGTTTAAAGTCATCGCTGACACCGGAGCTTGGCGGGGATGCGAAAATCAATCAGAATACATTTCTGCTGGAACCGGTCAGTGCGGAAAATCTTCACAGCAGCCGGAGCACCCGGAATTTCTGGTGTCATGTAAAGGAACTCGGAAACTGGTCCGCAACAGGTGTATCCGGGGAGGAGATTAATAAAAGATATACGGATATGCAGGATAAGAGCGAGCTTACCGCAGGACTGATGTGGCAGACTGTAGTCCGGGAGTCGCTCAGGTATCAGCTAAGAGCAGAGATTACATCGTTTGTCCCAGTGGATTCCAATGTAGAGATTATGCATGTCATAATTACAAATATAGGAAAAATGCAATGTACATTTGTTCCGACGGCTGCAATACCGATTTATGGAAGAAGCGCGGACAATATCAGAGATCATAGACATGTTACCTCGCTGCTTCACCGGATCACGACTACGGAGTATGGCGTGGAGGTGACACCTACACTTTCCTTTGATGAACGGGGACACCGGCATAATGATGTGACATACTTTGTCTGTGGTATAGATGGAAAGGGCGCGGCACCTGTCGGCTTTCATCCTGTGGTGGAGGAGTTTATTGGGGAAGGCGGCAACTTCGAACGTCCTCTTGCAGTCATACGAAACGAGAAAGGTGTAAAAGCGGGATTGCATTTTGAGGGGCAGGAGGCTATGGGAGGACTTCGTTTTGCGGAAGTAATCCTGGAACCGGATGAGAGTATCAGTTATACGATTTTGCTTGGAGCCACGAAACAGCGTCAGGAAATTGCGGCACTTATAGATCGCTTTAGTTCAGAAGAAAAGACCTGTCGGGAATTGGAAGAAGTGAAGGAGTACTGGCAGAAAAAGGTTAATGTGGCTTATCGGACCAGTGACAGAAAATTTGATGAATTTATGCACTGGGTAAGTTTCCAGCCGATTCTGCGGAGGATATACGGCTGCTCTTTTCTTCCTCACCATGATTACGGAAAGGGCGGAAGAGGATGGCGGGATCTGTGGCAGGATTGTCTCGCACTGCTCATTTTGAATCCGGTGGGCGTGCGCCAGATGCTTCTCGATAATTTTGCGGGTGTCCGTATGGATGGAAGTAATGCCACAATCATTGGAAACGGGCAGGGCGAATTTATTGCAGACCGCAATAACATTACCAGAGTCTGGATGGACCATGGCGTATGGCCCTATATAACGACAAAGCTTTACATAGATCAGACAGGTGATCTGGAACTGTTGGAAAAAGAGGTTCCCTATTTTAAAGATAAGCAGATTGGGCGGGGAACAGATATTGATACATGTTGGACGGAGAGTTATGGCTCCTGGCAGAAGACTGATTCAGGAGAGGAGTACCGGGGGTCCGTTCTGGAGCATCTGCTTCTGCAACATCTGACCGCATTTTACGAAGTCGGTGAACACAATGAGATTCGCCTGCGAGGAGCGGACTGGAATGATGCGCTGGATATGGCACCGGACCGTGGGGAGAGCGTGGCATTTACCAATGCTTATGCCGGAAATATGAAGAGTATGGCGGAATTGCTTTTGGAATTTCAGAAAAAAACGGGAAAGCAGAGCGTAAAGCTGTCAAAGAATATTTTGATTCTGCTTGAGGAGGGAGAACAGCTTTATGAGTCTCCGGAGAAAAAGCGGAAAGTTCTGGAACACTATCTTTCTACCTGCAGGCATGAAGTCAGCGGCGAGAAAACGGAAATATCCATTGCTCTGCTCAGTGACAATCTTGCGGCAAAAGCAGCGTGGATGATGCGGCATATCAGGGAAACGGAATGGGTAGAGGACGAAGAGAAAAACGGCTGGTTTAACGGCTATTACGACAATCACGGCAGGCGCGTGGAGGGTGAGTTCGCAAGTGGTGTACGCATGATGCTGACCGGACAGGTATTTTCCGTTATGGCGGGAACGGCTGATGAGGAGCAGATAAAAGCAATCACGAAAAGTGCAGATAAGCACCTATATTGCGAAGAAGTGGGTGGCTACCGGCTAAATACGGATTTTGGGGAGATAAAGAACGATTTGGGAAGAATGTTCGGCTTTTCTTATGGAGACAAGGAAAATGGCGCCGTGTTTTCCCATATGGCAGTCATGTATGCGAATGCGCTTTATATGAGAGGATTTGCAAAGGAGGGATATAAGGCATTAAAGGCGCTGGAAAAACAGGCAATGAATTTTAACGTGAGCCGTATTTATCCGGGAATTCCAGAATATTTCAATGGTCGGGGGAGAGGGATGTATCATTATCTGACCGGAGCGGCGAGCTGGTATATGCTGACTGTGATTACGGAAATGTTTGGAGTGAAGGGACGATACGGAGATCTTGTGCTGGAGCCGAAACTGCTGCGGGAACAGTTTGATGACGAGCGGAAAGCGGAACTTTTTCTGTGCTTTCAGGGGAAACGTCTGAAGGTGACGTATCGTCTGGAAACCGATACGGAGTACGGTCTATACAAGATTCGAACAATTACACTGGACGGAAAAGAACCGGAAGCCGGATGTGTAACGGAGACATTGTATGGTGCGCGGATTGCCGGAGGCATAATAGAAAGCCTGGACGAGACAGTCATGCATCAGTTGGAAATAACACTTAGTGAAGGAAAGGATAGAAAATTATGATAAAACAGTCAGATAATTTCAGAATGAAAAATTACGGTAGGGAGTCGACTTTTGCCAGCTTTCTTCCGGGAATATCAGGCATCCGCGGAATTCCAATCTGGTGCTATTATGTAAACCGGGGACAGTGCGTGGTGAGCTTTGGCGTGGACAATAAGGATCATGCAATTATGGAATTCTACCCGGCACATCAGGCATATCAGAATGCGAAGACGACTGGTTTCCGAACATTTATCAAAAAGGATGGCGAGGTAACGGAAGCCTTTGCGGATGAGACCGTCGAACACAGCATGGAGATTGCCATGAATGCACTGGAAATCGAGGAGAAAAATGAAAAAAGCGGTCTGTCCACCCATGTGACTTATTTTACGCTTCCGGGAGAAAATCTTGGTGCGCTGGTACGGAAGGTGGAGATTAAGAATATCAGCGGGGAAGTAGCACACCTGGAGGTGCTTGACGGAATGCCGGCGGTCATTCCTTATGGTGTCGGACTTGACAGCATGAAAAATATGGGGCAGACGGCAAAGGCATGGATGCAGGTGGAGGAGGTTGACAGTAAGATTCCTTATTTCCGGGTGCGTGCCAGCATGGATGATACGGCTGCGGTAAAAGAAATCAGGGGCGGAAACTTTTCTGCGGCGTGTCTTGCGGATGGGAAGCGGCTTACGCCCATCGTGGACCCGGTACTGGTGTTTTCCTATGACACCTCCCTGCGCAGAGCGGTGGAATTTGAGGAAAAGAGCTTAAACGAACTGTATGGGGAAAAGCAGATTACCATGAATCAGCTTCCGTGCAGTTTCTATGGGGTAGAAAAGGAACTTGCAGCGGGAGAGAGCATTGTTTTTTATGAACTGATCGGACAGGTGGAGGAAAAAGAGATTCTTGCCACATTCTTTGGAGAAAAGAAGGACGGCATCTATTTTGAGGCGAAGAAGAAAGAGGCGGAAGAGCTTGTGGAGGATATCTGCGGGGGGATTACAACACACACCGCATCCAAAGAATTTGATGCGTACTGCAAGTACACTTACATGGATAATGTGCTGCGGGGTGGATATCCGATGCAGCTTGGAAGCAACAAGATTTTCTATGTATATTCCAGAAAGCATGGTGATCTGGAACGGGACTACAATTACTTTTCAATGCTGCCCGAGTTTTATTCCCAGGGAAACGGAAACTTCCGTGATATCAACCAGAACCGCAGATGCGATACTTTTTTTGCACCCTTTGTGGGAAGGGAGAATATCAGGGAGTTCTACAGTTTAATCCAGCTTGACGGATACAATCCGCTGGGGGTGGAAAAGCTGATGTATCAGCTTTCACCGGAAAAGGCAGAAAAAGTGTATGAGGATCTGCCGGATGATGCAAGAAAGAAACTCTGCGAATTTACGGCAAAGGCTTTTACACCGGGCGCGTTATACCGGAAGCTGGATGAGGTGTTTGGAGATGCATGGAATGAATCCCTGTTTTATCAGATTATTGATTTTTCGGATAGTCTGGTAAACGGTAATTTCGGAGAAGGCTATTGGAGTGATCATTGGACCTACAATCTGGATTTGATTTTGGATTATCTGGAGGTGTTTCCGGAAAAAGAACGTGAAATGCTTTATGAAAATAATTATACCTGTTTCCAGGCACAGATCAATGTAAACCGAAGGGGCAGACGCTATGAAGAGACACCAAAGGGGCTGCGTCAGTATCATGCATTAAATGAAGAAAGCCGCAGGGAGACAGCGGAAAAACTGGTGCGTACCAATTATGGCAAGGGAGAAGTACTGAAGATGACACTGATGGAGAAATTAGTACTTCTCTGTGCAACCAAATTTGCCACTCTGGATGCATATGGCATGGGAATTGAGATGGAAGGCGGAAAGCCGGGATGGTATGATGCGTTAAACGGGATGCCTGGAATGTTTGGTTCCTCCATGGCGGAGACCTATGAACTCTGTCGGCTGCTGGAATACACGATTGGCGCATTAAAGGCGTATCCGGGTCAGGTCGCAGTGTTGGAGGAACTGGGCTGTTTTCTGGAGGAGCTGCATCTGATTAACCGCATCGAAAAAGAAAATCTGGAGCATGAGACACAGGTGCTTTCTTTCTGGAACAGAATCAATGATTCCAAAGAGATTTACCGGGATAAAACCTTTAGCGGCGTCTCAGGGAAGAAAACGGTTTATACTACGGAAAATCTGGTGGAGATGCTCTCCGGATTTCATGCCACAGTAAAACGTGGAATTGAAAAAGCAGTACAAATCAGTGGTAGAATCTGTCCGACCTATTTTACCTATGAAGTATCCAAATACGAAGTGCAGAAAGACGGAATCCGTCCGTTGGCATTTACGGTAAAGCCGGTCCCATATTTCCTGGAGGGACCTGTACGGTACTTAAAGGTTTTAAAGGACAAGGATGAGAAAAAGAAGCTGTACGAAAATATAAAGCACAGTGATCTTTATGATGAAAAGCTTCAGATGTACAAGGTAAATGTTTCACTTGCCCAGGCATCCTATGAGCTGGGAAGGGCGCGCGCCTTTACACCGGGCTGGCTGGAAAATGAGTCAATCTGGCTTCACATGGAATACAAATATCTGCTGGAGCTTTTGCGCAGTGGTATGTATGAGGAGTTTTTTGCGGATTTTCACAGGGCGGCGGTTCCGTTTATGGATCCGAAGGTATACGGAAGAAGTATTTATGAAAATTCTTCCTTCATCGCCAGCAGCAAGAATCCGAATGCAGCCTGCCATGGAAAAGGCTTTGTTGCACGTCTGAGCGGCTCGACGATTGAGTTTATTAGTATGTGGAAGCTGATGATGTTTGGGAAGCATATTTTTGGCGTACAGAATGGGGAATTGGCGTTTGTACCGGAGCCTGCCGTACCTGCATATCTGATCCCCGAGGATGGGCGAATTGAGGCAACACTGCTTTCTGACACAGGAGTTATCTATGATTTTTATGAGAAGAAGGACTATGTTCCGGGAGATTATGTAATAGAAAATATGAGCCTGACTTACCATAGCGGTACCGTGGCGCATACAGCTTTGCCCTATGTGACAGGGCAGATGGCGGAGGATATCCGGAACCATAAAATAAAGGAAATCTGCATTACCGTCCGGTAAGTGAAAATATTTTGGGAGAAAGGGGACATGGAAATGAGAGAAGTCAAGATTATTACAACTGACGAAAAAAACGAGAAGTTATGGGAAGAATCGGAAATGGCTGCAGGTGCGGTGACAGATTGCATGCATCTCATTAACGTATATCCGGAGGTGACCTACCAGACCTTTCATGGGTTTGGCGGGGCACTGACAGAGGCAGCGGCACATGTGTACGGTCTGATGAGCAGCGAAAAGAAAGAGGAAATTATGGAAGCCTGCTATGGAGCCACGGGTCTTGGATATGGAATCGGACGTATCCATATGAATAGCTGTGATTTCGCCCTGGGAAATTATACCTATGTGGAAGAGGGTGACGACGAATTGAAAACCTTTGATATCAGCCATGACAGAAATGAAATTCTGCCCATGCTTGCAGATGCAAAAAAGGTAGCCGGAAACCTGGAGTTTCTGGTGTCCCCGTGGTCTCCGCCTGCCTTTATGAAGACAAATGGGGAGATGAACCATGGCGGTAAGCTGAAAAAAGAATATTACAGTGCATGGGCAGACTATTTCGTGAAATTCATAAAAGAATACCGGACGGAGGGCGCAGATATCCGATGGGTAACAGTACAGAATGAACCAATGGCGGTGCAGACCTGGGATTCCTGTGTTTACACCTCGGAGGAGGAAAGACTGTTTGTGCGGGATTACCTTGGACCTGCGTTTGAGGCAGCCGGTCTTTCTGATGTCGGCATCTTTGTATGGGACCACAATAAGGAAGAAGGATATCAGCGCTTTAAGGAAGTGGTGGCGGATGAAAAGACCAGAAATTATGTGGCAGGAGAAGCTCTGCACTGGTATACCGGAGATCATTTTGAGGCGATTGAACTGGTAAGGAAGATGTATCCGGACAAGGAAATCTTTTTCACGGAGGGCTGCGTGGAGTATTCCCGCTTCGCGGATTCCGGAGAGGTGCAGAAGGCAGAGATGTATGCGCATGATATTTTAGGAAATTTAAATGCCGGGATTCATGCATCCTTGGACTGGAATCTGCTGCTTGATAAAGAGGGAGGACCGAACCATGTGGGAAATTTCTGTGCGGCTCCAATTATGTGTGATCCGGCGGAAAACAAGGTGGAGAAGAGACTTTCTTACTATTATATAGGGCAGTTCAGCCGTTACATCCGGAAAGGGGCAGTCCACATTGGAACCACAAAGTATACGGACCGGATGGAAGTGACGGGCTTTTTAAATCCGGATGGAGAGCGAGTGGTCGTAATCTTAAACAAGTCGGAGGAAAAACTGGAATATACGCTTCGGGAGGCAGGAGAAGGTATTTGTGGGCAAATTGCACCACATTCTATTCAGACGCTGTGCTATAAATGATCATTTTTAACTAAAAAAAAGACACCTTTTTAAAATTCCGGTCATTTTATCCAAAATGACCACCAGCTATAATTCAATTATCAACAAACAACAAATGTGTTGAAGTTAAAGGAGCTTCCTGTATAATTCAAATATAGGGAATTCCAAGAAAGAAGGTTGAGAAAAA
>JBJEJC010000104.1:0-2182 GCA_051877675.1 Roseburia sp. | reverse complement strand
CCTCACCAAACAAATCGATGATTTCCCGATTACTTCCGACGCCAAGTGCACGGATTAATACAGTAATAGGCACCTTTCTGGTTCTATCTACACGAACATAGAAAACGTCATTGGAGTCTGTCTCGTACTCTAACCATGCTCCCCGGTTCGGAATCACAGTACAGGAAAACAGTCTTTTTCCCACTTTGTCATGGGCAATTCCGTAGTAAATACCCGGAGAACGTACCAACTGACTGACAATAACACGCTCCGCACCGTTGATTACGAAGGTACCCGTCTCTGTCATCAGCGGAAGGTCGCCCATGAAAATCTCATGCTCATTGATTTCATCGGTCTCTTTGTTATGAAGCCTTACTTTTACCTTCAAAGGCGCCGCATATGTCGCATCCCGCTCTTTGCACTCCGCGATTGTGTACTTCACATCATCTTCGCACAGTGTAAAATCAACAAATTCCAGACTTAAATGCCCGCTGTAATCGCTGATAGGGGAGATATCATCAAATGCTTCCTTCAGGCCCTCTTTCAAGAACCACTGATAGGAGTCTTTCTGGACTTCTATCAGATTAGGCATTTCCAATACCTCTTTCTGTCGTGAGTAACTCATACGCATGCCTTTTCCAGCTTTCACCGGACGTATTCTGTTTTTCTCCATTGACGTTTCACCTCTCGTTTTTATTTTAAATCTACCGTAAGCGGAAAAATACGGTATGTGAACAACCACATTTCACTACATATTGTAGTGTTTTTTGCATATTTGCGGAAAAATCCACAAAATGCTTATTTTTCGGGCTTTCCACGGCTGCTTTTCCCAAAAAAGACCGCAATAAGTCCAATGCACCACAATAGTGCAACGTATATGATAGCACAACGCACAAGGAATCGTCAAGAATTTTTTTATTTTTTCTGAATATTTTGTTCTGACAAAAATATACCCCGCCGGTCAGACAATTTCTCTTCCGTCTGCCCGGCGGGGCACATCTGCTGCCTTACTTTTCCAGCAAAGCTCTTACATAAACATATTGCGTATCTGGTTCTCGTTATTTTCCATCTGCTTTTTCTGCATCATCAAGGAATATTCCTGCAATGTCTGCTTTTTCTTATGTTCGGAAACCGCCTCAGGAATGTCCAGATCCTCCAGCCGGCTCTTTGCCGCCGTAGTGTTAAGCGCCGCATTCCGGTTGTTGCTGTATGCATACTGCAGCGCATTACTCTGTGCGCCTGCACTGCTGCGCGACGAGCTGATCTTTGCCAATGCATTGTCGATATCTGCGATATCGAAATCTCCGGTCACATCAAAATCCGCAATTCCAAGCGCCGCCAGGGTAGCGTCCCCGGTATTCACCGTCATACTGCCGCCATTGGCATCCGTTGCGAGAGAGAACTTTGTATTGCTTCCGTCCAGAATATTTTTGGTGTTGAAGGTCGTATTTTTTGCAATATCCGAAATTCCCTGCTTCAGCTGCTCCACTTCCAATTGAATATTCGCCCTGTCGTCGGGTGTCATGACCGCGTTACTGGATGCCTGTACTGCAAGCTCCCGGATACGTTGCAGATAATCCGTTATTCCTGCCATCGCTCCGTCTGCCACCTGAAGCATATCCTGCGTCATACCGATATTCTTCGCGCCGGCATCATATCCCCGGACCTGGGCGTCTTCTTTCTCTATAACAGAAAGCTCCGCTGCGCCATCTGCCGCGCTCTGAATCCTTTTTCCGCTGGCAATTTTTCCATATTCCTGATAGCTCGTACCGCTCACCGCCGAAATACCGCTCATATCCACCTCTCCCTTCTGACATGCCTGACATTTGCACCACAACTTCTTGCTTTTATCTTACAATATTTCAGGGCTGTCCGCAAGTATAACAAAAAGAGGCCGCTCCCGCTCACGCGGGATACGACCCCTTTCCAAACATCCGGGCAATAATTACTTAAGAGTAACCTTTGCTCCCTCAGCCTCAAGTTTAGCCTTGATATCATCAGCGGTAGCCTTGTCAGCAGCCTCTTTTAAGATCTTCGGAGCGCCATCAACTAAGTCTTTTGCTTCCTTTAATCCTAAACCAGTTGCCTCACGAACAACCTTGATAACCTTAACCTTGTTCGGGCCAACCTCAGTTAACTCTACGTCGAACTCAGTCTTCTCCTCAGCTGCTGCTGCATCACCAGCGCCTGCTGCTGCAACTAC
>JBJEJC010000103.1:0-10965 GCA_051877675.1 Roseburia sp. | reverse complement strand
GTCCCCAATGTCCAAAAGACTTCGGGCAACTCTGTTACATATAGTATATTCAAAAGTGCAGAAAAATGCAATAGATTTTGTGTTTTTTTACGTGTAAATTATTTATAAATCTGCAACGCTTGTCCCTTAGTAGTCCATTATTACTAAGGATTTCTCCCCACACATTTGCCTTTATCCCAATTCTGCCCATGTGGCTTAGTAGTCTAAACGGTAGTATTTTCAAGGCTTCCCGCCATATTATGCCATACTCTGCCCCACTTTGCAAAACCCTGCATTATAGTAAAACTGGAGTGCCGTGGCAAATAAATATTTTTTATCATAGTTAACCGCAATTATAGCAGAACCTCCCTTTATACATTGTACCTAATATGCTCTGGTATGTTTCCTTCTTCCTGATATTTTATGAATATATAAAATGTGCAATACCTTCACATCAACCTGCAACTTGTCATCGGCAACCTGCCAACAATTACTGCAATTCTCTACTTTTATCAGACCTTCTTCCAGCATTTTCCCATAATCGGCTGATACAGGTATGCATTTTGATTTGCATAAGCATCCTTGAAATTATATATAATCTCAATTTAACCGTCTTTACAATCCCAAAATTTAGAATGAAAAATGAAATGATGTCTCATCATCGAATGTAATTGTACAGTCTTTTCCATTGGTTATTGTAAGAACGTATCCATAACCAGCCATTGTAGGAACAAATACTTCTATGTTTCGATCACCATTATCAAATTTCGTATCAGTAACAACGCCAGAGGTTGTTGAAAACAGGAAGAAATCTTTATAATAATCTTCGGGAATATTGGCCTGTAAAGCACTGAGTTCTTCTTCAGAGAATGTTTCATTTAATATATTTGCGTTGGTATACAATGGCTCATCCTGTGTATATTCACCGTCAATCGAAACATTCATTCCAAATCCCAAATTTTCTGAGGAAGCAGTTGCAAAAACTTTCATTTCTTGATTTTCAAAAATAAATACAATATACTCTTCATCATCATCAATAGAATCTTCATATTTTGCCACAGCACATTTATCTGTTACAAATTTTGCCTCACCTTCCATCCAGCCCGAATGAGAATAGTAACACTCATCAGCAGTGAATTTGAATCCGCCGGAATTTACATCTGAAATTATAATTTCTCCTGAAAAGGAACTATGTATATTCGTCCTATTCCATATTCCAATCCAATCAGGTATATTATCACAAGCCGTACTCATTGAATATAGTTTTTCATATGGTTCTTTATTGCCATATACTTCTAACGAATCAATCAAAGAATCGATATCAATTTTCTTTGAGGAATCATCGCTTTTTTCATCAATAACTTCTTCCGATTCAAGCGAATAAGCAGATTGCATTTGTTCACTGTTTAATTCGTCTACACTTATTTGATCTCCTGGGTTTTCATTCTTAGCACATGCGCTAAAAAGCATTATAACAAGAACCGCCAAAAGAATATTCGTTCGTTTCAGTACTTGTCTTTTCATAATTTGTCTCCTCTTCTCTAAAATCAGCCAAGTTATGGTGCAGTTATTTAGAAATGCCTTCTTTTCTCCATGTATGATAATACAGATCTCTTCCGGAAGCCTTTATCATCTGTGCTACAACATTTTCATATAAATATCCTATATCCGATAAATATAACTTGAAGCAATCTATATCCCTTGTCTGTGATAATGAGACATCTGGATTGGTCACATTATAGCAAGGCAGCCAATCCTGACTGCCCTTCTGCATACATATGATTTGAATTTCCTGCAATGCACCTCTGGAACTATATTTTAGTCCTCCAGGAATCGGAGAATCCTACCATTTATGTATTCCGGCTTACTTACCGGAATCAGATGTGATGCATCCTTTACGATTTCCATCTCCAAATGCCGAATACATTTTCTTGCGCGCGTCCCTGCTTTCCTGATATCAAAAGCAAATTCGTTTTCACCAAATAGAACCAGCACACGCATATCAATCGCCTTGAGCTGACTCTCACTAAGCCATTTGGGGAAACTGGCATTTGAGTTCATATTCATTTACTCAGTTCTTCAAAATTTTTGTACCAAATCGGCGAACCACAACTCGCTGCATGAAGTAATACGAGTGGCGGATTGTCTGCGTTCCCAGCCTTGATGACATAGCTCTTTCCAAATTCAGTATCCACATATTCTTCCTGCCCCGCTCCTCATTCCACACTGCACATCTGCTACAAATTCCCGGTATAAAATTTACTCCGCTTTCACCTGCCCTCTTCGATTCATCACATCTGACGTCCCGAAGAAACCCACAGATAAAAGCGGAGTTTTTCTATCCTATCTGAAAATCTATACGAATTTCACTGCGGTGCCGTACGCCATAACCTCGGCAGCCCCCTGCATCACTGCAGCACTGGCATACCGGACATTCACAACGGCATCTGCACCCAGGCTTTCTGCCTCCTGCACCATACGCTTGGTGGCAAGCGCTCTTGCCTCATTCATCATCTCGGTATATGCCGTAAGTTCTCCACCCACAAGAGTTTTAAAACTCTGGGTAATATCGCGCCCGATATTTTTACTCTGAATCGTACTTCCCTTTACTAAGCCTAACATTTCCAGATTCTTTCCACTGATATAATCAGTATTGACTAAGATCATCTTCTTCTCCTCCCTGTATCTCGCGCAGGCGCTCCACCAAGACATAAATCACCACTCCGCCCAATACCAGCGGTATGATGCCAAACAGCAGCTTTCCCCACAGCGGAAGCGGAATAAAAAAGCACACCGCCGCAAACACCAGATAATAGAGGCACAGGATAACTGCTATTACAATCGGCGCCACCATTTTTCCACCATGATTCTTCCCTGCATTCTGTTCCATTTGTCTCCCTCGCTCCCCGCAATTGTATTATTGCAATAATACAATAACATTTCTACTGCATTCTGTCAACCGCCGTGCTAGTCTTCCACAGAAAAGCAGTACTTTGTCATAGACTGGTATTTCTCACCCGGATTTAAAATCGGGGATTTAAAATTCGCTTCATTAATGGCATTGGGGAAATACTGGGTCTCCAGACAGAAGCCATGGCGATTGCCATACTTAACGCCACCCTTTCCGATCTGTTCTCCAATGAAATTGCCCGCATATAACTGGAGCCCAACGCAGTCCGTATACACATCCATACCAATCCCGGATTTTGCAGCTTTGGCACGGGCAGCGAGCTGCATCGTACCGTCCGCCTTATCCAGCACAAAGTTATGGTCATAACCGCCCGCATACTTCAACTGGATAAAATCTGCATGGATATCTGCACCGATTTTCTTCATTTTCCGAAAATCCATGGGTGTTCCGGCAACCTTCTCCACATCTCCGGTAGGAATGGACTTGGAATCCACCACCGGCGTGTAATAGGACGCAAGAATCTCCAGCTCCTGCTCCTCCATCCGTCCGGAATCATGTCCGTCCAGATTAAAATAAGCGTGATTTGTAAAGTTGGCAATCGTAGTCTGATCTGTCACAGCTTCATAGGAAATCACCAGTTCATTCTCATCCGTAAGACGATACGTCACTTTTGCCGTCATATTTCCCGGAAGATCCTGCTCCATGTCACGGCTCAAAATGGAAAATGTAATGATACTCTCCCCCACTTCCTCCACTGTCCAGACCTTTTTGCTAAATCCGTTTTTTCCACAGTGAAGATTGTTCTCGTTATCATTCTGCTCCATCTGGTATTCTTTTCCGGCGAGCACTACCTTTGCATTGGCAATCCGGTTGCAGTTGCGCCCGATTACCGCTCCGAAATATGAGGTCTGCTCCTCATAATCTGCCGCGCTGTCATAGCCCAATACCACATCATAGATTTTCCCTCTGACGGGAATCTCAACAGAAACAATGGTTGCTCCCAGATCAATTATGGAAACTGTCATTCCGTTTCTGTTGGTAAGCTTATATTTTGTTACCTGCTGTCCGTCCTTTGTCCTGCCAAAATCTGTTTTCTGCATATCGTTCTCCCACCTATACTAATTCTGCCCATAATAAGCATTTGCACCATGCTTGCGGTAAAAGTGCTTTTCTTTTATGCAGTCCGGTGCCGGTTCCACCTGAGGATTAATCAGTTCCGTATTCCTTGCCATCTTTGCCACTTCCTCCAGCACAACAGCATTGTGCACTGCCTCAGCCGCATCCTTGCCCCAGGTAAAAGGACCGTGGTTTTTACAGAGCACTGCCGGAGTATACATGGGCTTGATTCCTCTGGTCTCAAACGTCTCAATAATCACAAGTCCGGTATTTTTCTCATAGGCTTCCTCAATCTCCTCCGGGGTCAGATTCCTTGCACAGGGAATTGGTCCGAAGAAATAATCTGCATGTGTAGTCCCGTATAAAGGAATATCGCGCCCTGCCTGCGCCCATGCCACAGCCTCCGGCGAATGCGTGTGGACAATTCCGCCAATCTCCTCATATTTCTTATAAAGCTCAATATGGGTTGCCGTATCTGAGGATGGTTTATATTTTCCCTCAATGCGGTTTCCTTCCAGATCCATAACCACCATATCCTCCGGGGTCAGTGCATCGTAATCCACACCACTGGGCTTAATGACAAAATAGCCGCTGGCGCGGTCAATCCCGCTGACATTCCCCCACGTGTAGGTAATCAGTCCGCGGCGCGGCAGCTCCATATTTGCCTCATATACCTGTTTTTTTAATTCTTCTAACATTTGTTTCCTCCTGATTTTTCCTAACCTTACAGGCAATTTCAGAGAGCCTTCCTGTAGGATAACAAAATGGGACAGCCCTCCCTCTGACCGGCTTCTTCCGAAAAACCTGCCTTATTTAGAAAAAGACTGTCCCACCCTTTTTAAACAGATTTATTTCATTTCTTTTTTAATGCGGTTGGCGATGCCCTCTGCATCCAGCTCATATTTGTGGAGCAGCTCCTTTGCAGGACCTGACTCCCCAAATACGTCGTTGACACCGATTCTGGTTACTTGCGTGGGGCATTTCTCAGAAAGGGTCTCACAGACAGCCGCGCCGAGTCCACCAATAACGGAATGCTCCTCCACGGTGAAGATTCGGCCTGTCTTCTTAGCTGCAGCTATCACAAGTTCTTCATCCAGCGGCTTGATCGTGTGGATGTTGATCACCTGTGCATCAATTCCGGCATCCGCCAGAAGCTTTGCTGCCTCCAGTGACTCAGATACACAAAGACCGGTGGCAATAATGGTACAATCCTTTCCGTCACGAAGCTCAACGCCTTTGCCAATCTCAAACTTATAGGTCGCCTCATCGTTGATAACCGGAACTGCCAGTCTTCCAAAACGGAGATATACCGGGCCTACATACTCATAAGCAGCCTTTACTGCTGCTCTTGCTTCCACATCGTCAGAGGGGTTGATGACAACCATACCGGGAATGGCACGCATCAGCGCGATATCTTCGTTACACTGATGGCTGGCACCGTCCTCACCTACAGAAATACCGGCGTGGGTCGCACCAATCTTTACATTCAGATGCGGATAACCGATAGAGTTACGCACCTGTTCGTAAGAACGTCCTGCCGCAAACATGGCAAAGGTACTGACAAACGGTACGAAGCCACAGGTGGAAAGGCCTGCTGCCACACCAGTCATATTTGCTTCTGCGATACCGCAGTCAATATGGCGTTCCGGAAATGCTTTGCGGAACACACCTGTCTTGGTAGCTGCCGCAAGATCTGCGTCCAGTACCAAAAGATCCTCATGTTCTTTTCCAAGCTCGACTAAAGCGTTGCCGTAGCTTTCTCTGGTTGCAACCTTCTTTACTTCTGACACAGCGCTTCACCCACCTTTCTCAAATCTTCCATGGCAATTGCGTACTCCTCGTCATTCGGAGCCTTTCCGTGCCAGTCCACACTATCCTCCATGAAGGAAACATCTTTTCCCTTCAGGGTGTGTGCAATGATTGCGGTCGGCATACCCTTGGTCGCCTTAGCCTCGTCAAATGCTGCCTTGATCTCATCAAAATCGTTTCCATTGATATTGATTACATGGAAGTTGAAGCTCTCGAACTTTTTATCAATAGGATACGGAGAACATACCTGATCAATCGGTCCGTCAATCTGCAGATTATTATTGTCTACAATCACACAGAGATTGTCCAGCTTACGGAAGCCCGCGAACATGGCAGCCTCCCAGATCTGTCCCTCCTCAATCTCACCGTCTCCGCAAAGCGCATATACGCGATAGTCCTTTTTGTTTAATTTACCGGCCAATGCCATACCTGCTGCTGCGGATAAGCCCTGTCCCAGAGAACCGGAGGACATATCCACACCCGGGATGTGCTTCATATCCGGATGTCCCTGTAAATAAGAACCGGTATGACGCAGGGTCAGAAGATCCTCCACCGGGAAATAGCCCCGGTGTGCCAGAGCGGAATATAAGCCCGGCGCAGTATGTCCCTTAGAAAGGACGAACCGGTCTCTGTCCGGATCCTTCGGGTTCTTCGGATCGATATGCATCTCCTCAAAATACAAATATGTAAAAATATCTGCTGCGGAAAGGGAACCGCCCGGATGTCCTGCCTTAGCGCTGTGGACAGCGGACACGATGCCCTTGCGAACTTCGACAGCCATCTTCTGAAGTTCTAACTTGTTCATGCGTTCCAAACCTCCATTGTTATTTTTTACGTCCAGTTTTACTATACCATACCCTTCTCCATTTGGAAAGAAGAAACTATTCGCCGAACACCGCAAAGCGGTGTCTCTGTGTTTCGGATAGCCAGTCTATTCTCCGAACACCGCAAAGCGGTGTCTCTGCATTCTGAATGTCTATTACTCGCCGAACACCGCTTTGTAGTCCTTCTGGAACTTCTCGATTCCGGCATCGGTAAGCGGATGTTTGGTCATCTGAACGATTACACTGTAAGGTACCGTTGCAATATGAGCACCTGCCAGCGCACAGTCTGTCACATGAATCGGGTTGCGGACAGAAGCTGCAATAATCTCGGTTTCCAGACCGTAGTTGTCAAAAATCTGCACGATATCCTGAATCAGGTCAATACCGGCGGTGCTGATGTCATCCAGTCTTCCCAGGAACGGAGAAACATAGGTAGCACCTGCTCTTGCAGCCAGCAATGCCTGGTTTGCAGAGAAAATCAAAGTTACATTTGTCTTGATTCCTTCTGCGGAGAGAACCTTCACTGCCTTTAAGCCCTCCACTGTCATCGGAATCTTAACAACCATGTTCGGATGAATGGCTGCGATTTCCCGTCCCTCTTTGATCATGCCCTCTGCATCAACAGTTGTAGCCTTTACTTCCCCACTGATTGGTCCATCCACGATTGTGGTAATCTCCTTGATTACCTCATTGAAATCTCTGCCTTCCTTCGCAATCAGAGACGGATTGGTGGTAACCCCGCAGATTACTCCCATATCATTTGCCTTGCGGATGTCCTCTACATTTGCTGTGTCAATAAAAAATTTCATTTTCCTCTTCTCCTTTTCTTTTTATTCCAACGGCTGGATTTCTGTAGCCGCTGCCCTTACACTCTTTTTGCGTGCACGTGCACGCCCCACATACCTATCATAATACTGTGTATCCAAAAATGCAACCCTTATTTATATCGATTCAGGTGTCAAAATGGACTATTTTGAATTCTGACACCCAAATCCTGCTTTGCATATGTGTTCGTGTAACATTTAGCGGTAAAACAGTTCTCCCAGCATCAGGTCCTTCTTGAACTCACGGATATTGGTATCCTTGTCAATATAGACAGCCTCAATGCCCATGGCTGCTGCCCAGTCACCCATCTGCTCCGCGGTCAGATCATAGGTAAATGCCGTATGATGCGCACCTCCGGCGAGAATCCACGCCTCCGCTCCTGTATAGAGATCCGGCTGCGGTGTCCAGAAATTTGTTGCCACCGGCAGCTTCGGCATCGGCTTCTCCACCTTCTTGCAGTCCACATCGTTGATAATCAGACGGAAGCGGTTGCCAAGGTCGATCAATGACGTTGCGATACCTTTTCCCTCTTTGGAGGTAAATACCAGTCTTGCCGGATCCTCTCTGTCTCCCATGGAAAGCGGCTGGCACTTGATACTGATCGGACCGTCTGCAATGGACGGACAGATTTCCAGCATATGTGCCTGAAGGATTCCCTCCTTGCCCTTTACCAGATTATAGGTATAATCCTCCAACATGGAGGTTCCCTTTGCATCCGCAATGCCCTGAGTCATGATCTTCATCAGGCGAACCATGGCAGCAACCTTCCAGTCTCCCTCCGCACCGAAGCCGTATCCTTTTTCCTCCAGTCTCTGGATGGCAAGACCCGGAAGCTGCTTTAAGGAGCCGAGATCACCAAAATGTGTCACAATGGCGTGATAGTTCTTCTCCTCTAAGAACCGCTCAAATCCGATCTCAATCTGCGCCTGCACTGCCACATGGCGTCTGAATTCCTCCGGATCGCGTCCCTCCAGCAAAATATCATATTTATCGTAATATTCGTCAACCAGCGCATTGGTGTCCGACTCAGATACTGCGGCAACCGCCTCTGCGATTTCGTTGACCGGATAGGTGTCAACCTCCCAGCCGAATTTCAACTGTGCTTCCACCTTATCTCCCTCAGTAACGGCAACGTTTCTCATGTTGTCGGCAACACGCATCACGCGGATATGACTGCTCTCGATGACACCTACCGCGGTGCGCATCCAGGAACCAATCCGTCTCTGTACGTTCTCATCTGCCCAGTGTCCAACCACTACCTTGCGCTCAATGCCCATCCGGGTAACCATGTGTCCCCACTCTCTGTCCCCGTGGGCGGACTGATTCTCGTTCATGAAATCCATATCGATGGTGTCATAGGGAATCTCCTCGTTAAACTGGGTATGTAAATGCATCAGCGGCTTTCTCAGCTCTTTTAAGCCCAGAATCCAGGATTTTGCCGGGGAAAAGGTGTGGCACCATACAATCACACCGGCGCACTCCTCGTCTACATTTGCCTCGTTAAAAGTTTTACGAATAAGTTCATTGGTAATCAGGGTGGGCTTCCACACCACTTCATAAGGAAGTAAGCCGGACTCATTCAATTTGGAAACAATAATCTTGGAATGCTCTGCCACGTTGCGCAGGCACTCATCTCCGTAGAGATCCTGGGAACCGGTACAGAACCAGAATTTATAATTTTTTACTGCTAACATAAGTGTCCTCCTTTAAAATAGTTGTTTTCCACTGCAAAATCTTTTCTATAGCGGAAGTGCCTCCACCGCCGCCTTCTCTGCTGCCAGCGCCTTCTTGTAGCTTTCGATGTAAGCATCAAAGCCCGCCACATCTGCCGGATTCGGCTGCATCACCGTACCGTTCTCGCCGGCAAATACACGCTTGTTCAGATAAGACTCCAGCGTCTCACCCTCCTCTTTCCTTACCATATAGGAAGCGAGAAGCGCCATTCCCCAGGGACCGCCTTCTCCTGCCGTCTTCATGACCGCCACCGGAGCGTCCATGGCTGCGGCAAGAATGCTCTGTCCAACCCCTTTGGTCTTAAAGAGACCGCCGTGTCCGTATATCTGATCCACCTTAACCTTCTCTTCTTTAAAAAGAATGTCACAGCCAATCTTTAATGTGGACAACGATGCATACAGATGGGTACGCATGAAGTTTGCAAGACTAAAATGTGCATCCGGCTTACGCACAAACAACGGACGTCCCTCATTTAATCCGATTACCGGCTCCCCGGAGAAGGTATTGAATGCAACCAGACCGCCGCAGTCTTTATCTCCCTCCAGGGCTTTATTGTAAAGCGTTCCAAACAGGTCGTTCATATCAATCTTCATGCCGAAGCTTTCCGAAAATTCCTTAAACAGATTCACCCAGGCATTCAGATCGGAGGTACAGTTGTTGCAGTGTACCATGGCAACGGTATCTCCGGACGGAGTGGTCACCATATCAAGCTCCTCATGAAGCTTCTTTAAATCTTCCTCGAGAACCACCATGGCAAATACGGAGGTTCCTGCGGAGACGTTACCGGTCCGCACTGCGACCGAATTGGTAGCTGCCATACCGGTTCCTGCGTCGCCCTCCGGCGGACACATGGGAACACCGGCCTTTAAATTGCCGGACACATCCAGAAGCTTTGCGCCCTCCTCGGTGAGTACGCCGGCATTCTCCCCTGCCACCAATACCTTCGGGAAAATATCCTCTAATTTCAGGGAAAGCCCCTTAGATGCCACTCTCTCGTTAAACTGAGCAGCCATTTTTGCATTATAATTCTTTGTCTTTGCATCGATGGGGAACATTCCGGATGCCTCTCCGACACCAAGTACCTTCTCCCCGGACAATTTCCAGTGGATATAGCCTGCCAATGTGGTCTGGAATGCAATGTCCTTCACGTGCTCCTCGCCGTTTAAAATAGCCTGATACAGGTGTGCCACGCTCCAGCGCTGCGGAATGTTGAACTGGAACAGTTCGGTAAGCTCTGCTGCTGCCTCACCGGTAATGGTATTTCTCCAGGTGCGGAACGGCACCAAAAGCTTTCCTTCCCTGTCAAACGCCATGTATCCGTGCATCATTGCGGAAAATCCCATGGCTGCGAGACTTGTAATGGTGGCATCGTATTTTTCCTTTACATCCTTTACAAGTTCGCTGTAGCAATCCTGCAGTCCGTTCCAGATCATATCCAGGCTATAGGTCCAGATGCCATCCACCAGCTGGTTTTCCCATTCATGGCTTCCGCTGGCAATCGGATTGTGCTTCTCATCCACCAGCACGGCCTTGATTCTTGTGGAGCCGAACTCAATTCCCATAATGGCTTTTCCACTCTCAATAAACTGTTTTACGTCGCTCATGTAAAACCCCTTTCTTCCTTTTCCGATAAACTGCCGTAACAGCAGTTTTTTGTTTTCTTCCATTTCAGCATACAACTTGTATGCACATGGGAACAAGTTGTTTTTTCCACAAAAAAGAATCCTGCTCCGCAGGATTCTCCGCCTGCGGCGGGTTGCGTCAGCA
>JBJEJC010000102.1:0-11184 GCA_051877675.1 Roseburia sp. | reverse complement strand
AGCCTCCTCGGGATGCCCGCTTACACCCAATCGCACCTTTGCAGCCGCCTCATCCATAAGATCGATTGCCTTGTCCGGCAGAAAACGATCATTGATATAACGGGCAGACAGCCGCACCGCCGCCTCCACCGCCTCATCCGTAATGCGGACCTGATGGTGCTTCTCATACTGATAGCGCAGTCCCTTCAGTATCTCCATGCTTTGCTGCTCCGTCGGTTCCTCCACCGTCACCGGCTGGAATCTGCGCTCTAAAGCCGCATCCTTCTCAATGTGTTTGCGATATTCCTCTATCGTTGTCGCACCAAGAATCTGAATCTCCCCACGGGCCAGAGCGGGCTTTAATATATTGGAAGCATCAATGGCACCCTCCGCGCCGCCTGCACCGATAATCGTATGAAGCTCATCGATAAAAAGAAGTACATTTCCTGCCTTCGTCACTTCCCAGATAACCTTCTTAATCCGCTCCTCGAATTCGCCGCGATATTTTGAGCCCGCCACAATTCCGGACAGATCCAGCGCCACCACACGTTTCCCCAGCACGGAATCCGGCACCATACCGGAAACAATGCGCTCTGCGATTCCCTCCACAATGGCAGTCTTGCCAACACCGGGTTCCCCGATCAGACAGGGATTATTTTTGGTACGACGGCTTAAAATCTGGATTACCCGGTTAATTTCCTCCTGTCTTCCCACCACCGGATCGAGCAAGCCTTCTCTTGCAAGCTGCGTCAGATCCCTGGAATATTGGTCAAGCACTGGCGTGCCTTCCCCGTTCCTCTTTCTTCCAGGCTTTCCATTCTGAAAATCTTCTTTGTAAAGGTTTACATCCTCACCCATGGCAACCAGAATGTCCACATAGACTTTCTGAACATTTACAGAAAGTGTATTTAGCAGCCGGGATGCCACACAATCCGGTTCTTTGATCATGGCAATCAGAATATGCTCTGTGCCAATCTTTTCCATGTGAAAACGGGTCGCTTCTCTGGCTGCATTCTCCAGCACCCGCGCCGCTCTCGGTGAGTACCCGTCTGTATCAATTACTTCCGTAGTCGATGTGGGTGCAATCAACTCCTCGATTAACTCTAAGACTTTGGTTTCCTCCACACCGTTTTCTGCCAGAACCTGTGCTGCCACCCCGGTTTCCTCCCGCAGCAGTCCAAGCAGCAGATGTTCTGTACCGATGTAATTATGATGCAGCGACTTTGACATTCTCGTTGCAATGTCAACCGCCTTTTTCGCCTTCGCTGTATATGGTGTCTGCATTTTCCCCTCCTATAGACGGAAACACTTAAAAATCATTGAAATCAATGATATCAATGCTATCCTTCTTTTTTTCCTTATCCTTCTTTCTCGATTCCCCTGAATCCTCAAGGTCCTCGCCGAAGTCATCCTCTATCTCATCTTCCAGTTCCTCGGTATCCTCCGGTTCTTCGAACGGCTTCCGCTTGAAAAAGGTATGTTTTTCCGTCTCCTCGTCTGTCTCCTCCAGCTTATCCCTGTCATCCCGAGTCGCCAGCTTATGAAGAAGTCCATCTTTTTTCTCCGGCTTTGTTTCTGAAGCATTCTTTTTCTCCGGTGTCACCCTGGGAGTTTCCTTCTTCCGTTTCTCTCCGGAACCGCCGCCCTTTGTCCCATGCAGCAGCATATTTATCATCACAATGACAAGAATTGCTATGATAAATATGAGTATTGCCATTGTATTTCTGGAAAATGCCTTTTCCTTCGCATAAGTCTCCGAAAGGTTATTGTACTCCCGCTGAAGGTATGCCATACTGTCGTCATTCGTCTCTTCTGCAGTCTCCGTATCTGCGGATATGGAAAGTGCCGTATTCACGCGCTGATATGTTCCCTCCTGGCAATCGTACTGATACCATCTCTCCGTTCCGTCCTGATTCATTCCATAGAAAAGACAGAACTCCGTATCTCCGTTCACCTGATAAGCATTGAGGACATCCTCTCCCACCGATACCGGCACCTGCACGTATGTATCAGGTATCTCGGCATCCAACGGTGCATATAGGGCGATTGTATATCCGGCACCACCTGTCAGCTTCACAAAGGAATAAAAGAAATCTCTGGTCTCATCATAAACAAAAAATTTTCCTGCCGCATGAGATGCAGCTTCCGCATTTCCGGATTCTTCCGTATTCTCCTGCGGCACCAGATAAAGAAGTATCTGGGTTCCATGGTCAAAAACAAGTCCACGATACTGTGCATCATGATAATTCACCGTGGTTTCGGAAAAATCTGCCGGTATGGATTCCTCGGCAAAATTTCCTGATATATTATATGAAACATTGTTCACTACAATGCTTTCTTCCGAAGTCTGACTGTTCTCCGTCTCGGAAGCCTCCGGCTGCTCCGGTGTCTCGCTGTTTGCAGGTGTTTCTACCGCCGCTGCCGCTGCTTCCCTTGTCACCGTAATCGTATAGGTAGCGGTAACCCCGTTTTCCGCCTTTACCACAATCTTAACAGCATTCTGTCCCACCACCAGATCCGTATTTCCCGTAACAGATTCCACGGTTGCCGCTGCATTGGACGTCACCGCACTGACTACAATACTGGTTACATCATTAGATACCGTTGCCGTATAGTTCACGACATTATACTGAAACGCCGGAGAAAGCGTTCCAGCCGAAAGTGTCAATGAGCGCAGGGAATTATCCGCAGACTTGGTTGCAGATACCGTCTCACCATTGCCTTCACCGGTTCCGTTTCCGGAGGAATTGTCAGCGTTTCCGCTGTTTTCATTGCTGCCGGAGTTTCCATTACTTCCTCCATCACCGGAGTTTTCGCTGTTTCCGCCTTCCCCTCCGGAGTTTCCTCCTTCGGATGCCGCATTCTCCACGGTAACGGAAACACTGTCACCGGACATGGAATCCAATTCCTCCGCCGTACTGAAAATAACCCCGTCAGAGCCTGACAAAGATATCTTTGATTTTCCCGCTGAGACCGCTTTTAATGTCACAGTAAAGGAATCCCCTGTCACGGTCACCGTATTGCCGCCGCCGCCATACACAGAGCTGCTGCAGCTTTGAAATTCCAGCACTCCGGAATCGAAAGACAGTGTCATCGTGGCAACCGCCTGTTCCTTGGACGGTCCCACCGCTTTTGCTGTAATTGTTACCGTATCGCCGATATTCACAGATTTATCCGATGCCGACACCGACAAGCTTCCGGATGCTGCCAAAACATGCTGATTTCCTCCCATCCAGCCCAGACAGGCGCACAGCACAAGCAAAAATAAGCCAATCTTTTTTCTAATACCTGTTCTCATTGTTTTTCCCTCTTACTCTACTGACTGATGGTCTCAATGCCCAAAATATGTTTCTGTAAAATTACCATATCCTTGTTGGACACACCGCCGCCCTTGCTGGTGTCCGCAGCCTCCAGACTGCTTCCCTCCAGTGTGCTGATTCCCAGAATCTGTTTCTGCATCAGAACAAGATCCACATTGGACACCTTACCGTCTCCGTTTATATCTCCGTATACAACGACGTCGTACTGCTTTAACAGGTTGCCCTCGGTATCGTAAACAGCAAGTTTATTTCCGGTTGCAACCGTATCCGTATTCTCCTGCCCCTCTGCCGTCAGCATCTTCACCGTACAGTTATTGGTGGTAATCTGCGCTTTGACATCGGAAACGCTGGTGCCCGGTTCAATTCCGGTCGCATAGGTTCCAACCGAAAATGCCGGCGTAAAGCTTGCATTCTCTGCCACCGCAATCTCAGAGCCGTCACAGGGCATCTGCCGCACCACACGGATGTTGTAATTTCTGGTAGAACCGCTTTGGGACACGCAGGTCACTGTAATCACGTTATCCCCGTATTCCAGCGAATAGGTTCCGGCTCCGCTGACCTTCGACGTGGATGCCACCGCTTTGGCGCTAAGCTCTATGGTGCCAATATCCGCCCCAACAACCAGCGCGTACTCTGTCTTGGAACCGCTAAAGGACGGTGTCAGGCTCTGTCCCGCGATTTTTAAGGAAGACAGCCAGTTATTCGGATTGCCTGTGTCGGTAAATGTGACTGCGGAATCCGGCATATTTTCATAAACCGGAATCCGAAATACAAATGCCTGATCCTTATCCGAGTAGGCCTTCCCGGAGCTGCTTCCCTCGCTGATTGCTGCCATTACATTCGTCATGTATTGATGGGCATACAGATTTGCCGGATTAATCACATTGAACTTTTCAAAGTATATGGTATTCTGTCCCTTTTTTATGTAATTATTTGCCACCACCTCAGAACCTCCGGCAATGGAGCCGTAAATGGAATCCCATCCCATTTTCTTGGCATAAGCCAGCCCGTTTACAACCTTATCCGCCGATGTGGTGGTGTAAGCTCCCACATTAAAATAATTGTAATACCCCTCGTAGCCGGAATAGGTACCCGAAATCAAATCGCTGGTCCCATTGACTCCCTGCTCCTGCTTACAGCGGGCAGCCAGATGATACGGGCTGACCGCCAGTGCGCTTCCCACCTCCACAAAGGTGTCCGCATAGCTTTTTTTCTTCTTGTCGGTATCCTTATACTTTCCGGACATAAAGGTATTCGCCAGAATGCTGGAAACTCCGTCTGCCGTCTGGTAAGAAGCATACTCCAGCGTCTCAAACTGGAAAATATAGGTCTCGTTCAGAAAATTTCTCGGGTCCATACAGTATGCAATAAAATCTGCAGACGCACATACCCAGTCTGCGCCGTCAAACCCGTACCATTTGTTTGTTTTCCAATCATAGGCAAAATCCTCAGTCGACTTCCGGGAATCGTTTACAATACTCTGCACCAGATTGACCCCCGCCCGGCTCTCCTGTTCCACCGCAGTCTTCCAGTCCAGTCCCGTGAGCACCGGAATGAACTGCCAGGACGGATATTTCTCGTGAAGCACAGCCAGCGATGTACAATAGCTGTCCGGGAAGCCAAGGTCTTTCAATGACTGCACATATTCCTCATCCACTTCTTCCGATGAGCTGTCCTCCGCAATACTGATATAGGTAGAAATAATCCAGCCCGCATAATCCTTGCCGTCCTTCGTGAACTCCACCTCATACCAGACCGTACCATTCGTGGTCTGCTCACCCTTGATGGTCACACTCTGCCCTTCATTCACCTTCACGCCAATGGTAGCATAAGACGTTCCCGCCCCGGAACGCACATTCACGTTATTTGCTGTCACGGTTCCGGTAAGCGCAGTCTTTCCGGTGGCATATACGGCATCCTCCACCGTATCTCCCAGGCCCTCATCCCCACTGCTGCCGGAATCCGCCCCCTCTTCTCCTGCTTCCGTTGTCTCCGTACCATCCTGGGAAATGCTCTCTCCCTCTGTCTGCTCCTGCGTTCCGTAGACCGCTACCGGCGCAGAAATTTCAGAAATGCCGATAGCTGCCAGTATCATACATACGGCAGCTATCCTTCCACTCTTTTTCCATCTTTTATCTATATTCAATCTCATGAATAGCCTCCAGGAAACGTGGTACACCACTATTTCAGCCTTTATTATATGAAATTAAATATTATGCGTCAACACAAATATGCCATTTTTCACAAACAAACCACACATTTATCCCCGTTTCGACGGCTTATTACTGTTAAAAATCAACAAAATTCCCCAGAATATTCCCGCCAGGGAACACCCAATGCCGGCGAGCACCGCCCCATTCCAGTCACCAAACTGTGTCCCCGTCATGGCAGCAAACCATACCACACACCCAAACGCTGCAACCACTGCAATCAAACCGCAAAGCAACACGGTTTCCATATCTACTGCTTTCATTCTTTTTCCTCCTTACGTGTTTTCCGTTTTCTGTTGTTCCGACTATCTCATATAATCGGTCCAATAAATCGGACACATATAAAAAGAAATAAGAATGTTTATCTTCTATACTCCGGTGCAGTCAAAATCCGGGATAAAGCTCTCCTCTGCCGTATCTCCTTCCTGGATGAAGCCGTGCTCCACACCCAGGTCTATGGCATAATCGACCACCGCATCATATTCCTCCTGCGTCACACGGCGGTTCAGTTCCGGGTAGTTTTCCAGCGCGGGAAGCGGCGTAAACTGATTCATAATACTGATATAAATCGTATCTCCGTAGGTCTCATAGAGATAACGGATCACATTTTTGGAATCTGACGTACACCCCGGCAAAAGCAGATGGCGCACGATGGTTCCCCGCTTCATCAGCCCCTCCTCATCGCCGTTTTCAAACTCTGCCGCTCCGGTCTGACGCACCATTTCCGCCACCGCAGCCTTCGCCACCTCCCCGTAATCCGGCGCATGGGAATATTTGCCGGAGAGTGCGGAATCCAGATACTTAAAATCCGGCAGATAGATATCCACGATTCCTTCCAGGCTCTTTATGGTATCCACGTTCTCATAGCTGCTGGTATTGTAGACAAACGGCAACGCAAGTCCCTGACTTTTCGCCAGCTCTGCCGCACGGATAATTTCCGGTGCAAAATGTCCCGGCGTTACCAGATTGATATTATTTGCCCCCTGCGACGCAAGTTCCAGAAAAATCTCCGCCAGCCGCTCCACGGAAATCTCTTTTCCCACGGTTCCGTTTGCAATTCTTTGGTTCTGACAGAATACGCAGTGCAGGGCGCAGCCGCAAAAAAACACAGCTCCGGAGCCGCTTTCCCCGGAAATACACGGTTCCTCCCAGTAGTGGAGTGCAGCCCGCGCCACCTTTAACACGCCGGTCTGTCCGCAGACACCCCGTTCTCCCATTTTCCGGTCTACCCGGCAATTTCTTGGACATAATGTACATAGATTCATGTTTTTCCCACTTTCTTTCCATATGAATTTCATCTTGAAAGACATATCGTTTTCCGCTATGATAGGAAAAGAATTTTTTGATAAGGAGTTTATTATGCAGATAAAAAATTGTATCGTCGCACAGTCCGGTGGACCCACCACAGCCATCAATGCCAGCCTTGCCGGTGTCATAAAGGGTGTTCAGGAGTCCGGTATGTATCATACCGTGTACGGCTCCTTAAACGGTATCACCGGTATCTTAAATCAGGATTTCATAAATCTCACCGAATTGATGGAGGAACATCCGGAATATCTGGAACGTCTGAAGGTGACTCCCGCCATGTATCTTGGTTCCTGCCGGTACAAGCTTCCCCACTATATGGACGACGACACGCCCTATGTCTATATTTTCAAGCAGTTTGAAGAATATCATGTAGAAGCCTTTTTCTATATCGGCGGCAACGATTCCATGGATACGGTATTAAAGCTGTCGGAGTATGCAAGACATATTGGAAGCCCGGTTCGTATCATCGGTATTCCCAAGACCATCGACAATGATCTCTGCGAGACCGACCACACCCCAGGCTTCGGTTCCGCTGCCAAGTATATTGCCTCCTCCCTGCTGGAGATTGCTCATGACACCTTCATCTATGCGGTAAAGAGCGTCACCATCGTGGAGATTATGGGCAGGGATGCCGGCTGGCTCACCGCCGCTGCGGCGCTGGCAAGAAACGAATACAATACCGCTCCCCATCTGATTTATCTTCCGGAGGTTCCCTTTGATACGGAGGATTTTCTGCTGGATATCAAGCGCCTGCTGTTCGAGCGCAACAATGTCATCGTCGCAGTCTCCGAGGGTATCCGGGATGCTTCCGGCAATTATATCAGCGCCAGCGAGCATACCGTAGACAACTTTGGGCATAATCAGTTAAGCGGCGCCGGAAAAACACTGGAGTTTCTTGTAAAAGAAAAGCTTGGTGTCAAGGTCCGCTCTGTGGAAGTCAATGTTCTTCAGCGCTGTGCCGCTCACCTCGCCTCCGCCACAGACTTAAACGAGGCATTTTTACTCGGCAAAAAAGCCGTCGCACTCTCCGAAGAAGGTGTGACAGCTTCCATGGTCACCATGAACCGGGTTTCCAATGTCCCCTATACCATTGAATATGGCTACGCCGAGATCCGCAATATTGCAAATGAAGCAAAAACAGTTCCAACAGAATGGATCAATACCGCAGGAAACGATGTGGAACAGCCGATGATTGACTATCTGGCACCACTGATTGTCGGTGAAGTACCTGTGGAGTATAAAAACGGTCTTCCCGTCTACATGAATGTCAGTCACCTGTCAAAACATCAATAAATTTTCCAATCTCCACCCACGCTCTTTTGGATTCCGGCAGCATTTTTGCTGCCATCTGAAAGATGTGGAACATCCCATCATAAACGCTGAGCCGCACTTTTCCTCCCTGCTCCCTCGCCTTTGCCGCCACACTGACGGAATCGGAAAGCAGCATCTCATAGGAACCCACCTGGATTAACATGGGCGGAAAACCGCGAAAATCTCCAAACAACGGTGATATATAGGCATCCATGGGGTCATGCTCACCCACATAATCTTTGTTATAGATTAAACTGTCCCTGGTTCCGCCAAACAGCGGGTCCTTGTCAAAATTAGTATCATAGGACTCTCCGCTCGCCGTCAGATCCGTCCAGGGGGACATGGCAATGATACCGCAGGGAAGCCCGATGCCATAATCTTTAAGATAATGGCACAATGCCATGGCAAGCCCGCCTCCCGCAGAATCTCCCGCCAGAATAATCTGTTCCGAAAACCACCCCTGGTCAAGCAGCCACCGGTACGCTGCAACTGCATCCTCCAGGGCTGCCGGGTAGGGATACTCCGGTGCGACCCGGTAGTCAATGGTAAGCACTGACATTCCATGGCTGACCTCACTGTAAAGTCCCGCAAACATCCGGTAGGCATTCCGCATGGCGCCCACGTAGCCGCCACCGTGAAGCTGAAGTATGATTTTATCCGTGTTGGGCTGCTCCTTTGCCTCCAGAAGTTCCATTGTAAAATGCTCCATTTCGATGACCTGCATGGAAAAGCAGTCCGGGCATTTCCAGGGCGGCTCCACTTCACTGATTTTTTTCCTCAATTCTCCGTTTCTAAGCTTTCTTCCAATCAGGTTGTCGTTGGTAACATGGGCGATCAAATCCCTTACCACTCTTCCACGGATACTTGCCTCGCTTTCTCTCATTGTAACTCTTATACCTTCCTATCTCACATGAAATCTTCGATACAGCTCCACCCTGGCGCGCCGGTCTCCAATGATAACCGTACCCAGAAACAGAAACGCTGAGCATACAAACGGCAGCCACGCCATGAAGGAAGCCGTCTCTATCCCAAGCTTCCAGAGCACAATGGGAATCAGACTGCACAGAATCATAAGTATCTGCCACATCAGATAACTCTGCCAGTTTCTGCGGTTGACCGCCATAAGCACCAGAATTCCTACATCGATAAGAAGAATCCCTGCCGGCAGGGCAAAGTTGATGGACCATCCCCTGTACCCGGTCAAAAAGTCAATGGCAATCACCATGAGCACCGCAATCATGGTCAGCAGAATGGTTTTTGCACGGTAACCCGATTTGCCGAGAATAGCAAAACGTAGCACCATATAGCCATACAAAAGAGACAGCCCGGTGATACTGCACCACCAGATTTCCGATTCTGTCACCACATTGATATAGATGAACAGCGCTTCCAGCAGGATTGTGACAAACAGATAGACCCGGCTTAGCCGCATCAAAAGTCTTGACCGAATCCATACGCTCGGATACATATTTTCCATCTCCACCGTGTTCTCCAGCACAGAATTGCACAACGGGCAACGCTCCGTCTCATCCAATACTTCCAAATTACAATTTCTACATCTACTCATACAAAACCCCGTTACTCTCTATCTCTACCTGCAGCCCATCCTCCGTCAGTCTGCGGAAAAACCCGCGCTGCACGGAAGCATCCACCAGATCAAAACTGAAGGTAAATACCAGTGTGCTGCCATAGGAACAGATGGTTCCCTTCAGATGCTGTCCCTTGGACATCGCAAGAAACGCATGGAACATCTCCACATAGGGCTGGTACTCCTCCGCCACTGTAATATTCCCGATATTCGTCACCGTTGCCGTGTTCGCCAGCGCGGACGTGGTATATACAAGACGCATCGCCACATTCTTGAGGAACAACGGCACTGCTCTGGCAATCAGAAGCTTTTCGTTGGAAACATTGTAGGAAAACAGTTTCTCCAGATGCTCCCGGTTTATCTGACTGCGCAGACTATCCCTTACAATCCAGAGTACCTCCTCAAAAGAGTAGGACTCCTTCGTAGGATGGAACTCCGCCGACACCATTACGAAGAAATTCTTTGTGGTGATGGAATTAAAATACGGCCGCAGATTCACCGGCACCGCCACCCGGATAGGCTTTTCCGACGGCATCTGATGCAGGCATTCCGTGTATACACTCCAGATATAGGTTCCCACCAGATACTCATTGATGCTGACACCGTATCTGTGGCACACCTGCTTTAATTCCGGAATCTGCATGTATCCGTGCATGACCCCAAATTCACCTTTGCGCAGCTTCTCTCCCCGGATAAGATATGCCCGCTTACTCTGATAACCCTTCGCGGAACCGGTCTTATAGTTCTTAAGGAAGCTGTCCTCCCGGTTTAAGGAGGTGTCGCTGTTCAGACCGTCTCCCGTCTTCTCCGTAATCTCCGGATGCGCCAGACGCAGATACTGATAGGTCAGTTCCTTTAAGAAATTAATGCCTCCCATGCCGTCCGTCAGCACATGGAACACCTCAAGGTTTATTCTGTATTTGTAATATGTGACCCGGAACAAATAGCTGCGATTCTTGTTCGCCTGAATAAACCGACAGGGAAATGTGTTTTCCTCCCGCACCCTGGGTGCAGGCTTTCCGTTTTCCTCAAAATAATACCAGAATACCCCCTGGCGCAGACGCAGATTAAAGCCGTCAAACTTTGGCAGCACCAGATCAAGCGCCTGCTGCAGCAGCTCCGGCTGAATCAGTTCCGTCAGCGTCACGCTGATCCGGTATACATTGCTCATGCTCTCCCCCGCAATCACGGGAAAAAGATGTGCGGTATTGTCCAGCCTGTCCCAGCGGATATCCTTCTGTTGCTTTCTTCTTGGCTGTTTTATAGTTTCCGAAGCCGATGCTTCCGATAAATCATTCTGTTTTTTCTTCATATCCTTATTCTTTACCCTTCGTTCTGGGATAGAAAAGTGCCCGTATATGGCGACACTTTGTTCTATCCATAGATTATAAATTAAGATATCCGAAATTACAATCTGTGATACAAATTTCTATTTGCATTTTTTGCATTTTACTCCTAAAATAAAAAA
>JBJEJC010000101.1:0-11384 GCA_051877675.1 Roseburia sp. | reverse complement strand
GAGGAAGAACCTGCGAACTGAGCGTCAGAATGCATACGACCCATGGTATCGGTCATACCGTAGGAAGCAGGACCTGCAGCCATGTTATCCGGATGTAAAGTACGTCCTGTACCACCGCCGGAAGCTACGGAGAAGTATTTCTTACCCTGCTCGATGCACTCCTTCTTATAGGTACCTGCAACCGGATGCTGGAAACGGGTCGGGTTGGTGGAGTTACCGGTGATGGATACACCAACGTTCTCGTGATGCATGATTGCAACACCTTCCTGAACATCGTCCGCACCGTAGCACTTAACGGTTGCACGAAGTCCATCGGAGTATGCCTTCTCATATACAATGTTTAATTTTGCTTCTTTGTAGTCATACTTGGTCTCAACAAAGGTAAATCCGTTGATACGGGAAATAATCTGAGCTGCGTCTTTTCCTAAACCATTTAAGATAACGCGAAGCGGTTTCTGACGAACCTTGTTAGCCTTCTCTGCGATACCGATAGCACCCTCTGCTGCTGCGAAGGACTCATGACCTGCTAAGAAGCAGAAGCACTCGGTCTCTTCCTCAAGAAGCATCTTACCAAGGTTACCATGTCCGATACCTACTTTTCTGTGATCTGCTACGGAACCCGGAATACAGAATGCCTGAAGTCCCTCACCGATTGCTGCTGCAGCGTCAGCAGCTCTTGTGCAGCCCTTCTTGATTGCGATTGCAGCACCTACGGTATAAGCCCAGCAAGCGTTCTCAAAACAGATTGGCTGGATTTTCTTAACCTGCTCATAAACATCAAGTCCAGCGTCCTTTGTAATCTTCTCAGCCTCCTCGATGGAGCTGATGCCATAGCTGTTTAATACAGCGTTGATCTGGGGAATTCTTCTCTCATATGATTCAAATAATGCCATGATCTTCGTTTCTCCTTTCCTTACTCTACACGCGGGTCGATAATCTTAACCGCATCTGCCACACGGCCGTACTGACCCTTTGCTTTCTCCCATGCGGTGTTCGGATCATCACCTTTTTTGATGAAGTCAGTCATTTTTCCAAGGGAAACGAACTGATATCCGATTACTTCATTGTTCTCGTCAAGTGCGATACCGGTTACATAGCCTTCTGCCATCTCTAAGTAGCGAACACCCTTCTCCTTGGTTGCATACATAGTACCAACCTGGGAACGAAGTCCTTTTCCTAAGTCCTCAAGACCTGCACCTACTGCAAGACCGTCATCAGAGAATGCACTCTGGGTACGTCCGTAAACAATCTGTAAGAATAACTCTCTCATTGCTGTATTAATGGCATCACATACCAGGTCGGTATTTAACGCCTCAAGAATGGTCTTACCCTGTAAAACCTCAGCAGCCATAGCTGCAGAGTGGGTCATACCGGAGCAGCCGATGGTCTCAACCAGAGCTTCTACGATAACACCCTCTTTTACGTTAAGGGAAAGCTTGCAGGCACCCTGCTGCGGTGCACACCAGCCTACGCCGTGCGTAAAACCAGAAATATCTTCGATTTTTTTGGAATGTACCCATTTTCCTTCTTCCGGGATTGGAGCCGGCTCGTGCTTTGCACCTTTGGCAACCGGACACATTTTCTGAACTTCCTGTGTGTAAATCATTTTAAGACTCCTTTCGCTTAAATAAAACTGTATGTATGGACTTTGTTATACATTTAACATACTGCATTTATTTTCGCACATTTAATAGAAATAGTAAAGTCCTATTTTCGACGAAATTCTATTTGGATGAAATTTCTTTTTCCGGACCGTTTACTGCTTCTCCACCACTTCGTTCCGGTTTTTATAAATGGAGTTTGCGGGAACCACGCCCCGCACGGAGGACAGCGGATACACATTCGTGTGGCTGCCGATAACCGTGCCGGGATTTAAGACAGAACCACACCCCACTTCCACAAAGTCACCCAGCATTGCGCCGAATTTCTTTAATCCTGTTTCAATTTTTTCTTCTCCGTCCTTAACTACGACCAGTGTTTTGTCTGATTTCACATTTGAGGTAATGGAACCGGCTCCCATATGGGATTTGTAACCCAGAACGGAATCCCCCACATAATTGTAATGAGGCACCTGAACCGAATTAAACAGCACGACATTCTTAAGCTCGGTGGAATTGCCTACCACAGCCCCCTTTCCGACAATGGCGTTGCCCCGGATAAAGGCACAGTGACGGATTTCCGCCTCCTCATCAATAATTAAAGGTCCATTTAAGAAAGCTGTCAGGGCTACTGTGGCGTTTTTAGCCACCCAGATATCCTCCCCCCGCTTCTCATAGATTTCCGGATCCAGACGCTCCCCAAGCTTCCGTATAAAAGCACCGATGTTCGGCAATGCCTCCCAGGGATATGTGAGGTTTTCAAACAGCTCCTCTGCGACGGTCTCTTTCAGATTGTACAGATTACAGATTTTTGCATTTTCCATTATTTTTCTCCTTTTTTATATTTCACGATTATATAACTCAAATAGTTCTATATTTTGCAGCATCAGATTCTGAGCCGGAAGGTTTTCGGTGCAAACCGGTACACCAGAATGCAGGCAACCACACAGTACATCACGCAGAAAACAATTGCCAGCCCGCCAAACAGAAGCGTCGGCAGCTTTAACTGCATCATCAGAAAGCACACCAGATACGTGCCGCTCATAACCGCCTGATAAGGTCCGCTCTTCGTCTCGGTTCCCATGTGGTACGGCTGTAAGAGATAATACATGGTAAGATAATGCACCGAGAAAAAGACGCTTAAGCTGGTAATCGACACAAACAGCACAATATAATTTGTCCATTGCTCCGTGCCACCGGACATAAACAAAAGAAGCGGCATCCCGGCTCCAATCACCAAAGCAGGAAGCAAATTCACCTTGATTATCTCCCGCAAACGTATCCGGAATAATTTCAGCACATGTGACGGTTCCTTATAAAAGGAATAGGTGAGCAGGCTGTGATCACAGTTGAAAAACAGTGCCTGCGTAAAGGTTGCTCCCCGGTTCACCGCGTACATAATGAACACAAAATATGGCAGATAATTCAACATGACCTGATTCAGACTTTCTTTTCCCTCCGGCATCCAGATGCAAACTCCCACAAGCAGCAGGACAACCACAAGACTTACGACAGCGACCCTTCCGGCTGCCCGCCACAGAATCTTTTTGTGACGTTTTACAAACAATTCATTGAGATACTCAAATCCGCTGCGGCTGCTCTGTGCCGTTTTGTCCACAGAAATGGCGTTGCTGCTGATTGTGCGCTCCCCTATATTGTCTATCTGGTCTATTTGCTTTACGAACTCGGCAAGCACCTTCTGGTACAGCGGACGATAGTCCTTAAACCGCTGTATTTTCAGGAAACTCCAGACTCCAAGCCAAACGGCAGCTCCTGTGGCAAGGGCGAATCCCCAAAACGGCAAAAGCAGCCCGGCAAGCGGCAAGCCGTATCCCGCCGCCAGCAGCACCAAAGCTGCCACCCCCACATATTTCCCGTTTTTGCGGCTGCCGCCAGGAATTCCTGTTTTCCGGCTAAGACGCAGGTAAACAGCGCTCCAGATACATTTCACGGCAATGGCAAAGATTGGAAACAGCAGGCCGTAAACCAGTTCCACGCCGCACATTCTTCCAATCAGCGTGCCAAAAATCAGATAGCCAGCCAGGAATTTCAGCAGAAAATATCCATAATTGGCAAGCACATATTTTCTGGCATCCATCCGCATCAGAATTACCGCATAATACCGCTCCATCCCCTGGGGCAGCAGGTCGTTGTTTAAAAGTGCCCCCGCAAGCGTGAGGAAAAAGAAAAGATGTACAAACAACTGCCCCTGCGGCACCTTCTGATAAATGCCAAGCCCCGTCACCGCCGCAATCATCACGGCAAAAAACAGGATTTTTCCCATAAAAGCGAAAAACAACTCCGAAAATGCGGACAGAATATTTGCAAAAATCTTAAATCCGCGTACCCCGTAGATATTGGCGGGCAGAAGCTTTTTTATGAGCGGAAGCTGCTTTAACCCATACAGAATGCTGTTCACCCGGTACGTATTCTTTAAGGAAATCATGATTCGCAGTGTTTTACCCATGCCGTAAGCCCCCTGACCAGATTCTGTCATTCCTATTCTTCCTCCCGAAGCGCAGAAAGGATTTTCTCCTTGAATGCTTCATTCCCCAGATTCTCCTTCCCAACGACCTCCAGTTCGCCATGGTTGAGCAATACGATCACATCGCACAGATCCAGTGCCAGGTCCATGATATGGGTGGAAAAAATAATGATTCTGTCCTCCTTGATGGAACGGAGCAGATTTTTCATCTCCTCCGCCACCACCACATCCAGTGAGGTCAGCGGCTCATCCAGCAGGAGCAGCTTTGGTTTTGCAATGATGTTGACTAACATCTGCATTTTATTTTTCATGCCGTGGGAATAATCCTTTAACAGCTTATTCCGGTCCTCCGGTGCAATGCTCACCCGGTCAAAGCACGCATCCATATCACAGGTAATCTGATTGATATCGAGGAAAAACTTTAAGAATTCCCGCGCCGTTAAGAATTCCGGCACCACCGGTGCAGACAGCACATATCCAATCTCAGAGGCTGTCATTTCCCGTTTCATCCCCTCCTCCTCGAGATAAAAATTCCCGCCGTCTGTGGTAATGTCCTTATTCAGACAATTGAAAAACGTCGTCTTTCCGGCTCCGTTTCTTCCCAGAAGCCCGTAGATTTTACCGCTTTCAAATGTAAAATCAATCCCCTTTAACACTTCCTTTGTGTCAAATTTCTTCGCCAGGTGTTCAATTACCAGTTTCATAGTTCCTGTTCTCCTATCCCATTTTCCCGTTTTCAATGCTCACTTGCCGCAAATTCATCCAGAAAGTTCATTCCCGCCTGCTGTTCGGCTTCCTCCTCTGCCTGCATATAGGCAATATCCTCCGCCATGGAATCATAAAAGGCAGGGACATCCTCCGCGATATACTGTGCATCGTCCTCTCCCGAAGGCTGCATATCCCGGGCATTCTGCACAGGCTCTCCCGAAGGCTGCATATCCCGGGCATTCTGCACAGGCTCTCCCGAAGGCTGGGCAGGCTGATCAAAGTCGAAGCTGATTCGGTCATCCTCTAATTTTAAACAGGCATCAAAGAGATTTCCCGCCTTCGACGTAAAGCCGGTCACCCTTTCGCTGGTCTTACCGGTTTCGAGAAGTTCACGTATAATCTCCTCCGACAATTCCAGCTTCGCCACTGTGTGGGACACCTTAAACCCGCATTCACACTCGTAGTACCACTGGCTCTTCTGCAGAAGTTTTCCGCATTTCGGACACGGAACCGAAGTCTCTATAGGTTTTGGCTTCTCCGGGAAATCAAATGCAATTTTCCCCTCCGGTGTCAGCTTTAGCGGCGCATCAAATTTCATACCGGTCTTTGCCACGAAGCCCTCAATGACACCGGTCTTTTTCCGGGTCAAAAGCTCCTTCACCTGCGCCTCCTTCAGCTTCACACCGGCAATCTGTCCAATAGAAAAACGGCAGCTTTGCGGGTCATCCTTCTTATAATTTGCACAGCCAAAACCAAACATCGTCTTAACGATATCGCCGCCGCACAACGGACACTTAACGTCCTTCACCTTCGGCGCTTCCAGATCCTCAAAGTCGAATTTCAGTCCGGTCACCTTCCCGGCTTCGTCCTTTGCCAGCGCAACCCGGGCATCAAACTTCTTCCCGGCTTTTGATTTAAAACCGCGGATGGTTCCCGTCCTGCCGGCTGTCAACAGTTCCTTTACATTTGCCTCGGTCAGTGTCTTCTCCGCCATCTTCCCGATGGAGAAACGACAGCTTTCCGGATCATCCTTCCTATAATTTGCGCAGCCGAAGCCAAAGGGGGTCTGTACAATATCACCACCACAGAGCGGGCAGACCACATCCTTTACCTTTTTTGCCTCCACATGATCAAAATCAAACTTAAGTCCAACCACCTTTCCGTTTTCGTCCCGGTCCAATGCCACACAGGCATCAAATTTTTTTCCAGCCCTGGACTTAAAGCCGCGGATGGTTCCCGTCCTGCCGGCTGTCAGAAGCTCCTTTACCTGTGCCGCATTCAAATCCTTTCCCGCAAGACTTCCGATGGAAAAACGGCAACTGTCCGGATTTCCCGGATCATAATTCGCACAGCCAAATCCAAAGGATTTCACCTGGATTGCACCGCCGCAGACCGGACACTGCACACCTTCCACAATTTCCGCCTCGTTCTGGGAGAAGTCAAAGGATACATTTTTCCTGCCGTCCTCCCCCTCGGTCAGCATAAGGCAGGCATTGAATTTCTTCTTATTTTTCGCCGTAAAGCCCTTAATCATTCCCGTCCTGCCGCTTGTGAGAAGCTCTGTCACATCATCCACACCGATGGATTTCCCAGCAATGCTTCCGATGGAAAAATAACAGCGCTCCGGTTCCTCACGATGCGTCCGGCAGCTATAACCAAAGGACGTAATCTCAATCTCACCGCCACAGACCGGACATTTCACACCCTCTAAGATTTCCGGCGTATTCTTAGAGAAGTCAAACTGAACGGAAACCGCGCCATCCTCACCTCGCTCTATGGCAAGGGCTGCTTTAAAGCGTTTTTTTGCCTTGGAAACAAAGCCCTCCAGCACATCCGTATGCCCGGTGGTAAGAAGTTCCCTTACCTCTTCCTCACCAAGTTCCCGCCCGGCAATGGTTCCGATGGAGAACCGGCAGCCGGTTCCGTCTTTCTTATACCGACTGCAGCCATACCCGAAGGGGGTCGTCTCCATGTCGCCTCCGCAGACCGGACAGGGAACCCCGATGCTCCGCCTTGCGGCTGCCCCTCTTGCCCCCTTTCCTACCAAAGGCGCAATCCGGTTCACCACCTGCGGGGTCAGATCCTGGTTGATCATGGAAACCGTTTCTTTCCGGATGAAATCCTCCAGCTTCTCCCGGTAATCCTCCATAATCACCGTTCCCCGGGTGATGCCGTCTAAGCCCTTCTCCCAGGAAGCGGTCATTTTCGGATTCAGCAGTGCCGGAACCGTCATGCTCACCACCTCGAAGACCATCTCCCCCAGCCGCTCCGGCGATAAAATCTGACTTCGTTTGTTCAGATTCAGATAGCCGATGCGGATCAGCTTTTTGATGATTTCCGCGCGGGTAGCGGAGGTTCCGATTCCGGAGCCCTTAATCTGCGCCCGCAGCTCCTCGTCCTCAATGAGCTGTCCTGCATTCTCCATCGCAAGCACCATGGAGCCGGAGGTATAGCGCTTCGGCGGCGAGGTCTTTCCCTCCCGGATGAAATATCCGTTTACAGCAAGGGTATCGCCGATATGAAGCCAGTCTGCAAACTGAAGCAGTCCCAGATTCTCAAATCCCTCCGTCTCGTCACTACCGCTTTCCGTACCTTCCCCGGCTGCATCCCCGTTTCCGTCTGTGCCCGCGGATGCCGTATTCCGGGGAATTCCTGCAATCTCCAGATATCCCGGCGCGGAAAGCTCCTTTGCCGAGGCAAAAAGCCGCTCCTGACCCGCTGCAACAGTCAGCTTAACTGTTTTATATTCCGCCGGCGGATAAAAAATACTTAAAAACCGCCGCACAATCAGTTCAAATACCCGCCGCTGCAGGTCATTTAAGGAATTCAGCTCCGTCAACTGTCCTGTGGGAATGATGGCGTAGTGGTCTGTAATTTTGGAATCATCGGTATACTGTGTCTTCGCAATGTCCCGGTAGCGTCCCTCTTTCATAATGCGCTCCACATAGGATGCAACCGGCGGATACCCCTTCAGCCTGCCGATGTTGCGACTGATTTCCTTTGCCACCGCAGTGGAAAGCACACGGGCATCGGTTCTGGGGTAGGTGGTAAGCTTCTTCTCATAAAGCTCCTGCGCCACCTGCAACGTCTCATCCGGACTGATTTTAAACCGCTTTGAGCACTCTGCCTGCAGCTCTGCCAGGTTAAAAAGCATCGGTGCCTTCTTCCGCGATGTTCCCTTTTCTATGGTCTCCACAACCGCAGGAGAGGAAGCCAGCTCTCCCATCAGCCCTTCGGCGCTCTCCCGCTTCTTAAATCCGTTTTCTTTATAGAGAAGCGGTGACTCAAAATAACGGGAGCCATCTACCGCTTTCCACTCCGCCTCAAAGCCACTCTGCGCAGTCCGCACATCACCGGCTTCATCAGAGTTATCTGTATTTTCACTTATATATGTAGTCCCATTATCACCGGGCAGGAAATTACCAACCACACGGTAAAAAGGAGTCTCCACAAAATTGCGGATTTCCCGCTCTCTTATGACCACCATGCCCAGCACGCAGGTCATGACACGCCCTACCGCAATGGCAGTATAGCTCTGGGTCCCTGCCGCATCGTTTAAAAGCTTCCCGTAGCGGACAGACATTACCCGGGAAAAATTAATTCCCATTGCGTAGTCCTCAATGGTGCGCATAATTCCGGAATTTGCCAGATTGTCATACTCTGTCATGGGTTTTGCTTCCCGGATACCCCTTAAAATTTCCTCCTCTGTCTGGGAATCAATCCAGACACGAAGCTCCTCCATTCCTTCCCGCACGCCGCCGAACCGCCGGATATTTTCCTCAATGGTCTGTCCTTCCTTCCCGGCATCGCCTGCCCAGTAGACCCTGTCAATATCCTCCCGGTGCAGCATCTCATGCACCACTGCATACTGACGGCTGACCGCAGGTATCACATGATATTTATATTCTTTCGGAAGAAACGGAAGATCCTCTAATTTCCATCTCTTATATTTCTCGTCGTATTCCTCGGGATAGACCATCTCCACCAGATGACCTACACACCAGGTAATCACATATTCTCCGTTCTCAATATATCCGTCATTCCGTCCGGAGACCCCTAAAATTCTTGCAAATTCCTGTGCAACGCTGGGTTTCTCCGTGATAATCAATGACTTTGCCAAAACTGCTTCCTCAACTTTCTATTTGTTTCTCCAATATACGACATTTTCTATATACAAATGCCTACAACTCATTCATGTCCACCAGGATAACATGGGAATCCTGTTCCGCCATTGTCTTCACCTCCGCAGAGAATCCCCTGGCAGAGAACAGGAAATAATACTCCGCCGTTATTTTGGCCCGCTTCATGTTGGCAAACAATTCTTCACACATCCCCATGGTCAGCTCCGGCTGCTCCCAGTTGCATAACCCCACCATATTCCGACGTGTCTCATCCTGGGCAATAATGTCGATATTGCCCTCTTTTCCTACCCAGGTACCCATCCTGGCAATTTTAAGCGGCAGCTTGCCCACCATGCCAAGAAGTCCCAGATACTCCATACAAACCTCCACAAAATAACGGTTCAGATAGGCATCCAGCCCCGGGGCAATATAGGTATCATAGAATTCCTCCACTCCCATCAGATAAAGCTCGGACAGATGGGGATACACAAAATGGAACCAGAAATTCACATAATTATCCCGTATCCGGTAAATTCCCTTTTTGGCATTCGCCCACCCACCGGTTTCAAAGGACACCACCTTCTGGATAATGTCGGACGCTGCAAGGTTCTTCATGTATACACTGATCTTGGCTCTGGAAAATCCGGTCTGTAAATATAAATCGTTTAATTTATCACAGCCTGCCGCAATGTGTGCCAGGATAGTTTCATAGACCGAGAGCTCCCGCAGACTTTCCCCGAGCAGTTCCTCCGCCGCCCCGAACAGGTAGCCGTTTCTGGACAGAATCTGGCGGCAGATATTGGTCTTTAAATCCGCTTTGGGATTAAAGCGGTTGATGTAACCGGGAACACCGCCCACGACTCCGTACACCTTAATGCACTCACTGACCGGGTATTCCGGCAGTGCGCGAACCACCTCAAGGAAATTCAGATTGCCAAGTTTCAGCCGCCCGTCAATTTTTTTCGCCGCTTCCCCCATACAGGCATCCAGCTCCTGTTCCACCCAGGATACCGAAGAGCTGCATAAAAGAATCATCACAGGTCCCGGATAGAGCCGTTTTGCCTTAAGCTTTAAAACAGCTTCTAAAAATCCGGAATCTTTTTTTACAATATGCTGAAATTCGTCCACCACAAGCACAAGTTTCTGGGGTCCACCGCTTTTTACACGGTTAAAATACTCCTCATACGTGAAATATTTCAGGGATACCTCAAACCGTTTTTCAATTTCCTTCCCCATCAGGCGCAGCTGCTCCTCCGGGGAGACCTGTCTTGCCCTGTAATAAAAAAATTTCTTATCCTGAACAAAAGACTTTAACAGAAGCTCCTTTTCCGAATCCGTTCTTCCATAAAGCACATAGAGCTGGTTGCCGGACCTGGCAAACAGCTCTTCTAATTCCTTTCGCACCGATGTTTTTACTACCATTCTTCCGTTCCTCCATCCCGCAGTTCATCATATAATAAAAATTATATCATTTTTTAATTTTTGCCGCAAGATGCTATTCAAACAGATGCTTACATTTATCAAATATTTCCCGGAGGCGGTCCGTCCGCGTCCGGTAGTAGATTCTTCCATCCTTCTGATCCACCTGAACCAGCTGCTGACCCGCCAGCTTATTCATATGATGGGACACCGTGGCAGTGGTGAGTTCAAACTGCTTTGCAATCTCAATTCCATACGCGGGCTTATCCTTCAGGAATAACAGAATATGAAACGTGGTTTTATCCCCAATCACCTTTAGCAGTTTCTGCAATTCATCCTTCTCATATTGCTTCTGCGGCTTCGAATTTAGCCCGAATTCCGCAGAAAAAATAATTCCGACCCGGGCGACAGGCAGCATATCCTCCTGTTTCAGCAGGCAGTTGGTCTCGATGGAAAAGGTTATGGAATTGCATTGGATAAATTCCGGCACCAACAGCATTCCTTCCTTCAGGTTCTCCTGTCCGTCCACAAAAATCTCATTTAAAAGTCTGGGAAAGGACCCGTCTGCAAGTGAACCGTTCCAGTAAGTCTCCCACTCCCCCATCAGGGCATTCATCTGTGTCTCATATTTTTTCAGATATGCCATTGCCTTTTCTAACAGCGCCACCATCCGTTCCACATAGGCATTGCGGTTTAAGTACAGATCCGCAATCCGTTCCCGGCTGTCCTGCTTCATATCCAGGTTATGGATGCAGGAAATGATATTGCGTACCCGCTCCGCCTCCGTGACCGGATATCCCTCTTTCTCATAACCCACAATCCGGTAAAATTCCTGTCTGTCCTGCATGCCCATAAGCTGTTCCAGGAAATAAACATCCCGTTTCCACTCCGAACACGCCTGATATTTTGCAAGAACCTGCTCACTGTTCTGCTGGGAATATTCTCCCACGTTGCACCGGTCGATGCAAAGGCAAAGTTCTGCCGGACAGGCGCTCTTTTCCAGCCGTCCATAGCAGGCGCGCACCTCATCCATCTCCTCCGCGAATGCCCTCT
>JBJEJC010000100.1:0-11522 GCA_051877675.1 Roseburia sp. | reverse complement strand
TATCACAAAGTGGTGTCCTCTTTTCTTTTAATCCGAATAAAATTTTACGCTAGCCTGTCCCATGGCATACTATACGCCGTATAACATCACTTAAATTTTTCTTCTTCTGGCGTACAAGCCTGCCAGCCCCGCTAACGACAGAAGCAGCAGTGTAAACCAAAGTGCCGGATTGTTGTTGTCTCCTGTATCCGGTGAATTCACACGACCTTCCCCGGCATCCGTCTGGTTTGACTGGTTCGACTGGTTTGACTGGTTTGATTGATTTGAATCATCCGGTTTCTGTGACTCACCCGGCTTATCGCTATCGTTATCGTTGTCGTTATCCTCCTTTGGAATCTTAACGGTAATGGTGCTTGTCGCCGTCTTCTCTCCGTCAGTAGTCGTTACCGTAATTGTACAGGTTCCGTTTGCCACTGCGGTTACTTTACCGTTTTCATCCACGGTTGCGACACCTGTATTGCTGGAGTTCCATGTCACACTCGAATCCGTTGCCTTCTTTGGCGCCACGGTTGCCGTAAGCTGTACGGTTTCTCCCTTGCCTGTAAGAGTCGCACTCTCCGGTGTCAGAGTAACACCTGTAACAGCAACGATTCCATTTGGTGCGGCATAAGCCAATGCATAGGTCGAGAATTTGTTTGTTGTAAAAGTCAGGGTGTCTGCTTTCTTATCATGTGTTGTCGGAAGAACCTCAACCTCGCTTGTCCCGTTTTCCTCATGCACACGGATGACATAATAAGTCCGCTCCTCATTCGCAGCCTTCATGCTTTCCGGTATCTCAATGGTAACCGCAATTTCATTATTTCCTGTGTCAGAAAGCTTTGTGGCATCTCCGTCACCAATCCGCTTAAAGAGAGAAAGGTCAAGGTACTGGATACCTGTATTGATTTCCTTTTTCGAGGTAAGACCTGCGTCTTTCAAAAACTCCTCCACAGCCGTATCGAGCTTATCCTCCACAAGTTCTTTGTCTGTGCTGCTTACCGTATCATTAATATTCGTGGTTTCAAGATATACAATAATATCTGCGCCATCCTGAACCTGCTGAAGTTCTTCCGGTGTAAGAAGCTGCTTTGCGACTTCAACGGTAAGATTCTCAATCCTTGTTTTCGGGGCATCTTCCGCCACAATAATCTCTGTGGCAATGCTTCCGTTTCCTATTTCCTCCATATCGGCAATTGTGGTCTCCACAGTCTTCACATCTGTATATGACTTGCCGTCAAGTTCAACTGTTGCCGTGTATGTTATCTTACCGTTACCGCTTCCGTCTTCCCCACTGACAACCTCCTTTGTAATCCGGATATCTCCGTTTTCACTGCTCTTTACCTCTATATGGCTTTCATCATTCTTACAGATAAAGGTTGCCGCTACACTGCTGTAATCTGCTGTCCATACAAACTCCGGTTCTTTCCAGTCGTGTCCGAGTGCATCAATAGCTTCTTCTTTCTCTTCTCCGCATACCGTACAAATATATTTTATCCTGCCACTCTCGGTACAGGTCGGCTGCTGTATAATCGTTCCGGCATCCCATTTATGTTCCGAAATCGTCAGTTTTCCGGGTTGGAAGGTAAGGCTGTAATTCGGGTTGGCGCCCGGAGTATCTGTGGCTGTTATCACATACTCTCCGACTGTTTCGCCCTCCTCTCTTGAATAGCTGATGCCGCTTAATGACTCACCCTCCACCAGATTACCGGATGTAATGGTGTATGAAAACTCAGGGTCAGGGTCGCCGATATACTTTTCGGCATCCGAAACCTTAACTGTAATTTCCACCGGGCTGACATTTGCTGTGGTGGTTGCCGGATAGGTTATACTGTAATTTTCGGATTTGGCGTCTGTTCCTCCGGTTACAACGGCATTTGTACTGTCAATGTTAACCGTCTTGGCGCTTCCGGCATTCTTATCTGCAAAGGTTCCAGTAAGTCCGGTAACACTAAGTGTCTCGCCCTCAATTTCGGTAGGGGCATCAACTGTCAGCTCTGCTGCGGTTGTTCCGTCATAAGTTCTGTCTGCAGCCGTTACGGTTGCAGTTACTTCCTTTGGGGAAATTGTAAAACTCTGTTCCACAGAAATATCCTCATGGTCAGCAAGAGTAACACTTACTGTATAGTTTCCTATATCAGTAGGAGGAATTTCCGAAGGTCCATAGACAGTATCATCCGTCCCTTCATAGATAAATGTCGGTACAGTTAAGCCCGCGTATTCCCATATAGTTGCTTCTTCATCGGAGAAGGACGCACCGTCGTAGGCACTGCCGTTATAAACTGCATCATCTGCACTCAGAGTTAATGTCAGTACATTGTCATGAGAGGATTGAGATGCATCCACCTGAGGAAAAGCACAATTCTCCAGCTCATTTGTACAATACGCGTAAATCCAATTCTCCTCTGCTCCATACACCCAGTCATGCGTATGCCTTTTAATCTGTAGTTCCGTACCGGTATTTATCATTCCATATATTGCACAATCATGTAAACGATCCATGAAAATATATTTTACATTGCTGGTACTTACCTTATTTCCATATTGACTGGTTATGACTGTAGCTAAAGCACTATTCTCCACATTATATGCAGAGACACCAATGCAGCTGCCCTCGCCGATACTTCCAATAGTAATTTTCATACCAGATCTCACATATACATTGTTCCCGACACCTGCCACTGTATTACCGCTAATATTGACGGTTCCATCAATTGTCATAGTTCCGGCTGCAAAATGTACACCGCCTCCTTTGTGTACACCACCATTTAATTCCGTCACCGTGTTGTTGATGATACTTCCGCCATACATATTGAAATGAGAATCACTATTCTCAACCTCTATTGCGCCTCCACCTTTTTTGGCTGTATTTCCCTGAATCGTGCCACCGTACATATTGACGGTACTCGCTCCTACTGCATCTGAAGCATCAATGAAGATTGCTCCGCCCCAATCAGCTTGATTGCCTTCAATCGTACCGCCATAAATATTTAACGTAGAGCCCCTGACATAAACAGCCCCTCCTTTTGTATCAGTAGACCCGCCATGTTGCTTTCCTTCACCTCCGATGATCTTCCCTTCTCCACCAGAGCAGTCATAGATATTGAGGGTCGAACCAAAGTCTACCAGGATCTGCATTTCATTTAAGTCCAGCGTATGACCATTCAGGCAGATATTCAACGTCACATCAGGCTCGACGTTCCCGATAATCTCGATACTATTATTCACTGTTTCATCATTCACTAAATAGCAACTGCGTGAAGAAAAATTTGCTCCTTGAGCAACTCCAGAATTAAACCAGATTCCATCATGTACATGAGCATTCATCACACCATACAAAGCTTCCAGCTTTGCGATGTCTATCTTATTCTGATCTGCCTCGGGCAGGGCATAATATAGCTCAAAAACACTCCTTGCTTCTTTAATATGCTCGTCCTTCTTAGTTTGTTCCTCTGCACTGTATTCTTCGGGTGCGGGCAAATTGTCAATTCTTGTCTGCAATGCCTGTAATTCTTCGCTTAAGGCTTCCTCCATTCCTCCATCAGTCACGGCAAAAGCCGTGAAATCAACGCCGGTAAATACCAGCGCTGCAGCCATTATGACTGCAAGCCATCTTGACGCAATCCTGCCCCTCTTATAAAACGGTTCAGAAGCTGCGAATAACCAGTTATTCCGTTTCTCTCTTGAAGTTCGTTCTCTCTTCATACATCCATCTCCTCTTAAAAGTTTTTCTGAATGAGCAAAAAACAATTTTTAAATTATTATATCAAACCAAGCGTTGCAAAAGCGTTGCAGAAGCGTTGCACATTGCTCCGAAAAAAAACGAATTTCAAAAAAAATTTTGAAAACAGCAAAAAACTTCGGAACGCATATTCTGCTTCCGAAGTTCCGCTGTTTCACTGTTCTGTTTTCACGATCTGCCTTTTATCTCGGCATTCGTCATTTCACTCCATCCGTACTGTGTCATATATTCTCCGCGATAGAGGTTGACCGCATAGATTTTCCCATCCAGCCAGTCATAATAGTCACAGTCCACTTTTTCACGATCAATGCCGATTTTTCCCCTCTGCCGGACAATGACATCCTCGCATCCCGCACCTGAAAATATATCCTTCAAATCCTTTGTTAAGCTGCGGAAATAACTGGTTGAAAACTTATCCCCCCGTAACAATGCCATAATCTCGCCGCTGGTACATAATGCCCCGTTGCGGTCTACCAGATATGCCAGCATTTCTTTCGTCAAATCATATTTAAATTTTACGGTCTGACCGTCTATAAACACTTCAAAATTTCCAAAGGTCTGAAACCGTACCTGTTTTTTCCCCTCCGGCTTAACGGGGTATCTGAGATTATCCAGTTCCTTTCGGATTTTTGCAGGTGTAACGGGCTTCAACACATAACCGCTTGCATGCATCTCAAGTGCATCCCTCATATAGTCTGCATAGCCTGTTGTAAAGATAATATTGGTTTGCGGATTTATGAGCTTTATTGCTTTTGCCAGCTCCACGCCGCTCATGTTCCACATCTGTATATCCAGCAATGCGACCTCACAGGGCACACTTTTGCAAAACTCCAATGCCTCCTTTGGCTTATCGAAGCTGTATATGGTTGCGGAAGGTTCTGCCTTTCTTGCGGCAGAAACAAGTCCCTTCAGTGCTATCTCTTCATCATCAAGTGCCAGTATATTCATTCCTCATCCCCCTTTGGAATACGGATTGTTGATGTGGTACCTTTTCCCGGCTCGCTCTCGACCTCCAATGTGGCATGGCACATAATGTCAAGTCTCTGACGCACATTCCGGATGCCCACATGGGTGCCCTGTCCTTTGCTCTCTGTTCCGGGAACAAAGCCGACACCGTCATCCGATATAATAACCTCAAAGCAGTCCGCGCATTCCCGCGCAGTGATTATAACAGTTCCTCCGCCCCCTTCTCTCCGGCAGATGCCATGCTTCACCGCATTTTCCACAAGCGGCTGTACGGACAGGGCCGGCAGCATAAATCCTGCTGTTTCTATATGATACACCACATTCAGTTTCTTGCCGAAGCGAAGCTGCTCCAGCTTTAAGTATATCTTTACATGTTTTAATTCCTCCTCAAAGGAAATCAGCGTGGTACGGTCCGCCGCGCTGAGACTCCGCTGAAGGTAATCAGAGAAATCGCTGATTGCCTGCTGTGCCAGTTCTATATCTTTATCGCACAGATGATAGATGGTATTAAGCGAATTGTAGATAAAATGCGGCTGTATCTGGCTCATGGCAAGGGTAATCCGGTTTTCTTTCAATTCCTTCTCCAGCTCCTTTGCCCGCATGGAAGCCTGATAATTGACTGCTACCAGCTTGACTGCCCATAGCAACAGGGAAATGAACAACACGCCAAAGACCGCCTTAATGCAGCTACCGCTCTGCCACCATACCAGACGGGCATTGACAAGCTCCGCTATCAGTACCACAAGGAGTACAATCGCAGAAACCAGCATAATCCGTTCCTGCTTCTCACCCTTCCTTGCTTCCATGATACACAGTACAGTCAGAATCAGACTGACAATCCCCTGTATCGCTGCCCAGTAAATGGCTGTGTTATAGATTCCCATTCCCCCGGCTATGGCTATTGCCAGGAAAATGAAATCGGCAAGCATCAACGCATATACTGCAATCTGTGCCACCGCTCTCCGCTTTTCGTGCACCAGCTCCGCTATCCCTGCTCCTGACATCAATGCAGCAAGCATTATGACAGCCTGCCGCACATAAGTATTGAACGCCATCTGATAATTGCGCAGGGAAATATCCTTTGTATCAAGATACATATACATACCCATGAGCAGGGACATAATCCCCAGCTTTAACAGCAGCGTGCTGTTTGGCAGATGCAAAAGCTGATAGCCGATTGCGGTTCCTATGAGACCTATGGATGCCACAAAGATAAAGATACAGAAACAGCGGTAGAGCCTTTCCTGTTTATCGTAGAATTGCTTTAACTGCGTCTCGCCACTCATGCGGAGTGAGTCAAGCAGTTCATTGTATGCGTCCCCGTTTCCATAGCGGTGTGGATTATGCAGCCGGATTTCGACCAGATCCCCCTCTGCCATAGCAGGCAGCCGCCACCCCTGCCAGTCGGTACCGCACATTGCCGAATCGATCTCATTGCTCATGTCAAATACGTTCTCACCGTTCACCGATACACTCATGCCAATGTGATCCAAATAAAAATAGATACACGCTCCTTCCGGCAGCTCCGGGTCAAATCTGCCACGCAGCACCAGATCTCCGTCAAAGGCCGACAGGTCCGTATCCTCGCTCAATGTCTGCCACGCTCCGCCGTTCTGACTATATTCGCCCGCAAACTTCAGTTCCAGTGACATTGCAGGAAAAGACTGGCTGCTCTGTTTACAGACTACGAAGATGCCAAGTCCCGCAAAGAGGAATATGAGGATGTATAAAATTGCGTTGATTTTGGTTTTCTTCAAGGTATCACTCCATTGTAAATATGATAATTTTATTTATTATAACATATTTTCTTTACAAAATCGTGAATAAAACCCTTTTTTGTCAAATTATGTCTTTTTTTGATTTTCCCGGAAGTCTGAAAGCTGTATATCAGAAAAGGACACTTGCAGGTCGCGCAAAAACTGCGGGCAAACGTTGTACGCAAAAAACCGCTGCACCCCTTATAAATCAAGGGATTACAGCGGTTCTGCTGTTCTCCAACTGTCAAAGATGAAATTATCCTTTCACGCCTCCGGCAACCAATCCGTTCTGAATAAATCGCTGCAATCCCATAAACACAATCATAATCGGCAGCGATGAAATAACTGCAGCAGCAGAGAATAACGTCCAGTGTGCCGCAAACTGGTCACTGATAAATGACTGTAACCCCAGTGCCAGCGTCATTTTCCCCGGTGTCTGTAAAAATATGGACGTGATTACATACTCACTGTAAGTGGCGATGAATGAAAATAAAAAGATGACTGCCAACTGGGGCATTGCCAGCGGTATGATAATTTTGTAAAACACCTGAAACTGATTCGCCCCATCCACCATAGCAGCCTCATCCAGTTCCAGTGGGAGTCCATCAATATAGGATTTCAATAGCCAGATATTATAAGCGCTTCCTCCTGCGAGAACAAAGATCAGCGCAATACTGCTGTCGACCAGACCAAACTTGTAAATCAGAATGTAATACCCCGCTACTGCCATGCTGTTCGGGAATACCTGTAACACCAGCAGTGACATCAGTCCGTATTTTCTTCCTGTAAACCGGAATCTTGCAAAGGCATAGGCTGCCAGCGAGGTCAGCACCAGTTGAATTACGGCAACGATAAAGCAGAATTTTAATGAGTTAAATACCCATATCGTAAAATCTGTTTCCCGGAACAGCATCACATAATGCTCCAAGCTGAATTTTTTCGGGAAAAGGGAGGACAGGAAGAAGCTGTCTCCCGCCGAAAAGGAGGACATCACTATCCACACCACCGGAAACATAACAAGAATCATTGTGAGCCAGATTACAATTCGGCTTCCCCACAGAATTCTCATTTCTGAGGCTGTCATTTTCTCCTTGTACTTCATTTAATCAACCTCCTTGAACGAGCCGGACAGATGCATATTGATTAACGTAAATGTTCCCACAATAATAAAGATCAATACGCTAAAGGTTGCCGACAGCTCATACCGGTTAGACCATGTGGTCATTTTGTATGTAGTGCTTGCAAGAATATCCGTATATCCTGCAAACTGATTATCAACTCTTGCCGGTCCCCCCTGCGTAATCATATAAATATTTCCAAAATTATTGAAATTCGCTGCAAACGAAGATATAACCAGAGGAATGGAAAGCTTTGTTACCATCGGCAGTGTAATATTCTTAAAGCACTGGAATCTGGATGCACCATCCATTTTTGCCGCCTCATAGTATTCTGTCGAAATTGCCTGTAAACCGCCAAGGCATACATTCATCATGTACGGAAAACCCAGCCAGACATTCACGATAATAAGCCCGATTCGTGCCCAGAGCGGATTCGTAAGCCACGGTACATTCCACGTAATCCCGATTGCATGGAGCAGATTATTGATACCGCCGTATTGCTCATTCAGCAGTCCCTGCCACGCAAGGATTGCAATCGTAGACGGCAGCGCCCATGGAACAATCAGTATCGCCCGATATATTTTTGACTCCTTCATGCGCGGATTGTTCAATAAAATGGCAAGCAGCAATCCCATGGCATAAGCTCCCGCCGTACTGAACACGGCAAAGCAGACCGTCCATCCGAGAACCGGAAAAAACACACTTTTTATACTCCCGGAAAATACCGTCAGATAATTATCCAGTCCGACAAAACTATAATCCTCCAAATGATACATATTATAGTTTGTAAAAGATAAAATCACCGTATACAGGATAGGCAAGCATGTTACCAGCAGTATGGAAATCAGTGCCGGTGCCAGATATGTATATGCCATGGCATTCTTTTTCTTTCTCATGTCATCACTACTTTCCTGAATTCATCAATTCAATTGCTTCTTTCAACTGGGTAACCATATTGTCTGCTGCCTGCTCGGCTGTCTGCTCCCCGGACCACATAGATCTGATATTATTTGCATGAATACTCCAAAGCTGCCCCATTTCGGAAACGGTCGGCATCGGCTCTCCATTATTGATCTGCGCAATGAAAACCTGTGCATACTCATTGCTCTGTATTGCATCCAGCTGTTGATCAGACAGCTTTGCAGGTATTCTGTCTCCCGCTTCATACATATCCAGTGCTCCATTTTCAATCAGATACCGGATAAAATCCCATGCCTGCTCCTGCTTGTCACTGCTGTTGCTCACAAAGCTTACCTGTGTTCCCACCGGCGTCACAAACGGCTGTCCATGGAATGTCGGCATTTCCGAAATTGCAAACGGCGTTCCCGCCGAGGCAAATCCCTCCATATCCCACGGTCCTCCGATATAATACGCACATTTGCCATTCTGGAAATTGCTTCTTGCAATATCCGCTGTTACATCTGCGGTAATCAGATTGTACTTATTGCACAAATCCGTAATAAATTCGTATGCTTCCACTGCTCCTGCATTTGCCAGTCCAATATCCGTTGTGTCATATGCACCATTTTGATACTGAAAAATGTATCCGCCACACGCTCTTACAAATCCCAGGTCATAGTAGATGCTGGTTGCATCAAACTGCACTCCGCCGCTTATGGCTGCCTGTTCCACCAGGTCCTCCCAGGTTGCCGGAACGGCAGAAACGAGATCTGTATTATAAAATAACGCTGTTGTTTCCACAGAAAGCGGTGCCGCATATCGTTTTCCGTCTACATAGCATGCCTGTATCGCCGCATCTGAGAAATCACTGTCTGTGTATAGTTCCTGCGGTACTTCCGCTGCAAGTCCTGCATTTACATAATCGGCAAGCTGGTCATTGGGAATCCCCACAACGGCATCCGGTCCCGAAGAACTCTTTACCGCCTGTGCAAACTGCTGCACAGATGGTGACTGATGAATGACTTCCACCTCATATCCATTCTGCTCTCCCCACGCATCCGCATATTTTTGAATCGTTTCCGCCTCCACACTCATATTTGTCCAGATAACAAGTCCGGCATCTGCTTTTCCTGAGCTTCCACATCCTGACAGCGCTCCGGCAAAAAGCAATGTGAATAATGTCGCTATTATACCTTTTTTCTTCATAGATTTCCCCTCACCTACATTGTTTTCATATTTAGCAAAGCACGGTTGGCATTTCCTGATTCATCAAACAATGCCATATTTGCCATGGCATTTCCTGCCACCACATTATCCTTCATATATAAGCTTCCGCTCTTACTTGCCCAGGTGCAGTCCGGAATCGGAAGCCACGCCGGTTCCCAATAAAAAACGCCAATTCCCCTTGCATTCTTTACACTTCTTACGGTCGCATACAAATCTTTTAAAAAGGCTTCCTGCCCCTCCTGTGTTGCCGGATATCCGGTTGCTTTCTCCTGCTCCCTTGAGTATACGATTCCCTTACAACCAAAGGTTTCTATTGTGTAGCCGATAGCTGTTTCTGCCACCAGCACATCCTTATCGTACCTGCTGCTGATATCATTCATGTTGTCCAAAAGAGAGGCAAGGCTTCCATTCCAATGCGGATAATAAGACATTCCTATAATATCAAAATCAAGCTCGTATGGAACAATCCGGTCAAACCACTCCCGGTACATTTTATTATCCGTTCCGAAGTCAAGATGCAGCACGATTTTTGCATCCGGGCACTCCTCCCGTACCCCCTTTATGCCTGCCTGCAAAAGGGCCGCCATGCCTTCCGTCTGTTCTACATAGCCGTCCGGCCAGAGCAGTCCTTTCGTGATCTCATTTCCAATCTGCACCATTGCAGGAACAAGCTTTTGATTTTTCAATGCCTTTAGTGTATCTACCGTATGTAAATATACCGCCGTTTCCAATGCCTCGCCGCTTAAGTTCTTCCAGGCTTTCGGCTTTACCTGCTTCGCAGGATCCGCCCAAAAATCACTATAATGGAAGTCTACCATGAAATCCATTCCACTTTCCACTGTCCTTTTTGCAATTTCAATGGTCGTCTGCAGATCGTTTCCTCCACCCCCATAGGAATTTCCTTTTTCATCATATGGGTCCGGCCAGATTCGAATCCGCACCATATTCGTTCCACAAGCTTCCAGCAGCCGGAACAAATCCTCCTTTTTGCCATTCAGGCAATAGGATGCTCCATAATATTCCAATTCTTTTACCATGGAAATATCCATACCCTTAATAAATTCCATATCTACTCCTTCACAAGCGTGATGTCATCAATCGTTCCCCAGCCGCCCGGAGCTGTCGAAACACGAACGCCTACTGTAATCTCTCCATCTGTCGGTGTAAGCCCCGGAATCTCTGCTGTATACCAGTTTACATATCCATTCAGCTCACCATCCACTTTAACCTCTTCCCCGTTGACAACTGCATAGAAATATACGGTAGCGTTTTCATCTCCCGCAGCATCCCCCTGGATATGTGCAGTCACCTTATAGGAGCCCTCCTCCAAACCGTTTACTGTTTGCTCTGCGGAAAAATCCACATTGCTGCTTCCCGAATAAAAATGCAGAGACTGTACGCCCTCAAAGCAATCTGTGTCGCGGTCATAGATGTCCAGTTCCTCTGTAACATCCCCCACATTCGTTACTGTCCATCCCGTAAAATCCGGCTCCTCAAAGCTGCCATTTACCAGATAATTTCCATTCTCGTCTGCCACTGCTTTCGCGGTATCTGAACTGCCGCAGCCTGCCAATGCAGTCATCATCCCCGCTGTCAATAGCATCCATAACATTTTCTTTTTCATAAAGCTTCTCCTTTCCAATTCAAGTTAATTATTTACTTCTATTCTAGTAAATTATTTACTTGCTCAAAATGTAGCACGTACATAAGCTAATGTCAATACCAATTGTGCTATTTCTCACAGTATTGCCAAATTTGTGCGCAGCACATTGTACATTTTTCATAAAAAAGAATCCTGCTCCGCAGGATTCTCCGCCTGCGGCGGGTTGCGTCAGC
>JBJEJC010000099.1:7475-11523 GCA_051877675.1 Roseburia sp. | reverse complement strand
GTAGCTGTTCCATTGATGTCAACCGTTACCTCTTCCTCCAGTGCAACAAAATTTCCCGGTGTATAGGTATTTCTTAACGAAGTATACTTTAATTCCTCTCCTACCTTCTGTGCATTGTATGCGCCTCTGTCTACCGCGAAGGAAATTGCGCGGCGGAAATGTACGTTGTTCATTGCCGCGTTTGTCCGTGCTGCTTCTTCCTCAGTCTGGCTGGAAACAACCGTAGTAGGATCGTTAAAGTTTGCAAATGCCGTACGATTCAGGTTGTAAAATCCCATATAAGAGGTAGCATCTGTAGCTGAAGTATAGCTGTACTCATCGAACAGACCATCCTCTCTCGCCATCTCGATGGTGGAGGAATTCAGGGAACATCCATCGATGATACCTGACTTCATATCATTATAGGTCTTTGTAACATCGGTAGCATCGTCGTATAACCAGGTAATCGTCTTAAGATTGATATTGTCCTTATTCCAGTATGCCTCATTTGCCTTAAATACAATGGTATTCTTCTCTGTCGCATTCGTTACCAGATATGGTCCGCAGTATGCAATGGTGTCCGGGGTCTTTCCATAGTTATAATCTGCTGCAGAAGAATCGAACTCCGCACCGAATTTACCACCCTGGGAAGTATAATAGGTTCTGCTCAGCGGAGCATAAATGCTGTAGCCAAGCATGGTAAGGAAGTAGGTGCACGGCTCCTCCAACGTATACTCAACAGTCAGGTCATCTACCGCTTTCACACCAACCTGAGAGAAATCAGTAATCTCTCCGGTAAGATACTGGGATGCATTTACAATTACTCCCTCTACCAGATATTCCAGTCCGCCCTGGCAGTCCATCATATGCTGCATACCAGCAACAAAATCGTCTGCACAGACATCTGCAACCTCTCTGCCCTGGGAATCTACCCATTTTACACCTTCGCGAAGCTTGAATGTGTAGGTAAGACCATCCTCAGAAACGGTATAGCTCTCTGCAAGTGCCGGCTGCAGAACGCCCTCCATATCATACTCCATGAGACCATCATAGGTATTGACTGCTCCTGAGCTGTCCACCATAAGATAACTGGAAAGGCAATCCCAGGTCGTCGGATCTGAGGAATATGCCAGGTTGTAGCTGTCCTTCAGCGTGTAACCTTTTTCCACAAGATAGTTCTTCGCCCACTCCTCATAGGTTCCGGTGCCCTTTAATTCTGACCATTTTTCTTTCATTTCGGCACGATCTGCGTTCTTGATCGGTTCGGTGCAGACAATGAGCTGATGATATCTGTCGTAATCAGATCCCCACAGCACGTTATTAGTCGTATAGGGTGCCACACAGGAGATTGCATATCTGCCGCCTAAGGTCGTAAGTGGAATCATAACCGCGCTCTCCATCAGTTTCGCCTCTGCGATTGCCATCAGGGCATATCGCTCGGAAACATTCTGAGATGCATCTGCCACCTGATATGCTTCATAAAACTCTCCAAGGGCCTTGTCATAAACCTGAGCCGACTTCTCGTCATAGCTTAACTCTGCGTTATCCTCTGCCCCCTGTTCCGTCTCTGCTGCAGAACTGCTCTCAGTGGCGACTGTGTCCGTACTGCTTCCGGTCTCATCCGTGTCCGCGGTCTCACTTGTGCTCCCCGCATCTGTGCTCGTGCCGGTGTTTCCTCCACATGCACACATGCTAATACTGGTGGTAAGAACCAGCATTAAGCTCAAAAGTCTTTTCTTCATAATATGTATTCTCCTCTCAATAAGATATTTTCTACGCGAGTTCCTTACAGCTTATCTTTCAGATTGTGTCGCGTCACCATTGTGTCACTTCACCGCATTAAACAATTGGGTGCACAAAAAAGATGCTTTGAACATCATTGTTCATTGCATCCTTCCATAAAAGATAAGTGTTCGTATGTCACGTACAAATATGATTTTATTATACCTATCACCTCTGATTTGTCAAGATAGTTTTCCATGCACGTCTCTTATACCTGTCATGTTTTTTTTGCATGTTTCCGCGTACAGAGCCATATGCAGCCAGCATAGCTATAAAAATTATAAAAACAGGAAATTACTTGATAATTTTTCCAATACACATTACACTGTAATTGTATCTATACAGATACAATATAAAAGTAAAGGAGAGATCTTATGGGCAGTAAGATGAAAAGCCTGTTCGCAGGCGTAGTTATGACACTTGTTATTCTTCTGCTTCCAAAGAGCATTTTGGCAGCAGAAACCATTTCCGTAACCACTGTTGAAGATATCACAGATGTTAAGGATGTAACCTCTACCAATTACCAGATTGGAACCGGAAATTACAGCAATCTTGTAAAATTCACACTAAAGAAACCCGCATACGTGTATGTTTCCGCTTATTCTACCATTTGTTATGAAAACTGGGACAATCTGGGTATTATTGAGAAATTTGCGGTATATTCTGATGCAAAGTGCTCCAATCTCGTCACTGGTGACAGTGTCACAAGTGTGCAGTCGGATAAAAGATATTCCAAGTATTTATGTCTGGATGCAGGTGATTACTGGGTTTATTTCGCCAAAGGCGATGCAGGCAAGGATGAATATGCGGCTGCCAGCAGCGGCGAGTTCCGTCTTTCCGTTGCAGCCGAATATCTTGACGTAAACGGAACGAAAAACGGTTCCTGGAAACGCGCAAAAAGCATTTCCACGGATAAGGATGTTAAAGGATATTTAAGCAGCAATACCAGAACAAGCTGGTTCAAATTTACCATATCAGACAGTACAACTGCACAGTTACGCTTATCTTTAGAGAATCCGCTTGGTGAAAAGTTATATCCGACATCTAAGGTCGGTGTTACCGTATACCGCTCCAATAAATCCATTATTGAGCGTGTGAATATTACAGATGCTTATTATGAATCCGTATATTCCAGCTCCTTATCACTTTCTAAGGGTACTTATTATATCGCGATTACAGGAGATACCTCCTACAGTCCGTATAACAATAAAAAGCTTGAGGCTAACGACCATACAAACATGGGCGTGGTCAACTTAAAAATTACTACAATCAACAAAGGAACCCTTTCAAGTGTTACAAATGAAAAGGGTAAGAAAGCTAAGGTTACTTTCAAATCCATCAGCGGTGCAAAGGGTTATGAAATACAGTATTCCACCGACAAGAACTTTAAGAATGCAAAGACAAAAAATGCTGGTTCCAAAAGCACCAGCGTTACCTTAAGCAGCCTTACCAAAAATAAGAAATATTACGTGCGTGTCAGAGGCTTCAAGTATAATGCCGACGGCGACAAAGTATACGGTGCATGGAGCAGTTCCAAAAATGTTACAATTAAAAAGTAATCTCTTAATAAGCTGACAAAATGGGAGTGTCCTATATGACACTCCCATTTTTCCCATAGCGCCTTGGAAAAACAATCAGTCCTCTTTTTTCACTGCGTCTGTCTTATAAATGAATTTCACGCTTCCCCGAACATCTTCTGCAAGTGTAGTGTAGCTCTGATATTCCTCCCCGGCATCCAGAACCGCCTGTATTCTGTCAATCAACGGTTCTATATCACCGTCATAGGCATCTAAAATCTTCTGAATACCCTCTTCGTTAAATTCCACGATGCCATCTGCAAGTTTATTTGCTCCGTCTTCCAGCTCCTGAACGCCTTCACGGACTGCGACCGTACCGTCATCCAGTTTCTGGGTGCCGTCATTTAAACTCTTGTTATTGGATACCAGTGTCTTACTGCCATTGTTTAATTGTGTCACGCCATCCACCAGTTCAGGTACTGCCCCTGCAAGGCTCTTTGTTCCCTCTGCCAGCGCTTCCATACCGCTTACAAGGCTGTATCCATTATCACTCTTCTTGTTGATGCTTTCGGAAATTGTCTTCTTTGCCTGCTCTGCTGCCGATATAGCCGCTGTTCCTGCGGCACCCTTAGCTCCCTCATAGGCTGCCTGTGCTGCTGCCTCCTTCGCTCCGCTTACCGCCGCTGTACCGGCTGCTGCCTTCGCTCCGCTTACTGCTGCTGTACCGGCTGCTGCCTTCGCTCCGCTTACCGCTGCTGTACCGGCTGCCT
>JBJEJC010000099.1:0-7375 GCA_051877675.1 Roseburia sp. | reverse complement strand
GCTGCTGTACCGGCTGCTGCCTTCGCTCCGCTTACCGCTGCTGTACCGGCTGCCTCCTTCGCTCCGCTTACCGCTGCTGTACCGGCTGCTGCCTTCGCTCCGCTTACCGCTGCTGTACCGGCTGCTGCCTTCGCTCCGCTTACCGCTGCTGTACCGGCTGCCTCCTTCGCTCCGCTTACCGCTGCTGTACCGGCTGCTGCCTTCGCTCCGCTTACCGCCGCTGTACCGGCTGCACTCTTCGCTCCCTGATATGCTGCATCCGCAACTGCCGTGCTTGCAGCTTCCTTTACCTGGGGAACCACAGTGTCTGTGATGCTTTCTGACATGGATGCCACAATACCATCCGCCGCGGTCTTTGCCGCCGCTTCAAATGCTCCGTTTCCGTTTTGCGCATCATAGGCAGCTTCTACATCTGCAATCGGAGAGGAAGTCATTCCCATCTGTGCCGCAATCTGCAGCTTGACACCGGAAACCAGTATTTCGTATGCATCGGAACCTTTAATTCCTTCCGATATCTGCGTCGATGCACCCGAAAGTGCAGCTCCCAACTGATCCGCTGCCTGCTGTTTCACTGCCGCATACTGTCCGCCTGTAAAGGTGGCATCCACCGCTGCCTCCGCCTGCTGTCTGATTCCGTCTGCCTGCGCATCTACCGCTGCCTCTGCCTGGCTCCTGATGCTGTCCGCCTGTGCATCCACTGCTGCCTCTGCCTGACTCTTAATTCCGTCTGCCTGCGCATCCACTGCTGCTTCCGCCTGGCTCTTAATTCCGTCTGCCTGCGCATCTACCGCTGCCTCTGCCTGGCTCCTGATGCTGTCTGTCTGCGCGTCCACTGCCGCTTCCGCCTGGCTCTTAATTCCCTTTGCCTGCGCATCTACCGCCGCCTCTGCCTGGCTCTTGATGCTGTCCGCCTGCGCATCCACCGCCGTTTCTGCCTGGCTCTTGATACTGTCCGCCTGCGCATCCACACTGTCCTTTGCAGATTTCCTGATACTCTTTTCCTGTTCCTTTAAGGTCTCATTTACCTGTTTGGTTAAACTCTCTTTTTCCTGATCTGTAAAAGTCTTTCCAACGGTGTCGTCTAACAGCTTGATTCCGCTATATAATGCAGAAGCACTGTCATTCAATGTGGTGACACCAGAGGAAAGCTCCGGGGTGCTCTCATAAAGCTTTGCAATCCCGTCAGAAAGCGTCTGGGCGCCTTCGGTATATGCCGCTACTCCATCCTTTAACGCTGTCACACCTTCTGCAAATTCACCCAGCTTAGAGTTTAATGTTCCTACTCCCTCGGCAAGCTCCGCTGAGCCGTCCTGAAGCTGCCCGGATGCATCTGCAAGCTCATCTAACATATCCTCCAAGTCAGAAAGACTGTCTTCCTTATCATTTTCCAGATAATCTGCCGCATTGACAACCACCGTCATCGTTGTCTCCAATGAGAAATCAGAAACATCTGCGGTAATCTCAAAATAATCCGGAATTGTCACGTCCTCTCCCAGATCGGAATCCTCAAGCTTTAAGCTCTCCATAAGCCCCGGAAGCGCATATCCAAGAACAATGCTCCGGCTTCCATCCTGCATCAGCTTTCCGTTTTCCACTTCAATATTGGAAAAATTGTCATTTAAGATTACTCCACTGATTGCTGCAAACGGAACGTAGATTTCTTCTGTTTTTCCGTTAATTTTCGCTGTGGTCTTTTTCTCGTTCGTATAATCAAAACGAATGGTTACCTTTCCGGATTTTCCTGCCAGTTCCTCCGGGGAAATCTCTTTTCCATCAAGATAATATGTGATTTTCTGTGAAACCGGCGGCTTCTCTGTGGAAGTTCCCTGATAATAAATATCGTTTCCGTCTGCCTGCCAGGTAAGCTTCTCCCCCTTCTGGGTAAAGGTCTCCTCCCCCTTCACATTGACAATATCCTTAAGATTAGAGGCATCTTCCATCGTAGAAGTCCCATCCCTGTTTACAAGATGATCCGCTACAATAATTTCTTTTTCCGCTCCGGTATTATCTGCAAGCACGTAGACCGTTTCTTCTTTTCCAACGTCTTCTCTGTCACTCTGAATGCTCTTATCCATCTGCTCTGCTAACTTGTTCTGTGCATCTTCTTCCGTCTCTTCGGTCTCTTTTTCCTCCTCGGTGCCTTCTTCCTCTGCGTCGGAGCTTTCCTCCGTATTCTCTTCCGCCCTGGCTGTCATGACCTGTGAGGCGGAAACAGTGCCTCCAATCAGGGTAACGACCAGAACACCTGACAGAATACGAATCATATACTTGTTTTTAAATTTTGCTTTTAACTCTGGTAATTTCATGGTAAAATCCTCCTTCTAATAAACTCTGCTTTAAGCTGCTTTCTTGTTACGAAAACCTGCGCTGCTTGCACAGATCAGCCTGTCAAACAACATGAACATGGACGGTAAAATGAGAATAACAACAAACATACTGACAATCGCGCCTCTTGCCATTAAGGTACAAAGAGAGCTGATCATATCAATATTGGAATACATTCCCACTCCAAAGGTGGCTGCAAAGAAGCTGAGTGCACTCACGATAATAGACTGCATGGAACCCTCCAGTGCCTTTGTGGCAGCCTCCTTTTTCTTACCTCCGCCGCTTCTGACTTTTTTGTAACGGTTCGTCATCAGAATTGCATAGTCAACTGTCGCTCCCAACTGAATGGTTCCAATTACAATCGATGCGATAAACGGCAGGACGGTTTTTGTATAACACGGAATTCCCATGTTGATAAAAATTGCAAATTCAATCACAGAAACAAGGATAATCGGGAGCGATACCGATTTAAATACAAACGCAATGATTAAGAAAATTGCTCCGATAGAAACAATGCTTACCGTCTTAAAATCCTGGTCTGTAATCTCAATCAGATCCTTGGTACACGGCGCTTCTCCGATGAGCATTGCCGTTTCGTCGTATTTTTTAATAATGCGGTTAATTTCCTCACACTGCGTATTCACTTCGTCAGAAGCAACTGCATATTCGGAACCGATTAACATCATCTGATAATCGCCGTTAATCATGATCTCCTTCACGCCGTCCGGAATTACCTCCTTGGGAATCGCGGGCCCTACAAGAGAATCAAAGCCAAGCGCCATCTTGACACCATCCACATTTTTTATTTCATCTAACATTGCTTTGGCATCCTTCGCAGGAAGGCTGCTGTCCGCGATAACCATATGAGTAGCTCCCATTTCAAAATTTTCATCCAGCTTTTCCTGTGCAATGATACTCTCCAAACTCTTCGGTAACGTTCCCGCAAGGTCATAATACACATCCGTATGAGTATAGCCATACAATGCCGGGAACAAAATCATAAGAAACAGAATTAAAAACACTTTGTAATGCTTTACAATCTTATCCGCAAGTCCACCGAGATCCGGAAGGATTGGCTTGTGCTTTGTCTTTTCAATTGCCTTGTCAAACACCAGAAGCATGGATGGTAATATGGTCACACAACTGATTACTCCGAGTATTACGCCCTTTGCCATTACGATTCCCAGATCCATTCCCAGTGTAAAGCTCATAAAACATAATGCAACGAAACCTGCCACTGTGGTAACAGAGCTTCCAACAACGGACGTAATCGTATTGGAAATGGCATGTGCCATTGCTCTGTTTTTATCTCCCGGATAACGCTTCTGATTTTCCTCGTAGCTGTGCCACAGGAAAATGGAATAATCCATGGTAACGCCAAGCTGCAAAACAGCAGCCAACGCCTGTGTGACGTAAGAGATTTCTCCCTGAATAAAATTCGTTCCCAGATTGTAAATAATTGCCATTCCTATGCTGAGCAGAAAGAATAAGGGAGCAATTGCCGAATCCATGGTCAGTGACAAAACCACCACCGCAAGGATTACCGCAATCAGAACGTATATCGGTGTCTCCTTATTGGAAAGGTTCTTGATATCCGTTACAACAGCCGACATACCGCTTATGTAGCATCTACCCTTTACAACGTCCCGGAGCTCTTCAATGGCATCCATGGTCTCGTCTGCCGACATTGATGTATCATACAAAACCGCCAGCATCGTGCTGTCCGTTTCCTCATTATTAAAGAACTCATAAATATCATCCGGTAAAACATCCATCGGAATACTGATGTCCGCCAGTGAATCATACCAGACTACCGCTTTTACATGCGGCACTTCCTCCATTTCTTCACGCATTACGGAAATGTCCTTTGGCTCCATTCCCTCCACAACACAGAAGGAAAATGCGCCGGTCCCGAATTCCTCCAGCAGAATGTCCTGTCCCTCCATGGTTTCGATATCCTCCGGCAGATACGTCAGGATATCATAATTTACTCTTGTATTCAGATAGCCGATTCCCGCCGGTATTAAAAGCAGGATACTCAAAATCAGAATCGGTATCCGCATTTTGACTACACCTTTTCCAAACTTAATCATCTTTTCCTCCACTCTTTTCTATATCAATTCATTTTTTGAAAGTTACTATAGCATAAAAAAAAAGATTGAATTTGAAAACATTCAATCCTTTTCCTTTGTAGCTTTCTGCTATACATTTTGCAGGAAATGTATTTTCTAAGCTACAACTATATAAAATTGTATACCGAGTTCTTCTCTATTTGCAATATGAAGCAATCGCGCAAGGGAAAAAGTATTCGTGCTGTTCTTTTTCAGGAATGAAAAAACTGGAATACCTGAATTCACAAGCATTCCAGTCCTCTTAAGAGCAGGGGATGAGAGAATCGAACCCGGTCTGGTTCTCTTACCCAACCTCTGAAACCCTTTATTTTACTACGTTTCACAATTTTTAACGCTTTAAATTTCTGTTCCTTTTTGTTCCTTTTCGCTAAAAACTGATTGCATTTCGAATTTGGTTGACCTTAGTTTGATGCTTTTTATTTGAGTAATAATACAGTTTACGTGTTGTTGTTACATCTGTATGTCCCATCTGTTCTGCGACAAAACTATCATTTACATCACTATCAAGAAGCGTTGTTCCATATGTCTTACGAATCTTATGTGTTGTTCTATGCGCTATTCCTAATTTCTGACATACTAAACTCAATCTCTTGTTGTAGGTATTCTCTCTTATTCGCTTACCATCTGACATAAATAAGTATTCTCCAGTAGGATTTAATTCCAGTATAGAACTCAAGGTCTGCTTTGCAGAATCAGGAATAATTATCTCACGATAACCTGCATCCGTCTTAGTTAACTCTGATACTTTTACAGTCCATTTATCATTTTCTTTTACTTTTATCTCTGTTCTTCTGATGCAAATATAATCTGATTCAATGTCGGATTTCTTAAGTGTTGCTATCTCTCCTATTCTTGCACCTGTTTCGAACTGCAAAAGCAATGCCAAATTAAAAATATCTGGATTCTCTCTTAAATAACTGGTGATTACAGGTATTTCATCTTCTGCAAATATTTCCTTTGTTTTATCTTTATATTTCTTTGTAAAGATATTGTTTGGTAAGTATAAGTCTTTAATGAAGCTTGAAATGCTAATTGTTGTATAACCATATTTCTTACCATATTTAAAGATACCATTTAATAATGTAACAAGACTTGAATATGTTTTCCTTGTAAGATGCAAATCTCTGATAGTTGCTTTTATGAAATGCTCCAAGTCATCCTCTGTAATGTTCTTAAACTTCTTTGAACAGATTGCTTCTGATTTCTTAAAGAATCTTTCAAAATCTGTATTGTATCTGTCATAGGATTGACGTTGAATTTCTCCATATTCGAGCTTCTCATTCATCCACTTCCAATAAACATCCGACAAGTATATTGATTCTTGTTGCTGTCTGTAATACTCAATTAAGCAGTCTTCCAATTCCTCCTTTGTTTTACGATGTCGGATGATATATTTCCCATCTTCTTGCAGAATGCGTGTTGACCATCTTCCATCTTTTCCCTGAGATAATGTGTACTGATGTTGTTCTAATATTTCTTTTCTCGTCATATCATCAACAACAGTTTTAATTTCTTCAGTATTAATTATGCCAGAAGAAACAGCGAATCGCAAGACATCTTCTTTATCCTTTAAATCAACATTTATATTTTGCATATCCATGATAAATACTGTTCCAAGTATTTATCTGAGCAGGATAAATATTTATGCTATGGCTCGGCATCTTTGGTATCTCCTTTCTTTGTGATGTTTTTTGCATCCGGCAGATTGCTCTGCCGGATGTGGTTTTCGGTTACACTTACTGACTAGGCAGAAAATGTAAACAGCTTCTTCTTTTCTGGGCTGTCTGATGTGAAGTTTGCCTTTGCATCGTCAAGTGTTGTTTGGATTGCTCCAAACAATTCTGCGACCTGTTCTGGAGTGTAATTGTAATACTTCTTGTTCGACAGCTTTTGCAGCTTTTCTATCTCTGCTATTACTTTGGATGCTTGATTCTCTGCACGATTCTTGAATCGTACTGCTTTGTCTGCCTGTGCTATTGTGTTTGTTGCTGCTGCCTGCTGTACTGGTTGGGTTGCTTCTGCACCTACTACTGGTGCTGGTGTGTTTACTTCTGTGTTCATATTGTTTATCCTCCTGCAAATGATTATTTTTAAGGTACCTTATACTGTTATTAATACCACTAAAATGCCAAAATGTAAGCATAATTGGAGTAAGTTTTTTCATTTCTACATCCGCTCTTGATTTTCAAAAAAGAACTAGTTAATAATTTTGTGACAGCGTTATCCAAAAGTGCCTGCACTAGTTGTAAAAATGTAAGTTCTTTTTCATTATTGAATTTTTATCGATTTTTTGTGCAGTTTAGACAATTGATTTTGCTCTTTTTTTGATATATCTGCTTTACAAAAGGAAATTGCATCAGAGTAAACCTCTAATGCAATCTATTGAAATTTTTAATATGCAATTTTGTATCGGTATATTCTTGGGTTATTTTTTGAATTATTTGCTGGTAATGTTTATGCTTTGCTTTTTGTTGGTATTGATGATAGGGTAACAACTCCATCTTTTTATTCCACTATATATTTATTTTTCTAAACTGCTATTTTTCTATTATTTTCAAGCCGATTTTTACCCAAAATAAAATATATCCCATTTTTGATCCAATTTTTCAGTACAGAATTTTTCAAATTTTCCACATTTTTTTCAGTACTGATTTTTTCAAAAAATCCACATTTCCCCAAATGATATAAAAATCAGTCTTTCATAATTTTTCTACATTTTCACATATTCAATTTATCATCTGTACTGTTGCATAAAATACAGTTCAATGTATTACCCAAAATATTAACTTGTTATTGATATGCTAATAGATTCAGATAAAATATCTAAATTCATCATCTGTAATGATGTGTAGCGCCTCTTCTCACTAGTATAATATCTTTTAAATAACTGGACTATATTTAATTTCCATGGTACAATG
>JBJEJC010000098.1:0-49478 GCA_051877675.1 Roseburia sp. | reverse complement strand
GCGCATCGTGGGAGAACTCTATCCCATTAAATCCGAAGGTAAATTTACGCAACCCGATAGTACTTGTTTTCTTGACATTCTGACTGATTTATTCTATTCTATTCTTTAGTAGGAAGAAATTTTAGACTTTGTAATGTATGGGGATAGATGTAATGGGAACAGAAGGGATTGCTTTAAGGGAGCAGTGGAGAAAAAAGATCTTAGAGTCCTGCTATGTCTTGGTGGCAGTGATATTTGTGACAGAAGTTATTACATATATTCTGCTGAAGTTCTTCTGGGAGGTTCAGCAGGATGATTTTTCTTATTGTGCAGTCTATATTGCCTTTCCGAGTTTAATCAATTTTTTGTGTGTGCTGGCAGCAGACCATGTGGTTGCGGGACATTCACCGGAAAAGAATAAGAATATCGCAGTCATAGGGGCACTGTTTGGAATCTGTATGGTGGTGGCAAGTTTCCACGGGATGTTCCTTTTGACAGCAGGCATTTTTGTGGTGCCGATTGTGGCATCGGTGATGTTTGATGATTTGACGCTGACGAGGCTGACCTCGCTGGTGGCAGTGGTACTTATGGTACTGAGCTTTTTTACGGGGTCACTGTTTGACCATACATGGACATTGCAGCAGCGGATGCTGAACGGAATTGCCGGACTGGTATTTATTGTAGCGGTTTATTTAATCTGCAAATCGCTTATCTGTTTTTCCCAGCAGAAAAATGCACTGATTCAGAACGGGGACGAGATGAATAATGAGCTGCGGCTTACGCTGCGGACGGACCCCATGACCGGGCTGTATAATCACTCCGAGTTTTACCGTCAGTTGGAGGAGGGAAAGGTACAGTGTCAGAAGAAATGGCAGAATATGACGGTCGTAGTTCTGGATGTGGATTTCTTTAAGAAGGTCAATGACAATTATGGTCACGAGAACGGGGATGTGGTTCTGATTCGGATTGCCTCTGTGCTGCGGGAAATCTGCAGTGGGGAAGGGCATATTTCACGGTATGGCGGCGAGGAATTTGCGGTCATTTACCAGAGTAAAAATGCGCATGATGTTTTTGAAATTATGGAGCAGGTGCGCAAGAAGATTAACGACAGTACCTTTGATTTCATGCCGGGGCAGCGCGTGGGTGTGAGCTGTGGCATATACGAATACCGCGGAGAAGATATCGAGGTGCAGGAAATCTTTAACAGAGCGGATTCGGCGATGTATCGCGCGAAGAAAGATGGGCGGAACCGTTGTATCTGCTATGAAGAGTAGAGGTTTTGCAATTATGTGAATTTAGGAGGGCATTCAGATTTCCGGGTCATGGAAGTCTGGATGCCATTTTTCCATGGGAGAAGTTGCCCTATAGGATGCTTCTGTGCCGGAACAGCGAGATATGGTACGATGGAATGGGAAAGAGGAGTTTATGTATCGGATATTGCTTGTGGAAGATGACGGGATTATTGCGAGGAGCGTAAAAAAGCATTTGGAGAGCTGGGATTATGAGGTGTGCTGTGTGGCGGATTTCTCCAATGTCATGGCGGAATTTTCCGCCTTTGCGCCGCATCTGGTTCTGATGGACGTAAAGCTTCCGTTTTATAACGGATATCACTGGTGCGCGGAGATACGGAAGGTATCGAAGGTTCCGGTGATTTTTGTGTCCTCGGCATCGGATAATATGAATATTGTGATGGCAGTGAATATGGGCGGGGATGATTTTATTGCCAAGCCCTTTGATCTGGATGTACTGACGGTAAAGATTCAGGCTATGCTGCGCCGGACCTATGATTTTACCGGACAGAGTTCCGTGCTGGAGCATCGAGGGGTTCTTCTGAATCTGTCGGAGGCAACGCTGGGCTGGCGGGAGGAGAAGCTGGAGCTGACGAAAAATGAACTTAAGATTCTGCAGGTTCTGATGGAGAATAAGGAAAAGGTGGTCACGCGGGATGCGCTGATGACAAAGCTCTGGGAGAGTGACAGCTATGTGGACGAGAATACTTTGTCTGTAAATGTCAATCGCCTGCGCAAGAAGCTGGAGTCCATCGGACTTACAGATTTTATTCTCACGAAGAAAGGAATCGGTTACCGGATCGGATGAAATACATTTCTTTTTATATAAAATATAATTTGCGGTGGATGATTATTTTTGTCTGCTGGCTGGCGGTGCTGGTGGGGCTTTTGACCTTAAATGGCGTCCCTGCCCATGAAACGGTGTATGGGGTGATGCTGTGTCTGTTTTTTCTGCTGGTGATTCTGGTGTGGGATGCGGGGCTGCGCTACCAGAGATACCGGCAGTTGAGGCAGATGGAGAAATCGGTTGATTTCTCCCTGGAGGGAATGCCGGAGCCGGGGGATACGACGGAGGAGGAGTATCAAAAGCTTCTTGCGATTCTGCTGGATGAAAAGCGACGCATGGAGGAAGCTGCGCAGCGCAAGGAAAGCAATCTGCGGGAATACTATACGATGTGGGTGCATCAGATTAAGACACCGATTGCTGCGCTGCGGCTTTTGCTGCAGGAGAAGAATCAGGAGGGCGGAAGCAGCGAAGAACTGGGAGAGCTTTTTTATATTGAGCAGTATGTGAAAATGGCATTGCAGTATGCCAGACTGGATTCCGAGACCACGGACTTTGATTTCCGTGAGGTGGAACTGGATGCGGTGATTCGTGAGGCGGTGCACCGCTATGCAGGGCAGTTTGTGCGGGGCAGAATCAGTCTGAATTATGACAGAGTGGACACCCGGGTGCTGACGGATGAAAAATGGCTGGAATTCGTGATGGAACAGCTACTGTCCAATGCCCTCAAGTATACCCCCAAAGGAAGTATTTCTATTTATATGGAGGAGGGATGCCTCGTCATAGAAGACACCGGTATCGGCATCCGGGCAGAGGATCTGCCCAGGGTATGCGAGAAGGGCTATACCGGGTACAACGGGCATGTGGACAAGAGGTCCACAGGAATCGGGCTGTATCTGTGTCAGCGTATTCTCACGAAGCTGGGACATACCTTGACCATCACCTCACAGGAGGGAGAGGGAACCCGGGTACTGCTGGGATTTGAGACAGAGTAGGATAAATAGCTTCAATCTTACAACAATGTAAGAAAAAACAGGAAAATGTAAGCCGAATCGATGGCAGACATTTTCCTGTTTTGTTATAGTAGGATTGTTCCAAGAGAGCGAAAAAGACAGACGGTGCGTCAGAGCAGCGGCGCAGTCTCAGAAAGGTATGGTTGATACAATGGCAATTTTAGAGGTAAATAATTTAAAGAAAATCTATACAACACGATTTGGCGGGAATCAGGTGCAGGCGCTTTCCAATCTGAATTTCTCTGTGGAGAAGGGGGAGTACGTGGCAATCATGGGAGAGTCCGGCTCCGGAAAAACGACGCTTTTAAATATCCTTGCGGCGCTGGATAAACCCACTGCCGGGGAGGTTCTTCTGAACGGAAAAAATATTGTCTCTATCAGCGAGAAAGAAATTTCCGCATTCCGGCGGGATAATCTGGGTTTTGTGTTCCAGGACTTCAATCTGCTGGACAATTTCTCTTTAAAGGATAATATCTTCCTGCCGCTGGTGCTGGAGGGCAGAGCGCCGGAGGAGATGGAGGAACGGCTTTCCCCCATTGCAAAAAAACTTGGAATTGCGGAGATTCTCGGAAAATATCCCTATGAAGTCTCGGGAGGACAGAAACAGCGGGCGGCAGTGGCGCGGGCGCTGATTACCGGACCGCAGTTGATTCTGGCGGATGAGCCCACGGGAGCACTGGATTCCAAGGCGACGGATGGACTGCTCCGGCTGTTTGGGGAAATCAATGCGGAGGGACAGACCATTTTGATGGTAACCCACAGCACCAAAGCGGCAAGCTGTGCAAAGCGGGTGCTTTTCATCAAGGACGGTGAGGTATTCCACCAGCTATACCGCGGAAATATGAGCAATGATGAACTGTATGCAAAGATTTCCGATACACTTACGATACTTACGACGGGTGGTGAGAAACATGACTAAGCTTTATCCGAAACTGGCATTTACTAATATCCGCAACAACCGGCAGTTCTATCTGCCCTATATCCTTACCGGGATACTCTGTGTACTGATGTTCTATTCGGTTCTGGGCATTCAGCAGAACCCGGCGCTTTCCGGGATTCCCGGCGGGGCTAATATAAAAATCATCCTGCTTTTCGGAACCTGGGTGATTGCATTTTTTTCCTGCATCTTCTTATTCTACACAAACAGTTTTATCGTGAAGCGCAGAAAAAAGGAACTTGGCATGTACAACATCCTTGGCATGGAGAAACGCCATATTGCTCGGGTTATGCTTTTGGAAACCGGTTCCCTTGCCATTATTACGATTGCGGGAGGACTGGTGAGCGGGATTGTATTCAATAAGCTGTTTATGATGCTTTTATATCGGCTCACAGGACTTTCGGAGAGTATTCCCTTTTATATTTCCGGTGCGGCGTGTCTGCAGTCGGTGATTTTGTTTGGCGGGATTTATGTGGCGACGCTTTTGTATAATTTCATGCAGATTAAGCTGGCAAATCCCGTGGAGCTTCTGCGCAGTGGAAATACCGGAGAGCGGGAGCCGAAGACAAAGGTACTGATGACGATTGTGGGGGTTATCTGTATTGCGTTGGGCTATTATATTGCCATTACGACAGAGAATCCCATACAGGTGGTCGGGCTCTTCTTTGTAGCGGTGCTTCTGGTCATTGTGGGAACCTACTGTCTGTTTACGGCGGGAAGCATTGCCGTTTTGAAGCTGCTTCGGAAAAATAAAAGGTATTATTACCAGACCAGGCATTTCACCACGGTTTCCGGTATGCTTTACCGTATGAAGCAGAATGCCGTGGGACTTGCAAATATCTGTATTTTATCCACAATGGTGCTGGTGATGATTTCCTGCACAGTGAGTATGTACGTGGGTGTGGAGGATGAGCTGGATGCCAGATACCCGGAAGAAATTTCTGTTGTGGCGTATTATGAAAATGGTGTGCCGGAGGGGGATGATGGTCTGGCAGAAGCGTTAGTGCAGTCGCTTAAGGAATCCGGGCGTATCATCACCGGAGAACAGACGGCATTCAGCTTTACGATTATGGCAGGCATGGAAGAAAACCGTGTGAAAATGATTGGAGCAGAGGAGTATGACAGCCTGGATCAAAACTTTTTGTTAATCGGCTTTTGCACAAAAGAGGATTACGAGGCGGTTACCGGTGAGACGGTAGGAGAATTAAAGCCGGGTGAAGTGGCAACAGCGTTTGCGCCGTTTTACGGGAAAAATACCATCACAATTGCCGGAACGGAGTACCCGGTGGCAGAGTCATTGTCCTGTGAAGCGGAAGCAAGCTACATGATGGTGGATGGTGAGGGAACCATCATTGTTTCGGATAAGGAAGAACTGGAGCGGCTGTTTCTGGAAGTGAAAACAGCGTATGAGGCAGCCACCGGAACAGCACTTAGGATGGAGCATCAGATTGGAATTGATATTGACGGCAATGCGGAGGAGAAGCTGGCGGCGGAGGAAGCGCTGAACCAGGTGCTGGCACAGTGGGATGAGGAGCAGTCAAACCGTGCGCAGGAGAACGATGCCGGATATCATTACGTGGTGATGGAGACCAGGCAGGAATCCTATGAGGATTTCTACTCCCTGTATGGCAGCCTGTTTTTCCTGGGACTGTTCTTAGGGATTCTGTTCCTTATGATTACGGTTCTAATCATTTTCTATAAACAGATTTCGGAGGGGTATGACGATAAGGAGCGCTTTGCCATTATGGAAAAGGTTGGTATGAGCAATGCGGAGGTAAAAGCGGCCATCAGCTCCCAGGTGCGCATGGTGTTTTTCCTGCCGCTGGTGACCGCCGGTATCCATCTTGCAGCGGCATTTCCGATGCTGACAAGACTGCTTGCGCTGCTGAACCTGACCAATACAACGCTGTTCATCTGGTGTCTGGCGGGCACGGTACTGGTATTTGCGGTCATTTATCTGGCGGTATTTAAGCTGACCTCCCGCAGCTATTATAAAATTGTGGGAAATCAGATATAGGGCGGTTGTCTCTCGAACGTAAAATAAGCTGTTCCTTGTGACGGCAAAATATCTCTGGACAGGCGGAAAAGGGTAGAGTATACTGAGATAAGGTATATTCTGCCCTCTTTTCTGTACAGGAGCCGGGAGTGCGGTACGGCAAGGGGGAGGCAGACAATTCGACAGACAACGGAGCATTTTTATGAAAAGCATTGCATTTTTGTGCATCTGGTTTGGAAAAATGCCGGACTTTCTTCCGGTATGGCTGAAATCCTGCGAAAAAAATCCAACGATAGATTTTTATTTTTTTACGGATATTGAAGATTCCATTACATATCCGACGAATGTAAGAAAAATACAGATATCCTTCCGGGACTTCTGCAATAAATTTACGGAGCCGTATGGCGTGACCGACGGAATCGCAAAACCGTACAAGCTCTGTGATGTGCGTCCCGCGTTTGGGGAGATTCTGGGAGAATATGTGAAAGGCTACGACTACTGGGGGTATTGTGATGAGGACCTGGTATGGGGAGATATCCGGCATTTCTTTACCGATGATATTTTAGAGAAGCATGACCGGATTCTGACCAGGGGGCATTGCTCGGTGTTCCGGAATACACCGGAGGTAAATGCCTATTACCGTACGTTGCCAAGAAAGGGGCACATGGAGTATCAGGAGACGCTGCTGCGCCCGGAGGTATGTGCGTTTGACGAGTGGGCGGAGCATATGGGCGGCGGGGTTTCCGCTATTTTCCGGGATAACGGGATTGCCATGTACAATGAGCCGGTGATGGCGGATATTTATACGGCAAAAGGCAATTTTGAGGTGAATTACCGCCCGGATTTAAAGGGAACAAGCCATTTCCTGTATGAGGACGGAAAGGTTTACGCCTGTGGGAAGAACCGGCAGCAGGGGCGGTTTCAGACAGAGGTTTTGTACTGCCATTTCCAGAAACGAAAGATTTCGGTGGACCCGGGGTTAAATTACGAGCATTTTATTTTTGAACCGGTGGGGCATATGCGCAATGTGGACGCAAAGCCGCACAGACTGAAGGAAACCGCAAAGGTGATGCGGATCAATGCGCGATATCATTTGCGCAGAATATATGGAAAGATAAGGGGTAAGCGGTAACAGATGGCAAATTATTTGGTATTGGGCGGAAGCGGATTTTTGGGGAGTAAGCTGGTTTCCCGGCTGGCAAAGGAGCCTGCGAACCGGATTGTGGTTGCGGACATGGCAGAAAACGCCAAGCTGGCGAAATATGACAATGTCTCTTTCCTGCCGTTGGAATTTGTGGGGAAAACAGATTTTTCCCGGGAATTGGAACAGATGGATGTGGTGTATCATTTAATCAGCACCATAACGCCTTCCGACGATATGGACCACATCTGGCAGGATATGGAGGCGAATGTGAAGCCCACCATAGCGCTTTTGGACGGGCTGGCGGCGCACCCGGAGACAAAGCTCATTTTCGTGTCCTCCGGCGGCACGGTTTACGGCAATAAGGGGGAGCGTCCTCTTAAGGAGAATGTGTCCTTAGACCCGGTATGCAATTATGGGCTGACCAAGGAGATTATAGAGAAATACATTTATTTTTATCACCATATGTATGGAACGGATTACCGCATTGTGCGGCTGGCGAATCCCTATGGCACAAAGGTGCGCAAAGGACAGAAGCAGGGTCTGATTCCGATTTTTATTGACAAGATTATGAATCAGGAGGTAGTGACCGTATTCGGAGACGGCAGGGCAGTGCGGGACTACATCCATGTGGACGATGCGATTTCCGGTATCCTTGCGGTGGAGCAGGCGAAGTGCGGGGAGCGGGTGTTTAATATCGGCTATGGCGAAGGACACAGCATTGTGCAGATCCTGGATATGATTGTGGAGGAGCTGGGCTGTGATGCACCGGAGGTTGAGTTTATTCCGGAGCGCAAATGTGATGTGTATTATAATGTGCTGGACAATACCAGAGTGATGGAGCAGACTGGCTGGAAGCCGCAGATTTCCTTAAAGGACGGCATTCATATGATGCTGGAAAGCATTCGGAATGATAGTTAAAAAATGCTTGCAATTTCTCTGAAAAAGAATATAATATAATTATTCTGTGCAGATATAGTATATCGGTAGTACATTAGCTTCCCAAGCTAAGGAGGCGGGTTCGACTCCCGTTATCTGCTCTGTTAATGACTGGCGGATATCCCTGGTGGTGTCCGGCAGTTTTTTTCATTTCATAGGAAAGATCTTCATAGGAAAGATCTTGCTGAATTAACGCATGGAAAGCAAAAGTAAATTCGCGAGAGTGTGCGGAGCACACTTTGTCATAAAGAAAGGAGCATACTATGAGATACCCCCAATTTTTACCGGAGCGCGGAACCATTGGATTTGTGGCACCATCCTGCGGCTGCAGTACCGAGCCGTACCGGAGCGCATTTGACAATGCGCTGAACACATTTCAGAAGCTGGGACATGCGGTGGATTTAGGACCAAACTGTTATGCGGGAAAGGGAATCGGAATCAGCAATACCCCGGAAGCCTGCGGCGAGGAGCTGACCACATATTATTGCAGTGAGAAAAATGATGTGCTGATTTCCTGCGGCGGCGGAGAGATGATGTGTGAGGTGTTAGGCCACACAGATTTTGCCCGGATTGCGGCGGCAAAACCCAAGTGGTATATGGGCTATTCCGACAATACCAACATGACCTATCTTCTGACTACGCTGTGCGACACGGCGTCCATCTATGGTCCCTGTGCCGGGGAGTTTGGCATGGAGCCGTGGCATGAGAGCCTGAACGACGCCTATGAGCTGCTCCGTGGAAATAAGCTTGCTATGAAGGGATATGAGCGCTGGGAGCGCGAGCAGCGCAAGGATGCCGAGCATCCCTTAGAGCCCTACAATGTGGAAATCCCAAGACAGCTTATGATCTGGCGCGGCAGCGGCGAAATCTGCCCGGCAGGACAGAAAGAGGCTGCGGAAGAACCAATAACAATAGAGGGACGTCTGCTTGGCGGCTGTATGGACTGTCTGGTGAATCTGCTGGGGACAAGGTTTGATAAAACGGTTCCCTTTGTGGAGAAGTACCGGGAGGACGGAATCCTGTGGTTTCTGGAGTCCTGTGACCTGAACGTCATGGGAATCCGCCGTGCCATCTGGCAGATGAAGAATGCCGGCTGGTTTTCCCATGTGAAGGGCTTCTTAATCGGACGTCCGGCAGTGTTCGGACAGCCAATGATGGGACTAGACCAGTACCATGCCGTGTGTGATCTTCTGATGGAATATCAGGTACCGGTGATTATGGATGTGGATTTGGGACATCTCCCGCCGATGATGCCGATTATCTGCGGAAGCTACGGAAGGGTGAAGGTGCAGGAAAATGATATTGCACTCTCTTATGAGTTAAAATAAAAAGAAGCACTGCGGCGGAATGGTAGATGTTGCTGACGCAACCCGCCGCAGGCGGAGAATCCTGCGGAGCAGGATTCTTTTTTACTATAAGTATAAATCGACCTGATTCCCAAGTCCTTCACGCTGCTGTAGTGCAAGTGCGGAAGCCACCAGTTGAGCGGCTTCGGTAGCGGAGGAGGAAGTAGAGGTGCTGTCAGCCGTTCGTGCAGCATTGTTTTTCTCCTGAAACTCCAGGTCAGTCAGAGCACTGAGCCGACTGCTTAAACGTTTGGCATAGGAACCGGCTCTCTGGATATAATCGGCATCCTTGGAAAACAGCTTTTCAAACTTGGAGATGTCCGCGGAACTCAGCATGGTGCTTCTGGCGGTCAGAGTCCCGTCGGAATTCACAGTGATGCCGATATCATCCAGCGCATCTTCATACTCGCTGTTTAAGGATTTCATTTGCTTTAATGTGCGTTCAAGCTTCCGGTCCCCGTTTTTCTCTGCGGAGGCCACCAGGTTATTGAAGGTGTCCACATAGGCGGAAACACTGTTGCGGATACTTGTGTCCTCATTCTCGCTGTAGGAAAAAGAACGAAGCCGTTTTGCGGCACGGCGGAGGGCGGAAGCATCTGCGCCGGCAAGCCCCGCCCTGCTGTAGCTGGTCCGCTTGGAAGCTGTGGCGGCATCCCGGTTATCTGAATAGAAGGTTCTTTTAAAATAGGCAACACTTAAGCTTGTACCGATTCCTGTTGTGGCAGCAGACATAACTCCTCCGTTCTACGGCAAAACGCCGTCCGTGGCATTTTCTGTTACTTTTTTCGGCAGGAATTGCCATATAATTAACCGTAGCAATCAAAAATAGTTCGTGTTATACTGGATATATAGGAAAGCTTTGGAGGTGTTCATATGGAGGGAATTATCTGGATTGTTCTGATTGTGGCATTTGCCATCGGGGAGATTGCCACGGTAGGTCTTACATCCATCTGGTTTGCAGGCGGGGCTCTGGCGGCACTGTTGTGTTATGCGCTGGGGTTGGGGCTAATCTGGCAGATTCTGGTGTTTGTGGGCGTGTCTGTGGTACTTCTGGCATTTACAAGACCTTGGGCGATGAAATATTTAAAGCCCCATCTGACCAAAACGAATTACGAGACTGTTATCGGAGAAAATGTGTGCCTGACGGAGACCGTAGATAACCGGAAGGGAACCGGGAGGGCAGTTTTAAAGGGAATGGAATGGACAGCACGGGCATACGAAGACGGGAAATGTTTTGAGGCTGGAACGATTGTGACGGTAAAGGAAATCCGCGGTGTAACACTTTATGTGGCAGAAAGCAGCATTATGCCGGAGAACCATAAGGGAGAAGAACAGGCATGAAAATAGTTTTTCTGGATGCAAAATCCATTGGAGAGGACATTGACCTGTCCGGGTTCAAACAACTGGGCGAGGTGGTGCGTTATGACTTTTCGACTCCGGCGGAGGCGCGTGAGCGCACGAAGGATGCGGATGTGATTATACTGAACAAGGTTGTCATCGACGAACAGTCCATTGGCGAGGCGGCAAAGCTAAAGCTGGTGTGTGTTACCGCTACGGGAACCAACAATCTGGATAAGGAATATCTGGCGGCGCGGGGCATTGAATGGCGGAATGTGGCAGGCTATTCCACGGAATCTGTGGCACAGCATACCTTTGCCCTGTTATTCTATCTGCTGGAGAAGCTGCGTTATTACGATGATTACGTGAAGTCGGAGAAATACATCGGAGATACGATTTTTACCCATTTTGCAAAACATTTCCATGAGCTGTGCGGTATGACCTGGGGGATTATCGGGCTGGGAAATATCGGGCGCAGGGTGGCGGATATCGCAAAGCTGTTTGGCTGCCGTGTCATTTATTATTCTACCTCCGGCAAGAACAGCCAGCCGGGGTATGATCGAGTGGATTTTGACACGCTGCTGCGGGAATCGGACATTGTGTCGGTGCACGCACCGCTGGATGAGAATACGAAGGGACTTATGAACCGGGAAGCCTTTGCGAAAATGAAGAAAACCGCGATTTTCCTGAACCTGGGGAGAGGCCCCATTGTGGTGGAGCAGGATCTGGCGGATGCCCTTACCCAGGAAGTCATAGCTGCGGCAGGACTGGATGTGCTGTCGGTGGAACCGATGAGCGCGGACAATCCGCTGCGTGCCATCAAGGACAGTCAGCGTTTGATTATTACCCCGCATATTGCCTGGGCGAGCGTGGAAGCCCGCACAAGACTGATGGGGATTATACTGGAACAGATTAAAGAATATTTTAAATTGTAAGAAAACGGATCAGCTTGGTATGGAGACATGCAGACCGCTATGGAAAGAATTATTTCCGTAGTTGGAAAGGAACTCCTGCCTGAGCCGGTCCTTTTCTTTTGCCCGGACAGAGTACATTTCCTCCGGTAGCGATCCGGTATCTTCGAGCAGGTCACACAGACGGGCGAGACGGGGAAGATAGCGCTGCATTGCCTTCTCGTAGAGGTCAAAAAAGGTTTCGTGGGAGGTTAAGGTGGCATCCCAGGGATTTGTCCACTTGGCATGGCGCAGGTTGAAGGGGTCTGTGCGGAAAAATACGGTGTCACTTAAGATTAATGGGGAAAAAAGCGCGTGACCAAACACCAGACCTTCGACAGAACGCATGAGTACCTTTTTCTGCCCGGTATTGTCATGGAGCAAGCGAAGCGTGCAGGGCATGACAAGGAGGGCGCGGTAGATAGCGGATTTATGAACATGCAGACTGGGGAATGCCTTGCGATAGGCGGCGTGCAGCAGGGAGGCGATGACCTCCCGCTGTATGGCTGTAAGACGGATGGTGTCTTCGTGATGGAAATCCCGGGGCTTCCGGTGCAGCTTAAAGTCCAGCAGGGCAATATCAATATCCATTTCCAGATAGCAATGCCTTGAGAAATAAAAGCTTTCCCGTCCATGGTAATGTGTCATGGCATAGATATAGGGGTGACAGACGGTGTCCAGGGTATAGTGTCCTAAAAAACCGGCGAGGTAAGCGAGCGCAATGTCTCTTTTTTCACCCGCAGGGAATTGTTCTGCCCGTTCTAACATTCCTGCAAAAAACCTGCCGGTGGCGTGGGTATGCGCCAGAGCCCCCCGGTTTTTGCCGGGCAGAAGATGGGAGGGTATATCATAGAAAAAAAGATCCGGTCCCTGCAGACCCAGTGCATAGGCCCCGCGGTTGCGGTACAGATTGTCTTTGGCAGGGCCGGAAGCAAGCGCTTGCCATGCCTCTCGTCCCCAGAGATAGTGTGTAATAAATCCGGGCATGATAAAATCCTCCTTGCAAAATAAAAAGTGTGTCACATTTTGAAAATCAGGAATTATTATACCCGTTTTTTGTAAAACTGTTAAGGGAAAATGTAGACAAAAGCGTCGAAATGTATATTTGTTGGCTACATAAAAATGGCATTGCATATTCAAAAAGCGAAAGATATTTCATATACTTTGCTTTAGGAAAAGAAGTGTTTGAAAGAGGAAAACGGAGGATTGAATAATTATGGGAAATCTTGCAGGTGCAGTGGAAAGAAAAGCATTCAGCGTGGCAATCGATGCTGCGTTGAGAAGTCTGAAGAAGGACCGGGAGAAAGGGTTACTCCAGCTTGTGGATCTGGCGGAGAAATTCATGGGAAATGAATTTACCAGGGAATCTTATGAGGGAGCGCGTAAAATGATTCAGAATCCGGATCACAAATGGATGCGCTATGTAAACCGCCTTCTGGATGAGACCGATCCCCATGTGGCAAAGATGACTGCTTTAAATCTGGGATATCAGGCAGCGTTTTACGGAACCAAGACAATCCGTAAGATGCGTGAGGTACACGACTGCAATATTCCGTGGCTCATTCTGATGGACCCCACCAGTGCATGTAATCTGCACTGCACCGGATGCTGGGCAGCCGAATATGGCAACAAGCTGAATCTGACATTTGATGAGATGGACAGCATTGTAAAGCAGGGAAAAGAGCTTGGTATTTATTTCTATATGATGACGGGCGGAGAGCCGCTGGTGCGGAAAGCGGATGTGATTAAGCTCTGCGAGAAGCACAACGACTGCGCATTCCACTGCTACACCAATGGAACACTGGTAGATCAGGCATTCTGTGATGAGATGAAGCGGGTGGGGAATTTATCCCTGTCCATCAGTCTGGAGGGATTTGAGGATGCAAACGACTTCCGCCGTGGTGCGGGTGTCTATGAGAAGGTCATTCACGCAATGGATTTGCTTCATGAAAATGGATTGATTTTCGGTAACAGTGTGTGCTATACTCGTAAAAACATGGATGCGGTAACGTCCGATGAATTCTTTGATCTGCTGGTTGAGCATGGAAGCCGTTTCGCATGGTATTTCCATCTCATGCCGGTTGGAATGAAGGCATCTCCGGAGCTGATGCCGACGAAGGAGCAGAGAGAATATATTTATCACAGAATCCGTGAGGTTCGTGCAATGGAGGGCGGCAAGGAAATCTTTGTTATGGATTTCCAGAACGATGGTGAATTTGTAGGCGGATGTATTGCGGGCGGCAGAAACTATTGTCACATTAACCCTAAGGGAGATGTGGAGCCCTGCGTATTTATCCATTATTCCGGTGCCAATATCCGGGAGAAATCTCTGCTGGAGTGCTTAAAGCAGCCGCTGTTCATGGCGTATCGGGATAACCAGCCGTTTAACGACAATATGCTGCGTCCCTGTCCGATGTTGGAGAATCCGGAGATTTTGCAGAGAATGGTGCATGAGACCGGAGCACATTCTACCGATGTCGAGGAAGAGGAGACGGTGGAGCACCTTTGCGGAAAATGTGAAGCTTATGCCTGTGAGTGGAAGGAAACGGCAGATAAGCTGTGGGCAGAGCATCCATATCATCAGAAGGGTTACACCAACTTCAAGAAGAAATAAGAGGCGATTACTATCAGTAAAGGACAAAAACAGATTTTGAAATGGGTGCTGGTGCTTATCTTTGTGGCAGCCATTGTGTATACCTTCCGGGATTCCGCCGGACCGATTTTAGAGCAGTTAAAGCAGACGGGACCCATGGTGGTTGTGGGTATCTGCCTGATGTCTTTCGTGTATCATCTTGTGGAGGGAGGCATTACCACCCTCCTGGGGAAGCAGTACAATCCGGCATTTTCCTATCGAAACGGTGTGGTTAACGCGTTTTACTGCTCCTTTTACCGGGTGGCAACCCTGGGGAGCGGAGCCGGTGTGGCGGCGATTTATTACCTGGGAGAGCATGGAATTGAATATTCGAAGGGCTTTGGGCTGTATATGCTGCAGTATGCATTCCATAAACTGAGTATTGCGCTGTTTTCCGTGATTTTGTTTGCCTTAAACTGGGGCTTTATGCGGAATTATTTTGCGGATTATACAGGACTGCTGATGGCAGGTTATGGTGTAACTGTTGTGATTACCCTGTGCCTGATTCTATTCTGTTGCTCGGGAAGATTTCACAAGCTGATTTTTATAGTGCTCGATTTTGCCAATAAGAAATTAAAGGGAAGAATTGACGGGCAGGTGGAAAAACTGCGGGAACAGTGCGATATGCTGGAGGAGGCATCCCGTTTCCTTCTGAAGAAGAAAGCGCTGGTGGGAGCGACAATTCTTCTGAATCTGTTAAAGTTCTGTTTCTGGTATGGCATTCCCTATCTTGTTTTCGCAGAGCTTGGAACAACGACCCTGCTGCAGAACATGGCAGTGACCTCACTGTCCGTTATGCTGGCGGCGGTGATTCCGGCACCCGCAGGGATTGGTTCCACAGAGTTTGTGTTCACGTCCCTGTTTGCAGGGATTGTGGGAGGCGGCATGGCAGGCTCTGCATCTCTGCTGTACCGGTTTGCAACCTTTGTATTTCCGTTTCTGGTGGGAGCGGTGGTTGTGCTTGCAAGACAGATACGAAAAAAGCGTGTTTCCTTTGCTATGAAAAACCAATAATAATATAAATAATATATAAGAAGGGCTGTTGCATGAAGAAAATAATTTTTTCGGATATTTCTTCATGCGGCAGCCTTTTTCTTGATTTCATAGTTCATAGGAAAGACCTTGTTATATTAACGTGTGAAAGTGAATGCCTTTCCTATGAAATAAAAAACGCTCCGCGAGGATCGCACTGCGGCGGAATGGTAGATGTTGCTGACGCAACCCGCCGCAGGCGGAGAATCCTGCGGAGCAGGATTCTTTATAAAATTTTAAGCAGAAGAAAATTGACAAATTCCGCCGAATTGGTACAATTGTGTGTGCGAAGCACTTGTGAAATCAGAAAACGGATTTGCGCCCGTGGCGGGCGCGATGACAGGATTCGGGGATTGTATGAAGATACGGTTATATTTTGAGAAAGAGAATTTCGGCAGGCTGGCGGTGGCGATGGTGCTGGCGGCAGCGCTGCTTTTTGCGGTGGGGTTTCCCATCTGGGTGCTGGCAGTGTTTGGCGCCTGCTATTTTCTGATAAAAAGCTTAAAAATCGAACTGAGTGAGAAGCTGCCCTGGCTGTGGACAGGGTTTATGTTTGCGGGCAGTAGTATATTTACGGCGTTTCACGTCCAGTACCTTTTGCTGGATGCGGAGCTTCGGGCAAAAATTTCGGACAGCAGGCTGCTTTTGAATATCCTCTGCTGCCTGGCGGTATTTCTGCTGGTGCAGATTTTTTCCAATAATGCAGGCTTAAGCTGCATGATTGCTCACATTTTTCTGATGTCCGTGGCGGGAATCAATTATTTTGTCTATCTGTTTCGGGGAAACGAATTTATTTTCAGTGACTTAAAGTCTATTTCCACGGGGCTTTCGGTGGCAGGTAATTACGATTTCGTGCTGGATACGCGGGCGGCATACGTCATTCTGCTCTCTACGCTTTATGTGGCATTTATAAGGAAACTGCATGTTTCATTCAAAAAAAGGATTCCTATGGCAATCATCTGCGCTTCCCTGCTTGCGCTGTGTTGTGCCTACGTTGGCTCGAAAAGTCAGGGGATCAATACGGAGACATGGGAGCAGAAGGGGAGCTATCGGAACGGCTATATTTTAAATTTCGTTCTGAGCGTGCGGGACAGCTTTGTAGGAGCACCGGAGGGCTGTTCTGCGGATGCGGTGAAAGCGCTGGAGGAGCAGTACGCAGGGGAGAAGGAAACCGGAGCGGAAAAACAACCTACGATTATCGTTGTTATGAGCGAATCCTACGCAGATCTTGGCGTGGTGGGAGATTTCATAACCAATATGGATGTGACGCCCTTCTATGACTCTCTGACGGAGAACACCACGAAGGGATATGCAATCTCCTCTGTCTTTGGAGCCAAGACACCTAATTCGGAATGGGAATTTATGACGGGGAATACGATGGCATTTTTGCCAAGCGGCTCGGTGGTATACCAGCAGTATATTTCGGATACTCCGACCTCCATCGTGTCCAATCTGAAAAATGAAGGGTATACCTGTGTGGCAATGCATCCGTATTATGAGACCGGCTGGAGCCGCAACAGTGTGTATCCGGATCTTGGCTTTGATGAAATGCATTTTATCGATGATTTTGATCAGACGAAGATTCTGCGGAAGTATGTCACAGACCGGGAGCTTTATGAGAGCATCATTGCACGTTATGAGGAGAAATCATCCCGGGAAAATCTGTTTATTATGAGTATTTCCATGCAGAATCATGGCGGCTATACGGAGAAGTACGAGAATTTTAAGGAAGAGGTGAGGATGCTGGGGGTGGATTATCCGGATGTGAATCAGTATCTTTCCCTGATCCATGAGAGTGATAAGTCCCTGGAATATCTGATTTCTTATTTTGAGCAGGTGGAGGAACCGGTTGAAATTGTCTTTTTTGGCGACCATCAGCCCAGCCTTTCCTCCAGCTTCTACCCCTACCTGAACGGAAAGGGATTGTCCGGGCTGACGCTGGATGAACTGGAGCAGCTTTATACGGTGCCGTTTTTTATCTGGACCAATTATGACAGTGAGGAGTCCGAGGTGGAAATCACCAGCTTGAATTTCCTGTCTACACTGGCGTTGCAGCGGGCGGGAATTGCCCTGCCGGCATATAATCAGTTTCTGGCGGATATGATGGAGGAGGTTCCTGCCATTAATTCCAGGGGCTATTATTCCAAAACCCTGGGTGGTTTTGCCCATCTGGAGGATGCCACGGGAGAGGAAGCGGAATGGCTCAAAAACTACAGGATACTGCAGTATAATAATATGTTTGATAAAAAGGGAAAAAGCAGTCTGTTTTTTCCGTATTTGAAAGAATAGAAGGAAGGATGGTAAGAAGTATGGAAATGGTGACTTTAGGAAAGACCGGCATCACAGTGAACAAAAACGGATTCGGCGCGCTGCCGATCCAGCGGATTTCTACGGAGGACGCGGTGCATCTGGCAAGAAAAGCCTACGAGGCGGGCATTACCTTTTTTGATACGGCACGGTTCTACACGGACAGTGAGGAAAAGCTGGGGGAAGCATTTGCGGGTATGCGGGAAAAGGTGGTAATCGCCACCAAGACAGCGGCAGAAAATGCCGACCAGTTCTGGGAACAGCTCGAGACCTCCCTGCACAATCTGCGGACGGATTATATTGATCTCTATCAGTTCCATAACCCCTCCTTCTGCCCGAAGCCGGAGGACGGAACCGGACTGTACGAAGCAATGCTGGAGGCGAAGGCGCAGGGAAAAATCCGCCATATCGGGATTACCAATCACCGCCTTGCAGTCGCGGAAGAAGCCATTGCATCCGGTCTGTATGAGACGCTGCAGTTTCCATTCTGCTATCTTGCTACGGAGAAAGACATTGCACTGGTGGACAAGTGTAAGGAAGCGGGCATGGGATTTATTGCGATGAAGGCCCTGTCCGGCGGACTGATTACGAATTCCAGAGCGGCATATGCCTTTGAGGCACAGTACGACAACGTGCTGCCCATCTGGGGCGTGCAGCGGGAACGGGAGCTGGACGAGTTTATTTCCTATATTGAAAATCCTCCGGTGATGGATGATGAAATCCGGGCGGTTATTACCCATGACAGGGAGGAATTGAGCGGTGATTTCTGCCGCGGCTGTGGGTATTGTATGCCCTGTCCGGCGGGGATTGAGATTAATAACTGTGCGCGGATGTCTCTGCTTTTGCGCCGGTCACCGTCGCAGCTGCAGTTGACGGAGGAAGTGCAGGGGAAGATGAAGAAGATTGAAAACTGTCTGCACTGTAATAAATGTAAGAGCAAATGTCCCTACGGGCTGGACACTCCGGCACTTCTGGCAAAAAATTACGAGGATTACAAACGGGTACTGGCGGGAGAGGTCAGTGTGAAATAATCCGGCGGGAATGTCGGAACAGGAAGGAATACAATGGAAAAATACGATACAGTAATCTTTGATATGGATGGTACACTGCTTGACACGCTCTACGACCTGTATCATGCGGTAAACCATGCGCTGCGGGAGATGAATATGCCGGAACGCTCACTGGATGAAGTGCGGGCATTTGTGGGAAACGGTGTGCGCAAACTTATGGAGCGGGCGGTGCCAAAGGACTGCGGGGAGGCAGATTTTGAGAAAGCATTTGCAGCATTTAAAGCATATTATGCCCTGCACAACAATGACTGTACAAAGGCATATGATGGCGTGGTGGAGCTTTTGCGGCAATTGAAGGCGGAGGGATATGCCCTCGCCATTGTGTCCAATAAACTGGACTCTGCGGTGAAAGCACTCTCCCGGGATTATTTTGAAGGGATTGTTACGGTGGCAATCGGTGACCAGGAGGGGCTGGCGAAAAAACCGGCTCCGGATATGGTGGAGGCTGCGCTGCGAGAGCTTGGGAAAACGAAGGAGACTGCGGTCTACGTGGGAGACTCCGATGTGGATCTGCTTACGGCGCGTAATTCCGGAGTCCCCTGTATCTCGGTGCTCTGGGGATTCCGGGACAGGGAATTTCTGCTGGAGCATGGTGCGGACCGCTTTGCCCGGACACCAATGGAGATAAAAAACTATCTGTAACCGGATGAACGGCAGGATGGAACAGGGAGGGGAGGTAAGGCTATGAAACGGATTCTTGTGGTGGATGACGAACCGGACATCAGGAGGCTTTTAAAGGAGTCCCTGGAACTGGAGGGATACCTGGTGGACACAGCAGAAAACGGGGGAGAAGCAATCAGTCTTCTTTCCCGGAAGCCGGAGTTGATTCTGCTGGATATCAATCTGCCGGATATGGACGGCTACCGGCTCTGTCAGTCCATCCGTTCCTTTGTCAGCGCGCCCATTCTCTTTCTTTCTGCCCGCACACAGGAGCAGGACCGGATTCGTGGCTTAAAAGCGGGAGGAGACGACTATATACTCAAGCCATTTTCCATGGAGGAGCTGCTTGCCCGCATTGAGGCACATTTCAGACGGGAGGAACGGAGTACGTCGGAGGGAACCTTCGTGGACGGGGAGCTGGTGGTGGATTTTCCGGGGTACCGGATGCTAAAAAACGGAGTAGATGTGGGACTTACCAAGACGGAATTCCAGATAGCGGAGCTTCTTCTTGTCAATAAGGGGCAGGTATTTGACCGGGAAGCCATTTATGAGAGGGTCCGGGGGTATGATAGGGAGGGAGATTCCTCCATCATCACGGAGCATGTACGCCGCATCCGTAAGAAACTGGGACAACGCGGTGGCAGAGAATACATTGAAACGGTCTGGGGAGTGGGCTATAAATGGATTGGTTAGAGGAACGGCTGGAGAACCTGCGCCGCTATCTGAAGGGCGCGTCCCTGCAGAAGGGCATACTGCTTTACCTGCTGTTTGGAATGATAGGAGCAGCAACTCTTTATGTGCTTACAAGAAATCTGTGTGAGAGCTGGCTTGCCGTGCTTGCGGGTACGGACATTCGGACCTATGGCAGGGTGGATGAAACCCGTTTGCTGGAGTTTTTTCTTTCCAGCCACACCGGCGTCTGTTACCGGCTGATTTATATTCTGTACCACGTCTGCGGTTATCTTTATCTGGCGCTGGCAGCAGTGCTGACCACGCATCTGTACTTAAAGAAAAAAATCCTGACAGCAGCAGCTTCGGTGGAGGAGGCCATGTCTTATATTGCGGTGGGGGATTACAGCCATGAGATTGCCTGGTACAGTGAGGATGAGATGGGAGGCGTCTGCCGCAGTATGGAGCGTATGCGGCAGCTTCTGGTGGAGGAGAAAAAGCGGCAGTGGCAGAACGAGGAGGCGCAGCGCCGGGTCAATGCGGCGTTTGCTCACGATGTGCGTACACCGCTTACTGTCATAAAGGGCAATACAGAATTTTTACAGCGTTACGTTCCCCAGGGGAAGGTGACGGAGGAAATGCTTATGGAGAAGCTTTCCACCATGCTTTATCAGGAAAACCGGTTGTTGGATTTTGCGGGGACTATGGCAAGAATCCAGAAAGAGGAAGCCAGGGAGGTGCATGCCGCCTGGCTGGATACCGCAGCGTTTGCAGAACGGCTTAAGAATACTGGAGAAACGCTGGCGGCAGGGTGTCCGGGTAACGGAGTCGTGACAGGAAAAAAGCCCAGGTTTGACATGAGGCATGGACCGCTACCTGCGCAAATCTTTGCGGATGAGACCATCGTGGAGGAGGTCTGTGATAATCTGCTGTCCAATGCGCTGCGCTATGCGCGCAGCCAGGTAACGGTGGAGCTGGAAATACGGGAACGGCAACTCTTTTTATATGTGAAGGACGATGGACAGGGATTTTCTGAAAATGCCCTGGAAAAAGCCACGGAGGTGTATTACAGTGAAGCCGGGAGCCGGTCAGGGGAAACGGGAACAGACCGGCAGGCACATTTTGGCATCGGGCTTTCTGTCTGTAAGCTTTTGTGTGAGAAGCATGGCGGTAATGTGACCCTGATTAACAGTGTGGACGGAGGGGGCATTGCGTGCGCAACATTCGCAGTGGAATGGAACGGGGATATGGAATAAAAAAGTGTGCTCAGCACACTTTTTTATTTCAATCTTTTTTTTTATTAGGAAAAAATAGAGAGTTTATAGATTTTTATACTGTATCATGCATTTATCAAAACAAGGAAAGGAACATTGGGATGGAAACGCGGATAGAAATTTCAAATCTGACCAAGGAATTTGGCAAAAAGCAGGCGCTGCGCGGCGTCAGTCTCACGATAGAGCAGGGCATGTTCGGCTTGCTGGGCCCGAACGGTGCAGGGAAGACCACATTGATGAAGGTACTTACCACGCTGCTGAAAAAAACAGAGGGGGAGGTAAATATCTGCGGAGTGCCGGTGGAACAGGCAAGACAGATCCGGGAGATGACGGGGTATCTGCCGCAGGATTTCTCCATGTACGGTAATATGTCGGCATGGGAGGCGCTGGATTATCTTGCAGTACTCTCCGGTATGAACAGGGCACAACGAAAGGAAAAGGTTCCGCAATTTTTGGAGCAGGTCAATCTTCTGGGACAGAAAAATGTGAAGGTAAAGGCAATGTCCGGTGGGATGAAGCGCAGACTTGGCATTGCGCAGGCAATGATTCATGATCCGCGTGTCATTATTGTGGATGAACCTACGGCCGGACTTGACCCGGAGGAGCGGGTGCGTTTTCGCAATCTGCTGTGCGAGATTGCCAGAGATCGCATTGTGCTGCTGTCCACGCATATTGTAGGGGACATTGAGGCGACCTGCGAGCAGATTGCCATTCTCAACGAGGGTCAGGTCATTTTTCGCGGAACGGTGTCAGAGCTTTTGAAACTGGCGGAGGGACAGGTGTATGCGGCTCAGGTGTCTGCAAGTGAGCTGGAGCGGATTAAGGATAAATATCCGGTGACGGGGATTACGATGGCGGGGAGCACTGCCACGGTAAGGATACTTGCCAAACAGCCGCCATTTGCGGCAGCAGTACGCTGTGAAGCGGGGGTGGAGGATGCCTATATGCTTCTGATGCACCGGCAGAAAGGCGGTGCGGTTGTATGATGGGAGCTTTGTTTGTCAGGGAATGCAGGCAGATTTTAAAAAGTCTGATCTACTATATATATCTTCTGGTGTTTGTGGTGTTTCTCACAAGCCAGATGAGTGATTCAGACTGGATGAATGATCTGATAGAGCCGGAACCGGGATGGGATAATTACGGATATGGCAGCAGTACGGATGAGTCGGATATTATGGAGGAGGGAATAGAAAACCTGTTTGAGGAAACATACGGCAATAGCTTTTACACATATCCCTTTGGATTTGTCAAGGTGGTGACTCTGGATGATGAGGGAATTTCCGAGCTTAAGACAGCGGTGGAGGAGGCAACTGGAAAAACCTTCGGGGAGCTGGAGGAGCTTCATTATGCCTATTGGAGCAGCGTTACATCCTATGATAGTTATGAGGAGTACAGAAAGGCGGAAAACGGCTGGCATATTCCAATCCGGGAGGATTATACCTATGAGCAGTTTGAAAAGCTGATGAACCGGGCGGCGGAGCTTATCGGGAAGGGAAGCTACTACGAGTCTGATTACCTGCATGGAGCAATCGTGGAACTGACCTATGAGCAGGCGCATAGAAACTGGCAGGAGCTTTGTGAAAAGGATCGTGTTACCGGTGCGGCACTGCGGTTATTCTGCGATTATGCAGGTTTTATTCTGGCACTCCTGACCATTTTTATCGGTACAGCCGCAGGTCTTAGGGATAAGCGCGCCAGGGTGTCCGAGGTTCTTTACGCAAAGCCGGTATCCGGTGCGGTGCTGCTTGTGAGCCGTTATCTTGCCAATGTGGTGATGTTGTTTGTGCCGGTGGTTGTGTATGGCTTTCTGTTGCAGCTACCCTATCAGTATCAGACGCTAAAAATGGGAATGAGACCGGACGGACTGGCGTTTCTTAAATATAATCTTCTCTGGAATCTCCCGATTATCATGGCGATGCTGGCATTATCCTTTTTCCTCACAGAGGTAGCCCAGAATATCCTTGCAATTCCGGTGGGGCTGGTATGGGTGTTTGGATCGGAGATAACCGCGGATACGCTGACGGGAAATTTCGGGCTGAAGCTTGTTACACGCTGGAACCGGTTCGGCGGATATAATTCGTTTGCCGCGCAGTTTGCAGAGCTGTGCCGCAATAAAATTTATTATGTGGGACTTTCAATTGTACTTTTGCTGCTGACAATTATCGTATATGAGAAGCGGCGGAGAGAGGGGACATCACTGTATGGAAAGATTTTCAAAAACCGTGCTTAGCTTCGCAAAACACCAGTATCTTCCCCATGTGGCAGCCACAGCGGTCTTTGTTCTGGCGGCAGGCGTGATTCTGAGCTTTCGGAATTTGGATGCGGCAGGGGCAGCAAAGGTCATGGAGATGTATGGAATCCTTGGCGGGATTCTTTTATGTACACCCATATTTTCCGGTGAGTCGGATGCGGAACTCTGGCAGTTGGAGCAGTCTAAGGCGATGCCAATGTGGCAGCTTTATCTGGGGAGGATTCTCCTTGCCATAACCCTGCTTGCGGCGGTGAACAGTATTTTTATTCTGCGTCTGTCTGCGGGAAACAGTGTTTTCCCTGCATGGGAACTTTGGCGCGGGGCATTTTGTGAGGCACTGTTTCTGGGGAGCCTGGGGTTTTTTGCCGCAGGAATCACCAATCAGCCTGTCATCGGTTACATGGTACCGGTTTTATATTTTGCCAGCAATATGGGGGCTGCGAAGTATTTCGGAAAGCTGGGGCTGCTTTCCATGGTGAGAGGACACTACGATACCTGGGGATATTTTCTCGGAACGGCAGGGGTTCTATTTGTTTTGGGCATCGTGTTAAGGGAGCGGAAGCGCTGATTTGCGCAACCGCTTCCTTATTTGATTTTTCGCGGAAAAATGTAATGCAAAGCTGGTGAGTTATGGTATAATATGCACATGACTACACGAACAGCAATCAACAATCATGCGGGGGTTTTTACATGAAAAAAATTGCATTACTGATGGATGGCTGGAAACGCTACATGACCTATGCGTTTCCGTCAGGAATTCTGCAACGTCTCCGGGAAACCGGAGAGGAAGCCAATCTGTATATTTTCAACAGCTTTGGCAACTGGAGCAGAGATGAGGAGTACAACCGGGGGGAATACAATATTTTTCATCTGCCGGACCTGAGGGAGTTCGACGGAATTATTCTGGATGTCAATAATATCCGGCATACTGCCATTGCGGAACAGATTACCGGGCTGGCGCGCAGCTCCGGCAAGCCGGTGCTGTCTCTGGAGCGGGATGTGGAGGATTTCTATTATGTGGGAATCAACAATTTTGCAGCGATGCAGGAACTGCTGGAACATCTCTACGACAGACATGGCTGCCGCCGGTTCTGGTTCATTATGGGACCGGAGGACAATTATGAAAATATACAGCGGGTGGAAGGAATTACGGATTTCCTGCATCAGAAAAAAATTGCCTGCCGACCGGAGGATTTTTATTACGGTGATTTCGGGAGTGGCTGCGGAGAAAACGGCTTTATGGTACTTCTGAAGGAGCGAAAGGAACTGCCCGATGCCGTTGTCTGCGCGAACGATAACATTGCGGTGGGCGTGTGTCTTGCAGCGGAGCGGATGGGGTATCGTGTGCCGCAGGATTTCCGGGTGACGGGCTTTGATAACTTTGATAAGGCACGTTATTTTGAACCGAGCATTACGACTGTAGGAAGAATCCGGGAAGAAGTGGGATATGACTGTGTGGATATCCTGCGCAGAATCTGGGCGGGGGAGGAAGTGCCGCATTTTCATTATACCGCGACGAACTGCGTTTTCCTGGAAAGCTGTGGTTGTGAGGTGGAACCGGAGCATGGCTTAAGAGAGCACTCCGGCTTTGAGACCGATGAGAATTTTAATACAAGAGAATATGCGAAACGTCAGATTATACAGCATCTGGAATCGGATGAGTTTGATGAGGAGATTCTGGGACTGCAGTATGAACTGATGAAGTGCACTACGTTTCAGGAGATGCTGTACGCCCTTAAGAAAAGCATGCGGGATGATAAATGTGCCGGTATCTGTCTGGCATTGGATGAGCACCTTGAGCAGGGAGGCAGCAGTGAACTGATTCCCGGAAGACCGATGAGCAGCGGAGGATTCCTCAATTGTGGCTATCCAAAGCAGCTACAGTTTATGGCGTTACAGGATGAGAAGTGGAAAGCGGTTACGCAAATCTCAGCGTTATTTCCCACCTTTGAGGAGAAAACAGCGGGAAATAGTTTCCTGTTTCTGCCGCTCCATTTTGGCGAGGAGACGGTGGGCTATTTTGCCATGAAAAACGGAGAATATTTTATGGCGAACCAGTATGCATTTCAGATTGCAAATGCACTGATGGCGGCAATGGAGAACCTGTACCGGAAGCTCCGGCTGCAGACCATGAACCGGGTACTTGCGGATATGTATGTGCGGGACGGAATGACCGGGTTATATAACCGCCAGGGCTATCATGAATTTGCTGAGCGCTTTTTCCTGGAGAAAAAGCAGCGGGGAGAAGGGGTTTCTCTGCTGTATCTGGATCTGGACCGCTTGAAATATATGAATGACAATTATGGGCATGAAATGGGAGATTTTGCCTTAAAGGCGGTGGCATCCGCGATGATGACTGCCGTTGAGAAGGACTGCGGCGGAGAGGGACTGCCAATCCGCCTGGGCGGAGACGAGTTTCTCATTGTGGGGGCAGCGCACAAGCCGGAGGAACTGGCACAGATGGCAGACCGGATACGGCTTCTGGTGCAGGAGGCAGGGGAAAAGGAAAAACTGCCATTTCCTCTGGAACTGAGTATTGGATGCATTGTAACGGAGAGTGGCAGCAGTCTGTCACTGGAAGAGTACGTTAATATGGCAGACGAGCGTATGTACGAGGAAAAACGCGCCAAGAAAGTCGCAAGAACGTAAAAAGGAGACTGCCGCACGAAAAAATCCGGATGTGATAATGCTTATTATCTGCATCTCGGAAGGTTTTCGTGCGGCAGTTCCTTTTTTATTCCTTAAGATCACTGTAGTAGCGGTAAGAATTCTTCCCGCTTTTCTTTACGCTGTACATTGCCTGGTCGGCGTACTCCAGAAGCTTCATCGCCTCTGTGGAGTCATCCGGACAGATGGCAATACCGAGACTGACGTGTACCGGGATGGCGGTGTCCTTGGTTAACTGGAAGTCGGTAGTAAACTGTTCCAGACATCGCTTTACGTAAATGTCAATTTTGTCCTTCCGGTAGCTTTTCAGTACACAGATAAATTCGTCTCCCGCAAGACGGTAGCAGTCGAAGCAATCGTCCGTAATGTTTGTGAGACGGACTCCCATTTCTTTTAACACAGTGTCTCCGCAGATGTGTCCGTAGGTATCGTTAATCTGCTTGAAGCTATCGATATCAAACATGAGCAGCGTATAAGCAGCGTTGGAAAGGGCAAGCTCCGACAGATCAGCAAAAAGCTTGGTGCGGTTTGGAAGACCTGTGAGGGCATCGCTTAGGGAATTCTTCTCAAATTGTGAGGAGTCCTTTTTCAGCTTATGATTGAGCAGGGTCTGCTTCTGATAACTCCGGAACAGCAGGAGGAGCACAATTGCAAATAACAGGATAATCACAGTAACAGGGAGTATGGCCTCCTTATTCCGTTCCAAAAAGGTGGGAGTGTGATTGACAATGGTGGCATCCTCGGGAATCAGTGAGAGATCCAGATTATATTTGCGCATCACTGCCTCATCAATACAGAAAATGTTGGGGCTGTCCACCACCACATCATATTCGGAGGAATCTTTCCCGCCTGCAATCTCTGTTGCCATCTGGGCAGCAATTTTTCCGGAGAGCTCCATGGAAACGATGTTTCCGCCTAAAAGTCCATTCCCGATTCCGCCTGATACCATACGCAGGGCGGGAACACTGGCGTATTTTGCTACCATTTGGACGGACTGCTTGCTGGTATATTGATTTCCGTCCGCATCCTCGGTCATGACAATGTAAATGAGAATGGTGTTCTCTGCGATGGAAGAAAGCGCCTCCTTAAGCTCTTTCTGGGTCAGCTGGGAGGTGTTGATCTCGGAAAAGGCAAGCTCCGGGTAAGAGGCTGCATTGGTATAGAAGGATTTCCGTTCTGCCTCTCCGGTAATGGAGTCGTCCAGAATGGCAACCACCTGGTTGGCATCGGGATACAGGGTCAGTGCAAAATCGATATTCTTCTGAAAAGAAAGCTTTTCCAGAACGCCGGTGACCAGTGGGTCCTCTGCGGCTTCCATTGCGTAAGCCTCGTTGTTGATTCCTTCAAACACAAGCGGGATGCCGGAAAAAAGCTCTTCCTGATGCTCCATGGCAAATTTGAGAGCGGCATCGTCTCCGAGGATGACCACGTCGTAGGGCTCCAGCCGCTCCAGCCGGTACTTCAGCCCGTCATAGAAAATCTGCAGGCTTTCCTCATCCGGGAAACGCTTTGTGTCCATGAATTCGTAGTCGATTACCACGTCATCCCCAAGTCCTGCCTTGATGCCCTCAATCTGAATCTGGACGGTGTCCCAGGCATAGGAATAGGAACTGATAAAAAGAATACGTTTTTCCTTGAGCTTCGCGGTAGCCGGGCTGCAAAAACCACAGAGAAATGAGGCAAGTATTAATAGAAAGAGTAATGTTTTCTGCAAACCTTTTTTCATAATGTACACTCCTGCAAACGACACGGTTATGATAAGTTATTATACTACTTGTAGGAAGAAAATACTATAGAAAAATGGAAAAGACAGACAAAAATGGTAAGGACGGGCAGAAAAAGAAGGTATAAAAAGCCTTCGTTTACAGATACTATTTCCAGAAACGGAAAGTATAGTAAATGGAGGTTTTTTTTATATGAAAGCGACAGGAATTGTTCGTAGAATAGACGATCTGGGGCGTATTGTGGTGCCGAAAGAGATAAGGAGGACGCTGCGTATCCGGGAAGGGGACCCATTGGAGATTTTTACGGACCGGGAGGGGGAGATTATTCTGAAAAAATATTCTCCAATCGGAGAACTGAGCCAGTTCGCCAGCGAATATTCCGAGAGTCTGGCGCAGACCACGGGACATCTGGTCATTATTACCGATTGCGACCATGTGGTGGCGGCTTCCGGGGCAGGAAAAAAAGAATTTGAGGGAAAACCCATCAGCCGCCAGCTGGAGGAGGTAATCGGAGAACGGAAAAATTTCCTGGCGGCAAAGGATGACAGTAATTTTATTAAGATTACACTTGACGATAAGGGTGACTACGGGCAGCAGACGATAAGCACCATTATCTGCGAGGGAGATGCCATAGGAGCGGTCATTCTCTGCAATAAGGATGGTAAGGTAAAAATGAGTGAGACGGAGTGTAAGCTGGCGACGGCAGCGGCAGGCTTTCTGGGAAAACAGATGGAGCAGTAGGCAAAAAAAGGATTCTACCCCAATCGGATAAACGGGGTAGAAAGTACATAGATAAATGCCGGCAGAACGGGAATTCCGGCGGCAGGGGATTGAATTAAACGGGAAGTTTTTGTATAATTACAGGTATTAGATAGGTTTTACAGGGGATAGATAACTGGGGGATAACTTATGATAAGAATGGAAATTGCCTGCTTTTTTGTGCTGGCACTTATGGCAGTGCTTTATTTTTCCGCAAAAAGAGAGCATACGCGGCTTCACCGGTGCTTTTCGGTGCTGCTGATTACAGCCATGGTGCATCTGGTGCTGGATGGCGTGACCATCTATACCGTTAATCGGCTGGATGACATACCGCGGTGGTGCAATTATGTGATTCACAAGCTGTTTCTGGGAACTATGATAATAACGATTTACTTTGTATATCGATACATTGTACTGCTGGTGGAGGATGAGACCAGGGACTGCCAGCACATCGAAAGGTTTTCTACGCTGGTTCTGATCGTGGGAGTCTTAAGTGTGCCGCTGCTTCCACTTACCTATGTGGAAACACCGGAAGGGAATTATTCCTATGGCCCGACAGTTTTTACCATTTACGGCTGTGTGGTCATCTTTATTCTGCTGGCAGTGCTTACCTTAACCCGCCACTGGAAGCAGATACACATCAAGAAGAAAATGGCGGTGGGACTTTCCCTGGGAATTGAAATGGTCTGTCTTGTGTATCAGATGATTTGCCCTCTGGCACTGATTAGCGGGATGGGAATCATGCTGATGGTGCTCTCATTCTATCTGACACTGGAGAATCCTGATATCCTGCTGGTGGAGCAGGTCCGTCAGGAAAAACGCAGGGCGGAGGAGGCAAATGCGGCGAAGTCCACCTTCCTTTCCCGTATGTCCCATGAAATCCGTACCCCCATGAATGCTATTGTGGGAATGACGGACATTCTGCTTCGGACGAAGCTTTCGGCAGAACAGAGAGAGTATCTCGGGAATATCAAAAGCTCCGGCAATGCGCTGGTGGCACTTATAAATGACATTTTAGACCTGTCTAAGATTGAAGCAGGAAAGATGGAGCTTGTGGAAAAGGTATATGATTTCGGGCAGACAATAAAGGACATCCGTATCATGATTAAGAACCGCATCGGGGATAAACCGGTGGAACTCATATGCGAGGTGGATGAAAGTGTGCCGCAGAAGCTGTACGGGGATGGTCTCAGGATACGGCAGGTGATTATCAATCTGCTGAATAATGCGGTCAAATTTACGGAAGAAGGACATGTGGAGCTTACCGTTAAGGATACGGGACGTACGGCGGAGGCTGTGGAACTTTTTATCTCGGTATCCGACACGGGACAGGGAATCCGGGAGGAGGATCTGAAAAAGCTGTTCGGCGCGTTCCAGCAGGTTGATACGAAGCGGAATCAGGGAAAAGAAGGGACCGGGCTTGGGCTGTCGATTTCCAGCCAGTTTGTGGAAATGATGGGCGGTAAGCTGGAGGTAAAAAGTCAGTATGGCGTCGGAAGTGAGTTTTTCTTTACCATCAGCCAGAAGCTTGTGACCCCGGAGATGGAAGCGGAGGAAGACGCGGAACTTCCGGTCAGAAACTTTACGGCTCCGGAGGCGAGAATCCTGATTGTAGACGACAATGAGATGAACCGGAAGGTTGCGCTGGGGCTGTTAGCGCCCTTTGAGATGCAGCTTGACACGGCAGACAGCGGGAAAAAGGCACTTGCCATGATAGAACAGAAGCGGTATCATCTTGTATTTATGGATCACATGATGCCGGGGATGGACGGCGTGGAGGCAACAAAACTCCTCAGGGAGAAAGAGGGGGACTATTACCGGAAGCTGCCGGTGATTGCACTCACTGCAAATGCCATGACAGAGGCGCAGAAGCTTTTTGAGGAGGCAGGAATGAATGGTTTCGTGGCAAAACCTATTGACATGAGGCAGATTAGCGGGGTACTCTTTAAGTGGCTTCCCGAGGCGCTGATTAAGGAGAATACCGGAGAAGTATCCGGGGATTCGGGGAATGAGATGCCTCCTGCGGATGCGGAGGACACAGCTTTAGAGGGCGCGGATATCTACCATTTAGAAGGAATCGATGCAAAGGAAGGCATTAAGAACTCCGGTAGCAGAGAGCTTTTTGTAAGCCTGTTAGGGGATTTTTATAAATTAATCGATGTCAAAGCAGGAAAAATCGAAAAGTGCCTTGCGGACCATATGATTAAGGATTATACCATAGAGGTTCATGCATTAAAGAATACGGCACGGATGATTGGCGCGATGGAGCTGTCGGCAGGCTTTGCCCATTTAGAGGAGCTGGGGCATGCAGGGCGTGAAGAGGAGATTTGCCGCGATACACCGGAGGTGTTAGAACGATACCGCAGCTATAAGCCGGTTTTAAAGCCCTATGGAGTCAGACAGGAGGGGGAAAAGCGTGAGGCGGCCGCGGAGGAGCTTGTCATGTATCTTCAGACGATACAGGAGGCTGTGGCGAGCTGTGATCTGGACACAGTAGATGCGGCGATGGGCAAACTGGAGGAATGCCGGATGCCGGAGGACAGCCTTGTGTGGATGGAACAGCTAAGGGTTGCGGTGGCAGACGTGGCGCTGGATGAGATTGGAGAGAGCGCGAAAGCGCTGGAAAATATACTTGGGAATCATTTGTAAAAGAACATAGGAAAAGGAGATGAATAAAATGTCAAACATAGTTTTTGTATCACAGACAACAAGCTTCATCATATCTTCCCTGATACAGCAGTTGGAAGAACAGGGACATTCCGTGCTGAAAGTGGGCAGTGATATGAGTGAGGTGGAACGGTTAAAAGAGCTTCCCCAGGTGTTTCTGATTTATGCAGATGAAAATCTGGTGGTAGACATGAAACTGCTGGTTTACCTGAAGGACCGGATTATTGAGGAGGATATTCCGGTGCTGATGATGGGAGATCAGGAGCAGATTGACGCAGTGGAGGATGTGATTCCACGGCAGTTTGTAAAGAAACGGTTCTTACGTCCCATCAATGTAAAAGAGGTGGCGGAAGCAATCAATGAATTTTTGGCACAGGATCAGAGTCAGAGTAAGAAAAAAATTCTTGTGGTGGATGATTCCGGTGCAATGCTTCGGAATGTAAAGGGCTGGCTGGAGGATAAATATCAGGTGATTCTTGCCAATTCGGGTACGAATGCCATCAAATATCTGACGATGAAGCACCCGGATCTGATTCTGCTTGACTATGAAATGCCGGTCTGCGACGGAAAGCAGGTGTTGGAAATGATCCGGTCAGATTCGGAATTCTCCAGCGTTCCGGTTATTTTTCTCACTTGCCGCAATGACCGGGAGACGGTTATGCAGGTTTCTGCCTTGAAGCCGGATGGCTATCTGTTAAAGACCATGGAGCCGGAGCAGATTGTGAAAGCGGTGGATGAATTTTTTGAAAAGAAGAAGTGGACCTATAAAAATTAGAATGTAGGAAGGGACTGTGTCCATGACGGAATCGATTCGTTTTATCCATATAGCGGATGTACACCTAGGGGTGGAACCGGATACGGGCAGAAGCTGGAGCAGGCGGCGCAGTCAGGATATCTGGGATTCCTTTGCCCAGGTGGTAGCGGTGGCGGGAGAATGGCATATCGATTTCCTTTTTATCACCGGGGATTTATTTCACGCGCAGCCTCTGAAGCGGGAATTAAGAGAGGTCAACCGTTTGCTTGCACAGATTCCGGATACCAGAGTGGTGCTTCTGGCGGGAAATCATGATTACCTTACACCCAAATCTTACTACCTGACGTATCCATGGGCGGCAAATGTCAGCATTTTCAGACGGGAAGAAGCAGACTGCATGGATTTTCCCGGAGAAAATGTGGCAGTGTACGGCTTAAGCTACTGGCACAGGGAGGTGAGGCAGCGGTGCTATGATACGCTGGTTCCGGCGAACCCGGAGCGGATTAATGTATTGCTGGCTCATGGCGGGGATGAAGGACATATTCCGTTTTCTCCTGCGCGGATTCTTGCCAATGGTTTTGATTACATAGCGGCGGGGCACATCCACAAGGGGAGTCAGATGGCGGAAGGACAGGCGGTGATGGCGGGAAGCCTGGAGCCTACGGACTGTAATGATACCGGTCCCCACGGATACTGGATGGGCGAATTGGGAAAGGGCAGAAGCAATGTCCATTTTTTTCCGATTAAGAAATGCGAATACTGTCATGAGGTCTTTCGGGTGACGCCGGAGACCACGGAGCGGGAACTCGTGGAATGGGCAAAGACGCTTCTGACGGAGCGACCGCAATACCAGTATTTCCGGCTTTTCCTGGAGGGATGCGCGGACCCGGAAGCAGAGTACGATGTGTCGAAGCTGGAGGAACTGGAACGCATTGTGGATGTGACGGTGGATGTGACGCCGGATTACGATTACGGAAAGTTGGCGGAGGAATACGGTGATTCCCTGCTGGGACGCTATATCCGGCGGATGCAGAGGAACGGGACGGACCCCGTAAGCCGGAAAGCACTGGAATACGGTGTAAATGCGTTGTTGGGACATAAGATATGCAGATAAGGGAAGCAAAGGTTTTTAATTTTGGAAAATTGCAGAATGCGTCTTTTCGCTTTGCCCCCGGGATCAATGTGATCTACGGAGAAAATGAGGCGGGAAAGAGCACCTTGGAAGCATTCCTTCTGGGAATGCTTTTTGGTGTGGAAAAAAACAGGGGAAGAGCTGCCGCCGGGGATATCTATAGCAGATATGAACCGTGGCATGCGCCGTCCTTTTACAGCGGTGCGCTTCGATTTTCGGTGGAAGGACGCCCTTTTTATCTGGAGCGGAATTTTTATCAGAAGGAGCGGAGTGAGTATCTTCGGAATGAGGCGGACGGAGAGGAGCTTTCCGTTGCCTATGGGGATCTTACGATGCTTCTCGGGGGAATCCGCAGGGAGACCTATGCGGGAACCTGTGTGATTTCCCAGTCCGGCGCGGCATCGGGGCAGGAACTGGCGGGGCTTCTCACGGAGTATCTTGCGGATGCCTCCGGCAGTGGAGCAGGTGGAATCCGGGTGAAGCGTGCTCTTGCGGCATTACAAAATAGAAAGAAAGAGTTAAAGGCAGATTTAAGAAAAGAAAAAGAAACCAGAGAATCCAGTACAGCAGGGCGGAAGCTGGAAGCGGAATTGCTGGAGCAGGACATTGCCGTATTGCGGCAGGAACTGGCGGGGGTGCCTCTGGCGGAGTGCGAAGAAGAACCTGCAGGAGAAAATGAAGCAGCTACAGGAGGGAATGAAGCATCTGTAAAAAGAGAGAACCCTGCCGGAAAAGGAATGCTGATTACAGTCGGATTGGCTCTGGTTTTCTTCTTCTGTAGCTGGATGCTGCGGGAGAGGACAAGTCTGGCTCCGGCATTTTTGGGCGCAGGGCTGCTGGCGGGGCTGCTTGCTCTTGTGGCGGGAATCCGTGCATTAGTGGAAAATGCGGCAGAAAAACGGGCGTCGGAAGGAGCTGCGCAGGCACAAGAAGCAGCGGCGGAGGCGATGCGGAAGGCGGCGGAGGCAGCGGCCTCCCAAAACAGATTGCGTGAGCGGCTGCAGGAGCGTCTCCGGGAGAAGGAAACGCAGTTGTTTAATCTGCAATTGCAGCTTACAGAGGCACAGAATCCCGGCGCAAGGGAGCGGGAGCTGGAGGAGAATATTCAGGCGCTGGAGCTTGCGGCGCAGGAAATTCAGCAGCTTTCCGGGGAAGTGTGTGCGGATGTGACGGATGAACTGAACGGAGAGCTGTCCCGGTGGGTATCGATTTTTACAAACCAGAGGTATGACAGTGTCCGGGTGGACGGAGAGGGAAAACTATGGGTGCTGGCGGATGGAAAAGAAGTGCCGCCAGACGCGCTTAGCCGCGGCACGTTAGAGCAGATTTATCTTGCAATGCGGATTGCTGTGGGGAAGATGGTAACACGAGAGGAAAAGATGCCCTTTTTTCTGGACGAGGCGTTTGCCATGTATGATGACACACGGCTTGCGGGCGCGTTGGCGGGATTGTCCCGGCTTGAGGAACAGATTTTGATATTTACCTGTCAGCACAGGGAGGAAGCCGTTCTGGAGCAGCTTGGAATTCCGTATCACAGTGTCACACTGTAGCAGGGGGCGTTTCTGGTTTTGTATAGTCTGTAACAGGAGGTGATGTGCCATGGCAGGGAAGAAGAAAAAGAAGAAGTACCGTGGCTTCTGGATATTTGCGAAAATACAGTTGGTTTTATTTCTGCTGGTAGCGGGTGCGGTGGCATATTACTTCCTTGGAGGCTACGGCGAGGAAGTAGAGGCAATGCGGAGTGAAGCGGCGCAGCTTGTGAGACAGGCGGATGCCGACACCTTTAAGTGCAGTCAGCCCAGTGTGGTGTACGCGGCGGACGGCACGGTAATTTCTATGCTAAAAGACGCCCAGGAGGCATATTATGTGCCGATCGATGAGATTCCGCCGGAAGCGGTGCAGGCAATGGTCAGTATTGAGGATAAGAAGTTCTACCAGCATGGAGGTGTGGACTATAAAGCGATTCTCAGGGCAGTGGGAGCCGCACTTCAGGACGGAGAAGCCACCCAGGGGGGCAGCACTATCACCATGCAGCTCGCGCGGAATGTTTTTCTGTCCCAGGAAAAAACGTGGCAGCGCAAGGTGGAGGAGATTTTCATTGCATGGAAGCTGGAGGCGAGATACAGCAAGGACCAGATTATGGAATTTTATCTCAATAATATCTATTTTGGGAATGGCTATTATGGGATTCAGTCCGCAAGCCGGGGGTACTTTAACCGGGACGTGCAGGAGCTTTCTCTGTCCCAGATTGCATTTCTCTGTGCCATCCCCAACAATCCTTCCCTGTATGATCCGGTGACCAATATGGAAAATACCATAGGAAGACGCAACCGTATTCTGGAAAATATGCTGGAGGATGAAAAAATATCTGCGTCGGTATATCAGCAGGCAATTTCGGAGGAGATTGCGCTGGAACGTCCGGCAGAGTATGCAAAAAACAATTATGTTGAGACATATGCGTATTTTTGTGCCACGGAGATTTTGATGGAGCGGCAGGGTTTTAAGCTCTGCTATCAGTTTGAAACGGAGGAAGAGGAGGCTTCCTATGATGCCGCGTATGCAGACTGTTATGCTCAGTGTCAGAAAGACTTGTACACAAAGGGCTATCAGATTTATACCACCATAAACCTTTCCAGACAGCAGCTTCTGCAGGAAGCGGTGGACGAAACGCTGCGGGATTTTACGGAAGTAAACGAAGAAGGGGTTTATGCCCTGCAGGGGGCGGCAGTCTGTATTGATAACAGTAACGGGTGTGTGCGGGCAATTGTGGGCGGCAGGGGACAGGAACTGCCGGGCTATACGTTGAATCGTGCCTATCAGAGCTACCGTCAGCCGGGGAGCACCATAAAGCCTCTCATTGTATATACACCGTCATTTGAACGCAACTATACGCCGGACAGCGTGCTGGTGGATGAGCCGGTGGAGAATGGTCCCCGCAATGCAACGGGAACCTATCAGGGGGAGGTGACGCTTCGCCGGGCGGTGGAGCAGTCCATTAATGTGATTGCGTGGAAGCTGTATGACGAACTGACGCCGGAGGTGGGACTATCTTATTTAAAGGCAATGAATTTTTCCAGACTGGATAAAGAGGATTACCGTCTGACCACGGCATTGGGCGGCTTTACCTATGGGACCTCGCCTCTTGAGATGGCGGCGGCATACGCAACGCTGGAAAATGACGGGAAATACCGGACACCCACCTGTATCAGCCGTATTGTGGATGCGGATGGAAATGAGATATACTCTTTTGACGGACAGGAAAAGGAGATTTATAAGCAGAATGCAGCCCGCCAGATGACGGATGTGCTACAGGGAGTACTGACGGAGGGGACTGCCAAAAACTGGGGGCTTGACGGGATGCCAAGCGCCGGTAAGACCGGGACGACAAATGACCTGAAGGACGGCTGGTTTGTGGGCTATACCCGGTATTACACCACAAGTGTCTGGGTGGGTTACGATATGCCACGGGAAATGGAGGGGCTTGCCGGAAACACCTATCCGGTGAAAATCTGGAACCGCTTCATGAATGAGATCCATGAGGGGCTGGAGCCGTTAGACTTTCTTCCCAGTGCGCAGCTTTCGGAGGAGTATCGGAAGGCGCAGGAGGAGAAGGAAAAGGAGAAGGAACAGGAAAAAATCAAAGATGCGGAGGCGGGAGAACCGTCTGCCGATGCAACTGCGGGAGAGACACCGGAGGGAAGCACCGGGGAAACGCCAGGCGACGCGACTGCGGGGGAACTACCTGCCGAGACACCGGAGGGAAGCACCGGGGAAACACCGGGAGAAGTACCGGAGGGAAACTCGGGGGAAATCCCGGATTGACAGTACAGACCGGAAACGTTATCATGAATTTATGGGTATATTAAATGCCGCCAGGCGGCAGAATGGAGGAAGCAATGAAGAAATACGCATTCGGAGTGGATATTGGGGGAACTACCTGCAAAATCGGTTTTTTTGAGACCAGCGGAAAGCTGTTGGATCGTTGGGAGATTAAGACCAATACGGAGAATAAGGGAGAATCTATTTTGGAGGATGTCGCAAAAGCTGTAGATAACAAGCTGGCGCAGGAGGGAATCTCCAAGGATGAGGTTCAGGGAATCGGAATCGGCGTGCCGGGACCGGTAAAGAGCAATGGTATTGTAAATAAATGTGTCAACCTGGGCTGGGGAATTGTCAATGTTGAGGAGGAGTTAAACGCCAAGACCGGACTTAAGGTGAAGGCGGGAAATGATGCCAATGTGGCGGCATTAGGTGAGATGTGGCAGGGCGGAGCCAAAGGCTGCAGAGATGTGGTTATGGTGACACTTGGCACCGGCGTAGGCGGCGGAATTATTATTGATGGAAATATTGTGGCAGGTTCTACCGGCGCCGGCGGTGAGATTGGTCATATCACGGTAAATGATGATGAAATCGAGCTTTGCGGCTGCGGCAAGTGCGGCTGTCTGGAGCAGTACACGTCCGCGACCGGTATTGTGCGTCTGGCAAAAAGAAAGCTCGCCATTACCTCCCAGGAGACTTCACTGAAGAAATACGATGAGCTGACGGCAAAAGCAGTTTTTGATGAGGCGAAGGAGGGCGATGCGGTGGCACTGGATCTGGTGGACGAAGTATGCCAGATTCTGGGCAAGGCGCTGGCAAATATTGCCTGTGTTGTCAACCCGGAGATTATCGTAATCGGCGGCGGTGTATCCAAAGCCGGAGCCATCCTTATTGAGAGCATCCAGAAGCACTACATAGAGAATGCGTTCCATGCCTGCAGAGAAACAAAATTTGCGCTGGCATCGCTGGGCAATGATGCCGGAATGTACGGCTGCGTGGAAATGCTGCTGGATTAATGCTGTCCTGTAACTGTTAGGAAAAAAGAATTTAAAAAGGAGCTTGTCACACGAAGGAATTGCTTCGTGTGACAGGCTCCTTTTTCTGTGTCAGCCTTAAGATTCCACTGCCTGCGATTTTACCCGTGCCAACGCCCGTGCCACCGGCGGGATACTGATGATGATCAGGGTCACTACAGCTTCCGGTACGAGATAGGATGCCTGATAGCCTATGGAGTATAACCAGGGATTCATGCCTTCCGGCGCATAAGCTGCGAAGAATACCACGCCGGAAATGGTGGCGAAAATAAAACGTCCTATAACACCGATAATATAGCCAATCTGAAGACCGTATTTTTTCCCGGAGAAGAAGCCTGCAAGTCCCAGGGCACCGAATGCCAGCGGATAATCTAACAGCATCTGCGGAATTGTGTAGAAAATCGGTTCCATGACAAACTGTACCAGACCGTAGGCCACCGCGGTCATGAGTCCCACGTAAGGACCGTACCAATAGGCAATCAGCACAATAAACAGCATGGAGAGCAATGTGACGGAACCGCCTGCCGGCATTTCAAACAGCTTGATCATGGAGCAGACCACAGCCAGTGCGATGGCAACTGCGGAGTATACCAACTGTTTGGTGGTAAGCGCTGCCTTCTTCTCGGCACGGCGCTGCCGCATGATGGCAGCAACAGCAAGAAGAATTGCAACCAGTGCAACTACGATGATAATCCCGGCAGATGTAAGGCGGACAGAGCCGTCCCCCCATGCTCCTTCCGGAGTAGCAAAAAAGTTATTCATAACCAATCCTCCTAAAACATAAATTTTTCTTTCTGAATTTCGCCTTACTATACCAATTTGAAAAAAAACTGTCAAGCCTTTCCGGATTGGGGACTGTGACTATAATGATGTAGCTGAACTGTAATGTCACAAAATGTTTACAAATTTTACATTGACAAAATATACCAGCTGCAATATACTTTGAAAAGCAAAAGATTTGACTATCAAAATATTTGCGAATCAAATAATTTTAAAATCAAACAAAAAGAGAGCGAGGATTATGTCAATGTTAGAAAGAATGAAACCGATTATTGCAGAGCAGTTAAATGTGGAAGAGAACGACATCAAACTGGAGTCCAGCTTCAAGGATGACCTGGGCGCAGATTCCCTGGATTTATTTGAGCTTGTAATGGGATTAGAGGAAGAATTCGGTGTGGAGATTCCGTCTGAGGATCTGGAGAACATCAAGACAGTAAGTGATGTAATCGATTACCTGAAAGCCAAAGGAGTAGAGTAATGGAAACCAGGGTAAGCAAATTACTTGGAACGAAATATCCGGTGATTCAGGGCGGAATGGCGTGGGTGGCAGAATATCATCTTGCGGCAGCCGTATCCAACGCCGGAGGATTGGGGATTATCGGAGCAGCCAGCGCACCACCTGAGGTGGTGCGGGAGCAGATTCGCAAGGCGAAGGAACTGACCGACAAGCCGTTTGGCGTCAATGTCATGCTGTTAAATCCCAACGCACCGGAGGTGGCAAAGATTGTCATCGAGGAGGGCGTTAAGGTGGTGACCACCGGAGCAGGCAATCCGGGTAAATTCATGGATGACTGGAAAGCTGCCGGAGTTGTGGTAATTCCGGTTGTGGCAAGTGTCGCCATGGCAAAGATGATGGAGCGCGGCGGTGCAGATGCCGTAGTGGCAGAGGGCATGGAGTCCGGCGGGCACATCGGAGCACAGACCACGATGACCCTGGTTCCCCAGGTGGTGGATGCCGTGGACATTCCGGTTATTGCTGCGGGCGGCATTGCAGATGGCAGAGGCGTGGCTGCAGCCATGATGCTGGGCGCGGAAGGGGTTCAGATGGGAACCCGTTTTGTGGTGGCGAAAGAGTCCATTGTACATCCGAACTACAAAGAACGTGTCATTAAAGCGAAGGATATTGATTCCGAGGTTACCGGAATGAGCACCGGTCATCCGATCCGGGTACTCCGCAACCAGATGAGCCGGGAATATTTAAAAATGGAAAAGGAAGGCGCATCCTTCGAGGAACTGGAGCAGCTTACCTTAGGCTCTCTGCGCAAAGCGGTCATGGATGGCGATGTGAAAAACGGAAGCCTTATGGCAGGACAGAGCGCCGGTCTTGTGAAGAAGGAGCAGACCTGCCAGGAGATGATCGAGGAGCTTATGGCAGAGGCGGATGCACTGCTTGCCAGATAGGCAGCGCAGTGAAAGAGAGAGGATAGAACATGGGAAAACGTGCATTTATTTTTCCGGGACAGGGTTCCCAGTATATCGGAATGGCAAAGGAATTCTATGAGCAGATTCCGGTGTGCAAAACAGTATTTGAGGAAGCCTCCGAGGCATCCGGATTAGATATTCCGGCATTATGCTTTGAGGAAAATGAACAGATTAACATTACCGAATATACCCAGATTTGTATGCTGACAGCAGAGGCAGCAATTCTTGCAGCATTGCAGGAAAAAGGCATTACCGCAGATGTGGCGGCGGGCTTAAGCCTGGGCGAGTATGGCGCCCTGATTGCCGCAGGTGTTCTGAATCGCAAGGATGCTTTTGCACTAGTGCGCAAGCGGGGAATCTATATGCAGGAGGCAGTTCCCACCGGCGGAGCCATGGCAGCGGTATTAGGTCTGGATGTGTCAGCCATTGAGGAAGCCTGTGAGCAGACAGAGGGCATTGTGTCCGTGGCGAATTACAACTGCCCGGGACAGATTGTAATTACCGGAGAGGAAGCAGCAGTGGCTGCAGCCGGTGAGAAATGCAAGGAAGCCGGAGCAAAACGTGTGGTGCCGCTTAAGGTCAGTGGTCCGTTCCATTCCCAGATGCTTGTGGGGGCAGGAGAGAAGCTTGCAGAAGCGTTACAGGATGTGGAGATTCAGAATTTCACCATGCCCTATCTGGCAAATGTCACTGCAGATTATGTGACAAAACCGGAAGAAGTAAAAGACTTACTGCGCAGACAGGTGTCATCCTCCGTGCGCTGGCAGCAGAGCGTGGAGCGCATGATTGCGGACGGCGTGGATGAATTTGTGGAGATTGGACCTGGCAGAACTTTAACCGGGTTCATGAAGAAAATCAATAAGGAAGTAAAGATTTCCAACATCGATAAGATGGAAGACTTTGACAAGTATCTGGAGGAAGTCAACGGCTGATTTCGGGATATTTGTATATAAAGATAGAACAGATTGCAGAGAGGATAGAACGGATATGCAGGAATTAGCAGAAAAGGTAGCACTTGTCACCGGGGCAGGGCGCGGCATCGGCAGCGCCATCGCTAAAACGCTGGCAAGGGAGGGAGCCTTTGTCATTGTAAACTACAACGGTTCGAAGGAACGTGCCGAGCAGGTTGTGGCAGAGATTAAGGAAGCCGGTGGAGATGCAGCGGCTTATCAATGTAATGTTTCTGATTTTGAAGCCTGCGGAGAGATGATTCAGAGTCTCATCAAGGAATACGGACACATTGACATTCTGGTGAATAATGCCGGAATCACACGGGATAACCTTATCATGAAAATGAGCGAGGCGGATTTCGATGCGGTGCTCGACACAAACCTGAAGGGGTGCTTCAATACAATCCGCCATCTTTCCCGCTATCTGTTAAAACAGCGTGCCGGACACATCATCAATATTTCTTCTGTTTCCGGCGTTATGGGAAATGCTGGACAGGCGAACTACAGCGCCAGCAAGGCAGGTGTCATTGGTCTTACCAAAAGTGTGGCAAGGGAATTGGCGAGCCGGGGAATCACCTGCAATGCAGTGGCACCGGGCTTCATCCAGACAGAGATGACAGAAGCCATTCCGGAAGCGGCAAAGGAGAGCTTAAAGAGCCAGATTCCGCTGCAGCGGGTGGGGTCGCCGGATGATATCGCAGAGATGGTAGCATTTCTTGCATCGGATAAGGCAGCATATATTACCGGACAGGTAATCTCCGTAGACGGTGGTATGAATATATAGATAACTCCGGATGTGTGCGGAGCAAATAATCAGGAAAGAGGACAGATATGAGCAGACGAGTAGTTGTAACCGGAATGGGAGCCATTACCCCCATCGGAAACAGTGTGGAAGCGTTCTGGCAGGGCGTAAAAGAAGAAAAAATCGGGTTTGGTGAAATCACCCATTTCGACGCATCCGAATACAAATGTCATTTGGCGGCAGAGGTAAAGGATTTTGATGCAAAGCAGTACATGGATGTGAAGGCAGCGAAGCGTATGGAGCTGTTTTGCCAGTACGCAGTGGCTGCGACAAAGGAAGCTATGGAGCAGTCAGGTCTTGACATGGAGAAGGAAGATCCGTATCTGGTTGGCTGTGCCATCGGAAGCGGAACAGGAAGCCTGCAGGCATTGGAGCGGGAAGACAGGAAACTGGTGGAGAAGGGACCCTCCCGCGTGAATCCGCTTCTTGTACCGCTCATGATTTCTAACATGGCAGCCGGAAATGTTTCCATCCAGTTTGGATTAAAGGGAAAGAGTTTAAACGTGGTGACAGCCTGTGCCACCGGAACCAATACGATCGGAGAGGCATTCCGCAGCATTCAGTATGGCGAGGCAGACGTGATGATCGCAGGAGGAACCGAGGCCTGCATCTGCCCCATCGGAATTGCAGGCTTCACTGCACTGACCGCATTAAGCAGCGAGTCAGACCCGACCCGGTGTTCCATTCCTTTTGATAAGGACCGCAGCGGATTTGTCATGGGAGAAGGAGCGGCAGTTGTAGTTTTAGAGGAACTGGAGCATGCGAAGGCGAGAGGAGCCAGAATTCTTGCTGAGGTTGTGGGATACGGTTGTTCTTCTGACGCTTACCACATTACCTCCCCGGCGGAGGACGGTGCCGGAGCAGCCCGTGCCATGAGCAATGCCATAAAGGATGCAGGGCTTACACCGGAGCAGATTCCCTATATCAATGCCCATGGAACCTCTACCCATCACAATGATCTCTTTGAGACAAGAGCCATCAAACTGACTTTTGGTGATCATGCGAAGAACTTAAAAATCAATTCCACCAAATCCATGGTGGGTCATCTGCTGGGCGCAGCGGGAGCCATTGAGTTTATCACCTGTGTCAAGGAGATGGAGGAAGGCTATGTGCATGCTACGGTAGGCTACCGGACACCGGATGAGGAGCTGGATCTGGACTACTGCCGGGAAGCGGCACAGATGGAAGTGCCTTATGCCCTCAGCAATTCGCTGGGCTTTGGCGGGCATAATGCCAGCATCTTATTAAAGAAATTCGAGGGTTAGTTATGTCAATTTTGAATACAAAACAGATTATGGAGATTATTCCGCACCGTCAGCCATTTCTTCTGATTGATACGATTGAAGAACTGGAGCTTGGCGTCCGGGCTGTGGCAAAAAAATGCGTCAGCTATAACGAACCGTTTTTTGCCGGACATTTTCCGGGGGAGCCGGTGATGCCGGGAGTGCTGATTGTGGAGGCACTGGCACAGACCGGAGCTGTGGCGATTCTCGGGCTGGAAGAAAATCACGGGAAAACGGCTTATTTTGCCGGAATCAACAGCGCAAAATTTAAGCAGAAGGTGGTTCCGGGGGATGTGCTGATGCTGGAGACCGAGATTATCAAGCAGAAGGGACCCATCGGCGTCGGGAAGGCAACCGCAACGGTAAACGGAAAAATAGCCTGCGTAGCGGAACTGACTTTTGCGATCGGCTAAATCTGCAGGACATAAAGAGGTAGAAAAATGGCAGCTTTATTTAAAAAGAAAATGATAACGTTAAAATCCAGGGACAAAGAGGAGCAGCGCACCGGTGCGGACGTTTCCGGCACAGGGGCAGCAGGCGAGGGCAATGCAGCAGGCGCAGGGGAAAATAGTGCTGCACCGCAGCAGCCGGCAAAACCTGCTACGATTGTCTGTCCCGCTTGCGGCAGGGAGATTGACCGCGAGGAAGCGGAGAAAAATAAATACGTCTGCTATGAGTGCGGCAGCTATTTCCGCGTCCGTACCAAGAACCGGATTCGTATGGTGGCGGATGCAAAAAGCTTTGAACCATGGTTTGAGGATCTGGAATCTGCCAATCCGCTGGATTTCCCAGGCTACGAGGAGAAGGTGGCTGCGGCAAAGGAAAAGACCGGGCTTCACGAGGCAGTGACGGTGGGAAAATGCCGTATTTTCGGTCTGGAGACCGTACTTGGTGTCTGCGATGCCAGATTCCTTATGAGCAGTATGGGACATGTGGTCGGAGAGAAGATTGCGCTGGCAGTGGAGCGTGCCACGGAGTTAAAGCTTCCGGTGATTCTGTTCTGCTGTTCCGGTGGGGCGAGAATGCAGGAGGGTATCATTTCCTTAATGCAGATGGCTAAAACCTCTGCGGCGTTAAAGCGTCATTCTGAGGCAGGGCTTTTGTATGTGCCGGTTTTAACGGACCCGACTACCGGTGGTGTGACGGCAAGCTTTGCCATGCTGGGAGATATTATCCTGGCGGAGCCGGGAGCATTAATCGGCTTTGCAGGTCCCAGGGTTATTGAGCAGACCATCGGGCAAAAGCTTCCGGAGGGATTCCAGCGCGCCGAGTTCCAGTTGGAGCATGGTTTCGTGGATGCCATTGTAGAGCGTAAGGATTTGAAGATGACACTGTACCAGATCCTTCATATGCACCGTCATCTGGAGGGGTATGCAAACTTTGACCCGCTCCGAAGCGATGATTGCTATGCACCTACAGAGCTGATGCGGGAGAGAGCAGCAAAGGCACAGCCGTTGGATGCGTGGGAAAAGGTGAAGGCAGCGCGGAAGGTGGACCGTCCGGCTTCCGTAGATTATATGGCAAATATTTTCGATGACTTTATGGAGCTGCACGGGGATCGCTATTTCCGGGATGATCCGGCAATCGTGGGTGGAATTGCTGCCCTGGATGGTCAGCCGGTGACAGTGATTGGCGTACATAAAGGAAAGGATATGAAGGACTGCGCGGTGCGTAACTACGGTATGCCGTCTCCGGAGGGTTATCGTAAGGCAATCCGTCTGATGAAGCAGGCAGAGAAATTCCATCGTCCAATCATTACATTCGTAAACACGTCCGGCGCATATCCGGGTATGGATGCGGAGGAACGCGGGCAGGGTGAAGCCATTGCAAGAAATCTCTATGAGATGGCAGCACTCAAGGTTCCGGTACTCTGTATTATGATCGGGGAAGGCGGAAGCGGCGGTGCATTGGCACTTTCCGTCGGAAACGAGGTGTGGATGCTGGAAAATGCCACCTATTGTATACTTTCTCCGGAGGGCTTTGCGTCGATTCTCTGGAAGGATGGCAAGCGTGCCAAGGAAGCAAGCGAAGTTATGAAGATTACGGCGCAGGATCTGAAGTCACTTCATGTGGTGGATCAGATTATTCCGGAGTACGGAACGGCAGATGATAAGGCATGTGAGTCCATCTCCCGCTACATGAAGGGTCAGATGAAGAAATTCTTAGAACGGCAGAATGGAAAGAGCGGGGAACAACTGGCGGATGAACGTTATGACCGTTTCCGGGCATTTTAACTGTAAAAAAAGTGTGCCCCGGTGGTGAAGACCGGGGTGCGGAAAGACTTGGGTTTAGCATGAATATAAGAATAATCGGAACCGGGAGCGCGGTTCCAAAGCTTAGAGTGACAAATGATGATTTAAGCAGGCTGATGGATACCTCCGACGAGTGGATTGCCAGCCGTACCGGAATCCGGGCAAGGCATCTGGCTGTGGAGGAAACCACGACAAGCATGTCTGTGGAGGCAGCCAAAGAAGCCCTGGCAAAGGCGGGGGTAGAGCCGGAGGAACTGGATCTTATTCTGGCTGCCACTGTGACGGCGGATAAATTCCTGCCCAACCTTTCCTGCGAAGTACAGAGTGCCCTGGGCGCGAAAAATGCGGTGGCGTTTGATATCAGTGCGGCCTGTTCCGGATTCCTGTTTGCGCTGGACACAGCCAAAATGTATCTGGACAGCGGCAATTTCAAAACAGCACTGATTATCGGAGCAGAGACCCTGTCAAAGATTATGGACTGGAATGACCGGAGCACCTGTGTATTGTTTGGGGATGGAGCGGGAGCAGCGGTGCTTCAGGCGCAGGATGAGTCAGCAGGACAGGAAGCGGCAGCAGAACTGCCCCGGACCGGAATTTTAAGTATGGTGCAGGGAACGGACGGAAGCAGAGGAGAAGTGCTGCGGTGTGATAACCGCCTCGTAAATAATCCTTTCGTGAAAAATGATACCGGGTTATCCTACGTATCCATGGACGGGCAGGAGGTCTATAAGTTTGCAGTAAAGACCGTGCCGAAGGTGATTGAGGAAGCGGTGGAAGCGGCAGGGCTTTCTCTGGATGAAATCGATCATTTCATCCTTCACCAGGCAAATTACCGTATTATTGAGTCTGTGGCAAAACGTCTGCATCAGTCCATGGAAAAATTCCCCACCAACCTGGAGGAATGCGGAAATATTTCTGCTGCAAGTGTACCGATTTTACTTGCCGAACAGGATAAACGTGGTATGATAAAGCAAGGGGAAAAAATAGTTTTGGCAGGATTTGGCGCGGGGCTGACCTGGGGGGCAACTGTGCTGATCTGGTAGAATTGGCGTACTGAAATATGCAAGGCAGCCAATTGTAGACTGCCGCATAAGGAGTATGATACATGTCAACAGATGAAACATTAAATGAACTGCTGGTCCGGCTGTTTAAGGACATTATGGAAATCGAGGGGAGATGCTTAGTCACCGATGAGTATAAAGACATCAGCTATAATGATTTCCATATCATTGAAGCAATCGGAACCCAGGAACCGAAGAGCATGAGCGCGGTTGCGAAACTGATGAAGGTTACCACCGGAACTCTGACAAAGGCAATGGACGGCCTGACGGAGAAGGGCTATGTGGTTCGGGAACGCAGTAAGAAAGATAAACGTGTCGTATGGGTATATCTGACTGAGAAAGGGAAGGGTGCCTATAAACACCATGAGGAGTTTCACTGGCGGATGATTGGCCATATCAAGGAAGCATTGACAGAGCAGGAAATGCCGGTGCTGATTTATTCTCTGGCAAAGCTTCTGGATTTTTTCCAGTTGGTATATGAGCCGGAGGAGCAGGGCTAGAATTTTTTATGTACATCCTTGGAAGAGTGTGATAAAATTATATCTTCAAGACAAAGGAAAAGGGGATATATCGATGAGCAAGGGAGCATTTGGAAAAAATGGATGGGCATTATTTTTACTGTTGCTGGCAGGGATTGTGCTGGGAGGCTTCATTGGAAGTCTTACATCCGGCATTCCGTTTCTAAGCTGGCTGAATTACGGGCAGAGTTTTGGACTCACCAGCCCGGTTGTCCTGGATCTCGGTGTGGTTGTGCTGACGTTCGGACTTACGGTTCATATTACGATTGCCAGCATTATAGGGGTGCTTCTGGCAATTCTTATCTACCGTCTGATTTGAATATAGAATCTGTGTAAGAGGAAAAGCCCGTCGGCAGTGTGTTTGCCGACGGGCTTTATCAATTTAACAGATTAAAGAAAAAAAGATTGCATAGCAGGAAATTTTATACTAAAATAGAGAATGTTGGTGGATATACATAATGACCGTCGCACAAATTGCAGTACGGTTTAAATTTTAATTAAAAAGGAGATTAGAAAATGGGTTACGTTGATGAAGTACTCGCAAAGGTAAAAGAAAAAAATGCTTCTGAGCCGGAGTTTTTGCAGGCTGTAGAAGAGGTATTGGAATCCCTGCGTCCGGTAATTGATGCAAATGAAGCTTTATACCGCAAGGAAGCTCTTCTGGAGCGTCTTGTTGAGCCGGATCGTCAGTTTAAATTCCGCGTTCCCTGGGTGGATGACAAGGGACAGGTACAGGTGAATGTAGGTTACCGTGTACAGTTTAACAATGCAATCGGACCGTACAAGGGAGGTCTTCGTTTACATCCGTCAGTTAATATCGGTATCATCAAGTTCCTTGGTTTTGAGCAGATCTTTAAGAACTCTCTGACCGGACTTCCAATCGGCGGCGGTAAGGGTGGCTCCGATTTCGACCCGAAGGGCAAATCAGACCGTGAGATTATGGCATTCTGCCAGAGCTTTATGACTGAGCTCTGCAAATACATTGGCGCAGATGTGGACGTTCCGGCAGGCGATATCGGAACCGGCGCAAGAGAAATCGGTTACATGTTCGGACAGTACAAGAGAATCCGCGGTATGTATGAAGGTGTCCTGACCGGAAAAGGACTGACCTATGGCGGTTCTCTGGCACGTACCGAGGCAACCGGTTACGGTCTGTTATATATCACACAGGAGTTGTTAAAGTGCCATGGCGAATCCATGGAGGGCAAGACTGTAGTTGTTTCCGGCGCAGGAAATGTGGCAATCTATGCAATCCAGAAAGCACAGCAGATGGGTGCTAAGGTTGTAACCTGCTCCGATTCTACCGGCTGGATTTATGATCCGGAAGGAATTGATGTGGAATTATTGAAGGAAGTAAAAGAAGTGAAGCGTGCACGCCTGACTGAGTACGCTGCAGCAAGAAAGAGTGCAGAGTATCATGAGGGCCGCGGCGTATGGCAGATTAAGTGCGACATCGCACTTCCCTGTGCAACACAGAATGAGCTGCTTATCGACGATGCAAAGCAGTTAGTAGCAAACGGCTGCAAGGCTGTCTGCGAGGGCGCAAATATGCCGACCACACTGGATGCTACCAAGTACTTACAGGAGAACGGCGTATGGTTCATCTGCGGTAAGGCTTCCAATGCAGGTGGTGTTGCTACCTCCGCTCTGGAGATGACCCAGAACAGCGAGCGCTTAAGCTGGACCTTCGAGGAGGTTGATGCGAAGCTGCAACAGATTATGGTGAACATTTACCACAATATCGATGACGCAGCAAAGCGTTACGGTATGGAAGGTAATTATGTGGCTGGCGCTAATATTGCCGGATTTGAGAAGGTGGCAAATGCTATGTTAGCTCAGGGTGTTTGCTAATTAAGAATTTCTAAGATAAAAGATGATATGGAGAAGTCCTGGAAATGTTGAATTTCCGGGGCTTTTCTTTATGTATTGATAGACATGCGAATTGTCAGAATATTCATAAATAGAAGATAATTTACGTTGTTTTGAGGTCGTTATATACACGTGGTACACAAGTGATATACAGGTGGTATACACTCGTTTTTTCTGATTTTGGATGTTTTTGAAGCATTTCCATCCGGTGCTTATCAAGATGATTCAGGCTGAATATGAGTGTAATGTTAATCATAAGAAACATCATAAGTGTATCCAGCAATCAGTCTTGATTTACTATTTTATATCTTATTCACTTCTGTAAGAAGTTCTTCTAAAGTCTTATGGGTGTAAGTTCCCTTAGTGGTGTCGTTCTTC
>JBJEJC010000097.1:0-11737 GCA_051877675.1 Roseburia sp. | reverse complement strand
ATGAAGGAATTATTTTCAAAGGATAAATGGAAATATGCATTTTATACGGTAAGTCATCCCATGGATGCCTATTATGAGATCCGGCATCAGGAGAAGGGCAGCGTGCCAATTGCAATTCTGCTGGTAATCCTTTTCTCCTTAAGCTTTTCCATTAACCGGATGTCAGCCAGCTTTGTGGTAAACGATGTGGACCCGCTTACGGTCAACGCCATTACAGAGCTGATGGCAGTGCTGCTTTTGTACCTGCTGTTCTGTGTGGGTAACTGGTCCATCACCTGTCTTATGGAAGGTGAAGGAAGGCTGAAGGATATTGCCATTGCAATCGGCTATGCCATGACACCCATGATTGTGTGTTTTAACATTGCCACTATTTTCAGCCAGTTTGTTTCCCAGGAAGAGGGAGCGTTTTACTGGATTATCATGGGGCTTGGAATTGCCTATGGGCTCCTGATGATGATGATGGGAATTATGGAGGTACACAATTACACACTGGGAAAAACATTAATCACCGTTTTCCTGACCTTCATTGCAATGTTTATTATTATCTTCGTGGTATTGCTGTTTGTGGATTTGATTAATCAGGTATACAGTTTCTTCTATAGTATTTATCAGGAACTGATATTCCGGGTATAGGGGGAGGATGAAATGCGTAAAAGTAAAAAGATTTTAATCGCGATTGTAAGCCTCATCCTGGCAGTTGTTGTTGTATGGTTTGCATACTGGCTGCTCCGTTACTATTTCTATAATGACTACAAGGATGACCTTTCCTCCTACAGTTATGAGGAGGGTGGTGCGTTCACTCCCATCCAGGAGACCTCCGGTGATGTGGCAGGGATGGTGCTGGCAGCAGAAAATGATACCTTAAAGCTGTATGTCAATACGGAAACCGGTGAGGTTGCCATTGTAGACAAACGGAATGGGCAGATTACCTACTCCAATCCGGTGAATGCAGACGAGGATGCTGTTGCCAACGGAACGAACAAAAACTACATGAAATCCCAGTTGATTGTGGATTACTTTAACACGGCAAGAACACAGGGCACCTTTGATTCCTATACGTATTGTAGCTCTTTGGGCCAGTTGGAGACACAGTCCATCGAGAACGGAATCCGCTTTGTGTATACGCTGGGCGATATGTCAAGCTCTACCGGAATTGTACCGCAGTACATCAGTGAGGAAACCTTAAATAATGTGATGGCAGCGCTTCCGGAGGAGGATGCAAAAGCGGTGGCAAAGAAATACACCCAGAGCAATGTGGCTGACGGTTATTTAGAACTGCTGGCATCGGCTGTAAAGGGTGCATCCCAGCTCCGCAAGCTGAACAAATATTTTGAAGCTGCAGGTTTTACCGAGGAGGATTATCTTCGGGAGATGGAAAATTCCGGTGTGGAGGATGCAATTCCCATCACCTTTGTTATTCCGCTGGAGTACCGTCTGAACGGGGATGCGGTGGACGTGTCCATTCCGATGAGTGCGGTGGAAGAGACAGGAGGCGGCACGATATTCCGTATTCAGTTGCTGCGCTATCTGGGAGCGGCAGGTGTGGATGAGGAAGGCTATATGCTGGTTCCCAACGGGTCCGGTTCGCTGATTAACTTCAACAACGGAAAGACAACTGTAGAAAATTATTCCGAGTATGTATACGGAATTGATCCACTGGCAGCGGAGTATACGGTTCGTGAGAACACAGAGAATGTAAAAATGGCCTTGTACGGAATCTTCCGTCAGGACAGTGCCGTATTTGCCACCATCGAGGATGGAGCATCCTTCGCGTATCTGTCTGCCGGAGTATCCGGAAAGATAAATGAGTACAATTATGTTTACCCAACCTTCGTGCTTCGTGGAAATGATAAACTGTCCATGTTCGGTACGACAGGTAACGAGGCGGATATTCCCATCGTAGAAACGAATTTTTACGATGCGAACCTCACCGTGAAATACACGATGCTGACAGAGGAAAACGCCAGCTATGCAGGGGCGGCAAATTACTATAGAAACCGCCTGGAAGCAGAAGGAAAGCTTACCGCAAAGGATGAGACAGAGGGAGATATCAAGTTCTACTACGATATCCTCGGCGGTGTCAAAATGACACAGTTTATCCTGGGCAGTCAGGTGGAAGGTATGTATGCCATGACCACCTTTGAGGAAGCGGGAGATATCTTCAACGACCTGACGGAGCAGGGCATTACTAATCAGGTAATGAACTTCCAGGGCTGGATGAATGACGGATACTACCACGACGTTGTGGATAAGATTAAGGTTCCCAACAAGCTCGGTGGAAAATCTGAGTTGGAGGATTTAAGCAGACTTGTCACGGAAAACGGCGGAAGCTTTTACGCGGATGTGGCGTTCCAGAAGGTAACGGCAGTCAGTGACCGGTACTCGGAAGGAAATGAAACCTCCCGTTATTATGGAGCAGGTTATGTGGCGGAGTTAGGTCTTGTAAATCCGGCTACCCTGCGACAGACCTCAGGACTTGGATATGATGAGAATCATTACTATCTCATTTCTCCGAAGTTTCTGGTAAGATACACCGACAAGTTTTCTTCCAAGATTACAAAGTATGATATTTCCGGTATCTCTTTAAGGGATCTGGGAAGCGAACTTCACTCCGATAAGAAGCGGACGAATGTCATTGACCGGGAAGCTGCGTTGGATGTTGTGAATGCAGCGCTGGCACAGATGGAAGCCACCGGAAAGCAGATTATGGTCAACAACGGAAACGATTATTCCTTTGCTTATGCAGACGATATGATTAATGTGCCGCTGACGGACAACGATTACTACATTGTGGATGAGACGGTGCCGTTTTACGAGATGCTGCTTCACGGATATGTGGATTACTCCGGAAGCGTCATCAATCTGAGCGATACCTATGACAAGACAGACATTGTCCTTAACCTCGTTGAGACAGGAGCTTCTCCGCATTTTATGTTCTCCTATGAGGAATCCAGTGACATTAAGAATACGGGTCTGAACCGGTTCTATTCTGTGAACTACGACAACTGGAGGGACGATGCAGTAGCGATTTATTCGGAAGTAAACGAGGCACTGAAAAATGTAAACGGTGCTTATATGACGAACCATGAGATTTTAAGCAATGACCTGCGGGCAGTTTCCTACAGCAACGGTGTCACAATCTATATTAACACCGGTACGAAGGATCAGACCGTGGACGGGGTAACAGTTCCGGCAAGAAGCTATAGGATAGGGGGAGCGAGATAATGGAAAAAAAGAAAAAGAAAAAAATGTCGCTTTCGACCAAACGGAGCATAACAGGTTACATATTTATCCTTCCATGGCTGATTGGTTTCATCTGCTTTTATGTAAGAAGTTTATTCATGACGGTTCAGTTTTCACTGTCTAATCTGACAGTGGAGACTGGAGGCGGATATTCCCTTGATTTTGTGGGACTGGATAATTTCATATATGCATTCCGGGCTCATGCTACCTACAAGCAGGTTCTGACCACTTCAATCGGAAATATGCTGATTGACGTTCCGCTGATTACCTTTTTCAGTTTGTTTATGGCGTTGCTTCTAAACCGGAAATTTAAGGGAAGAACCTTAGTGAGAGCCATCTTCTTCCTGCCGGTAATCTTAAATTCCGGTGCAATTATGGATGCCATGGATCTGGCAAGAAGCATGATGAGCGGCGGTATTTCCAATGCCAGCGCCGAAATGGCGGCAGCGGCGGCGGGAAGCGGTGTCAGCGTCGAGTACTACATACAGATGTTCAGTACGTTGGGACTTCCGGAATCCATCATTACGTATATTTCCGGAGCGGTAGGGCGAATCAGTGACATCATCAATGCATCCGGCGTGCAGATTATCATTTTCATAGCGGCACTGCAGTCCATACCGGGCTCCATGTACGAGGTGGCAAAGATTGAAGGAGCCACTGCATATGAGACTTTCTGGAAGGTAACCTTCCCGATGGTAATGCCACACATTATCACTAATGTAGTTTATACGGTCGTGGACAGCTTTACGAATTCCGATGTTGTGGAGCTGGCATACAACACGGCATTTAAGGAAATGAATTACGGCTTAAGCTCCGTATTCAGTCTGGTTTCAACTGTAATTACCTGTCTGATTCTGGTACTTGTGTGCCGGTTCATTCAGAAGCGAACGTTCTACTATAATTAGGAAAGGAGAGAAAAGATGGAAAAGGCAAAGAAAAAGCTGTCACTTGACAGCATGAAGGCTGGTTACAGGAACCTCAAGGAAGATTCCCAGTTTGCCAATGACAGGGTGCGCTGGTTCACCAATGGAAAAGCTTTTATCATGGGCTTATTCCGGCTGGTGCTTATCATCGGAATCTGTTATGTGATTCTGGGTCCGGTAATCGGTATTATCAGCAGTTCTTTTTTCTCCGATGCGGATAATTACAATCCGATGGTTTACCTGATTCCGCAGGAGCCGACACTGGAGCGTTACAGAATTGCAATCCAGTATCTGAATTACGGGAAGACGGTAACGGCATCCCTGCTGTATTCTTTAACACTGATGCTGATACAGGTGCTGATTTGCTCCATGGTTGGCTATGGCTTTGCAAGATATGAGTTCCCGTTCAAAAAACTGCTGTTTGCATGTGTGGTTGTGATGATTGTTATTCCGACCCACACCATCATGCTCCCGCTTTACATGACATTTGCAAAGTTTGATATTTTTGGAATTATTAAGCTGATTACGGGATCAGAAGTGAATCTTCTGTCCACACCGGTGCCGATGTACATCATGACACTGTTTGGCTGCGGCTTAAGATCCGGACTTTACATTTACATTTTCAATCAGTTTTTCCGTGGACTTCCGAAGGAGATTGAGGAAGCGGCATTTGTGGACGGAGCGGGAACCTGGTACACCTATTTCCGCATCATGCTGGTAAATGCACTGCCGTCTGTTGTCACAGTAGCAATTTTCTCCATGGTATGGCAGTACAATGATACATTTTACGCAAATCTTTTCCTGATTAGCGACAATATCGTAATCAGTAAAAAGATTTCTACGATTGAAGCGTCTATTTCCAACATAGAAAAGATTCTGGATCCCAATATTCTGGAACTTTTCCTGGATGCCGGTATCGTGCTGGTCATGATTCCCATCATTATCATTTATGTGGCGCTTCAGAAGCAGTTTATTGAGGGTGTTGAGAGAAGCGGTATTGTCGGGTAAGCGGCAGTACACTTATCTTATAAAAATCAACTATTTTAAAGGAGGAGAAAGAGTTGAAAGCAAAAAAAATTTTGGCGTTATCGCTGACAGCGGCAATGACATTTGGCATGACCGCATGTGGAAACAATGCACCGACAAGCACCGGTGATGATACCGGAGCAGCGAACTCTGAGGTTTCTACCGAACAGAGTGAGGCACCGGCAACCGAAGAGGCAACAGAAGCGGGGGGCGCAGAGGAAAGCACCGGAACAGGTGAAGTAAGCATCGACTTTGAGGATGGGGTATTTGGTTTTGCCGGAGTTGACAAAACCGTGAACTCAGCAGGAGATGACTCTGTACTTTCCGTAGAAGATTTTGCCGGCTCTAAGGCATTGAAAGCAACCTGCCAGGGCAAGGCAATGTACGTAGGCATCCAGGTGGATGCATTGCTTGGGGACAGCGCTTCTCAGGTAAAAACCGTGGATTTATCCATTGGAATTGAGAATCCGGACGGTACCTTTGCGGCAGCTTCCGGTAACGTATATGCGTTCCTCGGCGAGGACAATGCAAAGAACAGCAGTGCGTGGTCTGTATACCTTGAGACTGCAAACCCGAAAACAGTAACCTATACCGTTCCGGATGGTCAGTCCTTCGTGGCAGGCAATTACATGGTTGTTTCCTTAGAGACTGATACCGGTAAGGATGGAGGAGCTACTCCGGCAAACCTGTACATTGATAACATTGCATTTAAGGATGCATCCGGCAACGTACTTGCTGCTGATACCACAGCAGAGTTTGCGGCAGCAGATACCGGTGTTGACAGATCAAATCTTTGCAGCTTGAAGGATGCCGTAGAATTTGCGGACTTCAGCACTTCCGGTGACGGCTGGTCACAGAACGGCTTCACCATGCCGCAGGAGATTATCGATGCATTAGTACCGGGTTCTGTTGTGGAGATTACCTACAGCAGTGCATCCGGTGATATCTGGCTGGTTATGAACGAAGCAGCAGTAGGCTGGTCTCGTGTTGGTCAGGGAAATGCAGACGGAAGCGGTAGCGATGCAGCATTTATTAACAATTCCAAGAACATTGCACAGATCACCTACGAGCAGATTGCAGCAGTGTGCGGAGATGACGTATCTACCTGGGGAACCACAATGCAGTGTGAGGCTTCCGATGCATGGGAGGTTTACAGTGTAAAGGTTGGTAAGAAAGCTCCGAATTACTCCATCACAGATGCGGTTGAATTTGAAGGTTTTGCAACCAAGGGCGATGGCTGGTCACAGAATGGCTTCACCATGCCGCAGGAGATTCTTGATGCATTAGTACCGGGCTCTATTGTAGAGATTACCTACAGCAGCGAGAACAATGATATGTGGATTGTCATGAACGAGGCAGCAGTGGGCTGGTCCCGTGTAGGTCAGGGCAATGCGGACGGAAGCGGAAGTGATTCTGCAGTATTTGACGGAAGCAAGTGCTATATCACCTACGAGCAGATTGCAGCAGTATGCGGCGATGATGTATCTACCTGGGGAACCACAATGCAGTGTGAGGCTTCCGGTGCATGGGAGGTTTACGGTGTAAAGGTTGGAAAGGCTGCTGAGTTTAAGATGTTAAAGAACTTAGTTCCGTTTGAAGGCTTCACAACCAAGGGTGATGGCTGGTCACAGAACGGTTTCACTATGCCGCAGGAGATTCTGGATGCGTTAGTACCGGGTTCTGTTGTAGAGATTACCTACAGCAGTGAGAACGGAGATATGTGGCTCGTTATGAACGAGGCAGCAGTAGGCTGGTCTCGTGTAGGTCAGGGAAATGCGGACGGAAGCGGAAGCGATTCCGGAGTATTTAACGGAAAGACCTGCCAGATTACCTATGAGCAGATTGCAGCAATCTGTGGTGATGATGTATCTACCTGGGGAACCACAATGCAGTGCGAGGCATCCGGTGCATATGAGGTTTACAGCGTATCTGTTGGTACCGCAGCAGAATAAAGGAATCAGAGGAAACGGCGGGGCAACTTGCCTTGCCCTGCCGGAGCTTTAAAAGATGTGGACTTATAGTGAATTAAGGAGGAAAATCCTCTGCTCCTGCAAAGGCAGTCGCATTTCCCTTCGGAAAACAAGGAGGAAAATCTAATATGAAAAATTATAAGAGAGTTTTAGCTCTTGGATTAAGCACTGTAATGCTGGTAGGTGCAGCAGCATGCGGCAATACCAATACAGGCTCTACAGCAAATACTGGTAATACAGCCGACAATGCTGCAAACACAGAAAGCAATGCGGGTGATACAGCAGATAATGCGGATACTTCCGGTGATAGCAGCTCAAGCAATCTTTACAATGAGGGCGAGACCAGAACGATTAAGATTGGTACCTGGTATGATCATTTCTATGACAGCACGGATGCTGATATCTACGCAGACAGCTCTGTTTCCGATGAGGAGCTGGCACAGAAGCACTTCGATGTTGTAAAAGAGGTAGAAGACAAATATAACGTTAAGATTGAGTTTGTAAACTTAACTTTCGCAGGTGTTCAGGAGTCCATCAATACCTCCGTTTTAGCTGGTACACCGGACTGCGATATCTACGAGGTAGATTTAAGCTGGGGTATTCCGGCAGCTTTGAACGGTTTTGCAACCAACCTTGAGGATATTCTTCCTTCCGATGCAGATATTTTCAATGATCAGATGGTATTCTCACAGGTAGATATCGGCACCGATGAAGGTGTATATCTGTTCCAGTCCAACAGTGGTGAGATGCTGTTAGCAAATACCTATATGCTTGCCTACAATAAGCAGATGCTTGACGAAGCAGGCCTTGAGGATCCGAATGCTCTCTATGAGAGAGGCGAGTGGACCTGGGATAAGTGGAGAGAGTACCTGCTGGCTCTGACCCAGGATACCGATGGTGATGGTGTGACAGATGTATACGGTTATGGTTCCCGTTGGGATTTCCTGGTATACAACCTGTTAATGAGCAATGGTACCGGTATTGCAATGAGCCCGGAAGAGAACCTTTCCAGCCCGGAGGTTGCAGAGGTACTTGACTTCATCTACAATCTTTACAATGTAGATCATGTGGCAAATCCGTGGAACGGAGATGACTTTGATTACAACCAGAACTGCTACATGGATGGAAGAGTTGCATTCTGGATTGACGCAGCATGGATTTCTTCTGCAAACCAGGATTCTACCTTAGGCTTTGACGTAGTATGGTGCCCGTGGCCCATCGGACCCAGCGGTGATGAAGCAACCAATAAGTTCAAGAACGTATCTTCCGGTAATGCATGGATGATTCCGGTTGGTGTTGAGAATCCGGAACTGGTTTACAATGTATTCTATGATTGGCAGAACTGGTATCATGGTGATGTGGATCTCCGTGACGGTGATCTGACCTGGTGGGAAGACTGTGCTATTACAGAAGAAAACTACGAGGTTATGGAGTACATGGGAGCAAGAGGTGCATTCGACCTTTGGAACGCTCTTGGTCTGGAATGGGATTGGTCACAGTTGTTAAACGGTGAGATGACTGCAGCTCAGTTCCAGGAGACCTATAAGCAGAATGTACAGGATGCATTAGACAGTTTCTATAAATAGTAAGTAGCAGAAGCGGAAAATTCCGCGGGACAGTTCTTGTGCAGGAGCATATGCTCCTGCAGCGGGAACTGCCGGATTAATGGTGTGGTGTTGTGCCGTGGGCACGAAGCTGTACCGGGTTTTGAAATGAGGGTCTTTTATGTTTCGCAGCGACAGTGTGTTCAGCCGATTTATGAATATGCTCTTTGACATTCTTTTCACAGGGATTTTGTGGCTTGTATTCTCCATTCCGGTTATCACCGCAGGAGCAGCGACAACAGCGGCGTATTACACTATGGCGAAATGCGTGAGACATAAGACCGGATATATCGGAAAAGAATTTTGGGGTGCGTTCAGGCGCAACTTAAAGCAGTCGTTGCCATTGACGATTCTGTTTCTGGCAATTGCAGCGATACTGGCATTGGACATACAGTATGTCTGGGTGAATGACAGTGCAAAGAACAGTGCATTGTTTATCATTCTGGTGTTTTTGGCATTTTTGGCTGCCGGGCTTTTGGTTTATATCTGGCCGTTGCTGTCCAGATTTGACAAGAAAACTTTAGAATTGTTTAAAATTGCCGCGGTGCTTTTATTCAAGTATTTACCGGTTACAATCGGTGTCCTGGCAATCGTAATTGTGGCGTGTATCGGAGCTTATCTGATGCCGTGGGCAGTTTTTGTGATTCCGGGTGTATATTTATATGCATTGTCCTATCCGATGGAGCGCATTTTAAGGAAACTGATGCCGGCTGTGGAGGAGGACAGTGAAGAAGCGCAAAAATGGTATTACCAATAGAAACGGTAGGAATGTTTTATGGCAAAAAGTGTTACGATGAGAGACATTGCGGAAAAAGTAGGCGTTAGTACCGTTACAGTGTCAAAGGCATTGACGGACAAGGACGGCGTAGGAAGCGAGCTTCGTGCTGTCATTAAGCAGACTGCGGAGCAGATGGGCTACCATTATAGCATTGGAACAAGAGCATTCCGGGAGGGAAAGAGCTATAATGTGGGCGTTCTGGTGGAAGAACACTATGTGGAGAACGCTGCTACGGCATTTCCTTTCTACATGAAGATGTACCACAGTGTGATTATGCAACTGACAAAATTTCATTATTCTGCCATTATGGAGGTCGTTACGCCTGCCATGATGAAAGAATTTCAGATGCCCAATGTGGTTACGGGACAGAAAGTGGATGGAATCATCGTGCTGGGGCAGATTAAGTTAGGGTATCTGAATATGGTGCGGGAATCACAAATCCCCATGGTATATCTTGACTTTTATGACCGAAATATGGAGGTTCCCAGTGTCATTACAGATAATGTGTATGGCTCCTATATGCTGGCAAATTATCTGGTGAGCAAGGGACATACCAAAATGGCGTTTGTAGGAAGCATTGATGCAACGCCCAGTATTCTGGACCGGTATCTGGGATATTATCGTTCCCTTTTGGTAAATCATTTGCCGTTTCGTGAAGAATACGTGATACCTGACCGGGGAGAGGATGGGTTATTTATTGAATTAGAACTTCCGGAGAACGATATGCCCACCGCGTTTGTGTGCAATTGTGATGAGATTGCATATATTCTGATGGAGCGCCTGAGTAAAATGGGATATCGCATACCGGAGGATATATCGGTTGTTGGATTTGATAACTATGCGTTTGCAACCTACACGGCCCCAAAACTGACCACAATAGAGGTAAATGTGGAGGAGATGACGAAATATGCCGTGGAGATTCTGATTCGTCTGATGAAGGGCGAGGAGGATGTTCACGGAAGAAAGGTCATCAGTGGAAAGCTGATTGTAAGAGATTCCGTTGCAGAGGCAAAGAGATAAAAAAGTTTTTATTGGAGGAAAATATGAGCGAAGTAAAAATGATTGCGCCAGTGGTAAAAAATGTTCCCTGGCAGGAAAAACCAGAAGGCTTAAAGGGAGCTCCGGTATGGAGATATACCGAGAATCCCATCATCGACCGCAATCCGGTGGAGGGTGTGGCGAGAATCTTTAACAGTGCTGTAATGCCTTACGGAGATGAGTTTATCGGTGTATTCCGTGGTGAGCAGACCAATGGAATCCCATACATTTATCTGGGACACAGCAAAGATGCCATTCATTGGGACTTTGAGAAGGATAAAATTCCGTTTAAGGATGAAAATGGAAACGATTTTATGCCGATTTATGCGTATGATCCCCGTCTTGTGAAGGTGGAGGATACCTATTACATTATCTGGTGTCAGGACTTTTACGGAGCAGCCATTGGAATGGCAAAAACCCAGGATTTCAAGACATTTACCAGAATTGAAAATCCGTTCCTTCCGTTTAACCGGAACGCAGTATTGTTCCCGCGTAAGATTAACGGAAACTTCATGCTGTTAAGCCGTCCTTCTGATTCCGGTCATACGCCCTTTGGCGATATTTTCATCAGTGAGAGCCCAGATCTGGTATACTGGGGCAAGCACAGACATGTCATGAGTCGTGGCAATGAGTGGTGGGAGTCCTTAAAGATTGGCGGAGGTGCAGCACCTATTGAGACTACCGAGGGTTGGCTTCTGTTCTATCATGGCGTGAGCGGCACCTGCAACGGATATGTATATTCCATCGGTGGTGCAATCTTAGATATCGATAATCCGTCCAAGGTATTATATCGTTGTGAGAACTTCCTGCTGACTCCGGAGCAGTGGTATGAGGAGCGCGGATTTGTGCCGAACGTGACCTTCCCCTGCGCAACCATCCATGATTCTGAGTCCGGTAAGATTGCAATCTATTACGGCTGTGCAGACAGCTATGTAGGACTTGCATTTACCAAGTTGGATGAGATTGTTGCATACATCAAAGAACACAGTGTAACCAATGAGACAGATCGTGAGCTCGGAATAAGATAGCAGGATCTGCTTTACAGATATACGGCTGCTACAGACGATAGCAATTGATGTTCGCTGTAGCGGTCGTTTTTCTTATTTCATAGGAAAGACCTTGTTATATTAACGTGTGAAAGTGAATGCCTTTCCT
>JBJEJC010000096.1:0-11773 GCA_051877675.1 Roseburia sp. | reverse complement strand
ACATTTGGGTCAAACACATAATTATAATCGCAGATGATGTCATCCACCCAGGTTGCCACATCCAGGCACATCTCAAAGGGACAGACCTGAAATGCCTCGGCCTGCTCCAGCAGCACCTCGCGGGTCATCATGTCTTCCTTTTGAAGCAGATCAAAAACCGCATCATTGACCCGGTCATAATGTCCCTTTGCATAAGGACAATTCACCGGATTGCAGTCCATGGTTTCACAAGGGCAGAGCTTCTCCTTTGCCGTAATCTGAAGCACCTTCGCCTGGTAACCATGCCTTCGCAGAAGTTCAAAAGCCTCCCACGCCACAGTGCCGGTTATGGTCTTTGCCGTGAGATAGAAGATTTTATCTCCCAACCCCTCCCCCACTGCCTTCACTGCAGGGAACACTGTGGATATGGTCTTGCCCACCCCGGTGGGTGCCTGAATGAACAGATTCTTCTTTCTTAAAATCGTGCGGTACACCCCAGCCACCAGTTCCCGCTGTCCCTTGCGGTACGGAAAGGGAAATTCCAGCTTCCCGATGGATTCCTGTCTGAGCTGTCTCCATGCAAACTGGAAATCCGCCCATTTCCTGTATTCTCCAATCAGTTTTGCAAACCAGTCTGCCAGCTCATCAAAGGAAAAACTTTCCCGGAAATAACGGATTTCCTCCGTATCCAGATTGCAATAGGTCATCTGAATACCAATCCGGGGCAGATCATGCTGCAGCGCATAAATATAGGCATAACACATTGCCTGCGCTCTGTGGACACCAATCGGTTCCTCCAGCAGCTCAAGCTTTTTATAGATGCCTTTAATCTCATCGACGGTAACGGAAATGTCCTCCCCGATCTCCATGTGGTTAAAATTATCCGCATAGGTGATTTCCCTGCCTGTGGCACTTTCCATGAAAATGCCGTCCGCCCGTCCCTCCACCACAAGCTGGTAATTCTCCTCCTCGATGGCGATTCTAAGAGGCACCTCGGCATGGTAGTTAGAGCCCATGCGACGCTGAATTTTCCGGTGAATCCGGCTTCCCTCCTGCATGGCATCCGGGGAGGCTGCGCGCCCCTGCCGATTGTCGATATCCCCTTCCCGCAATATGAATTCCACCAGATTCCTGACGGAAATTTTTATGATTCCGTTTTCCTTCTTCTCAATCTTAGCCATACTGCCATTATATCCCATGGGGCAGTTTTCGTAAATAAATATGGGAATTTTCGTGTTCCCTATCGAGGAGTCAAAGCACTCTCTTCTTAATAGGTTATCACATCTTCAACTATTCTTCGTGGGGCAGCCCCAAAAGAAAAAGAGAGCCCGCTTTGCGGGCTCTCTTTTGAGCATATGCAGCTTATGCAATTGCGTACTTGCGGACAACGTTCTCAAATCCGGCATCCTGCTGACCATATTTCACAGTCAGTTCCTTACTGAGTCCCAGATAGAGCATTCCAAGAAGCGACTTTGCGTCAATGACTGCTCTGTTATAGCAGACGTCGATGTCGAAATCGCACTTTCCTGCTGCATTCACAAACTCTTTTACTTCTTCTGTATCGGCTAATCTGATTTTTCTCTCGATCAAGTATATCACCCTTTCTTATCTAAAAAACCAAGCGGTTTTGTGCCCCGCCTTTCTTTACGAGACGTGATTATTGCACAATTTCCAGTATTTGTCAATTTTCCGGCATCGTTTTCACTGCCCATTATATTGACATTTTGACGATTTTTCGTTTTCGGTTCCGTTATTTTGCCCCTGCTCGAGCAACCGGTTCCGCATTTTTTCCCCATTGCATAATTATACTTGTTCAAAATGTACTGCTATTCTCTATTTTCAAACAATTTTTTTACATTTTTCACAATTTTTTTACCAAAAAACACGGATAAACCTTGCCTATTCCCCTGTTTACGCCTATAATATAGGTATATTGTACCGTATTTGTAATAAAGAGAGGGGGCAGGCTATGTTGGCGGACACCAAACAGGCACTACTTCAACAAATCATACAGCAGCGTTTCCTCCCTATCACGGAAGAAACCCCGCAATTGTACGAACGTTATTCTGCAATGATTGATCCTCAGAACCCGGATGAACTTGCAGGAATCCTTTTTTATCAGGGAGAATATTATTTCCGTATCGGAGATTTGAATATGGCGCTTGGACATCTTTCACGATGCCTTCAGGCACCTAAGACTGAGAATCTCCGTCATTTGGATGCGCTTGCCCACAATCTTGTCGGACTGGTCTATGTCCATCTCGAGCAGGAATCCATTGCGCTGAATGACTTCTTAAAATGTCTTTCCATTAGCGAGGAAAATCACCTTTCCCACGAGGCCGCTGCCTGCTGCATCAATCTTGGTTCTCTCTACCGGGAACTGGAAGACTATGAGGATGCGCTCACCTACTATAACCTGGCTCTGGCACACGCCTCGGAGGACACCGGGGACAGCTATAATCTGACAGCGCTCTGTCAGGCATGCCGCGGGATTATTTTCTGCAAATTAAACCGTACCGCAGAGCTTCCCGGCATCCGCCAGGAGCTGGAGCACTCCATCCAGACCAACGAAAACCTGTTTTATCAGGCTGCAATCTTCAATTTTAATATTCGTCTCTACGATTTTCTGCAGGATAAGGCATATCTGACTGAGAACCTGAAGCAGCTTACCGCCCCTTCCCCCGAAGGGCAGGATTTCGTGGAACAGTGTGAATTCTATTTCGATGTCTGTTCCTATCTGCTGGAAATGGGCATGCAGAAGGAGATGGCTGAGCTTCTGGACTATATGAAGGAATGTGCAAAGTACACTCCCCTCATCACCATACAGCACAAGGTTCAGGAATTTGAGGTAAAATATGCCAGAAAATTTTCCTCAGACGCAGATTACCTTGCTGCCTGCAACCGTTTTATCCAGCTACAGCGTGAATTTCAGGAGAAGCAGCGCTCCGCTAAGCTCTACAGTCTGTCTTATATTGAGCGCGTACGCAAAACCAAGAACGACTCCGAAATGTATCTGGAAAAGAGTAAGCTTGACCCTATGACCGGACTTTTGAATAAATATACCATCCGGTTCCTGATTGAGGAAAATCTTGCAAAAAAACCCCCGGAATCCCTCTCTGCCATGATTCTCATTGACCTTGACCATTTTAAGCAGGTCAACGATACCCTGGGGCATCTGGCCGGAGATTCCATCATCTGCCAGACTGCCGTAGCAATTAAAAATTACTTTAAAGATCGGGCACTCTGCGGCAGAATCGGTGGAGATGAATTTCTGATTTACTTCAGCGATGTTTCCGACTCTTCCTTTATTGCATTGCAGGCAGAGATTCTCCGTCAGGGCATCTACCAGCAGGTTTCCCAGCACAACATTACCGTCACCGGGCAGGCAAGCATTGGGATTGCCTTCAGCAGTGACAGTTGCTGTAATTATGAGACACTTTTTGCTGCCGCGGACAAGGCGCTCTACCGTGCTAAACTGGAGGGGCGCAACCAGATTATTGTGGCAGAGGAATAAACCTTATTTTTATGATGAACTTAAAAAATCCGCCGAACAGTGAGCACGTTTCGATATGTCACCGGAGATGTCAGTTTGATTCCGGTCTTTTCCGAGCTGGCATGGATAATGGTATCATTTCCCACATAGATTCCCACATGACCGCTGTAACATATAATGTCACCGGGTTTTACATCCGAAAGGCTCACCTCATACCCGCTGCTCCGCTGTTCGCTGGAGGTTCGCGGCAGGCTTACACCAAAAGCCGCGTACACTCCCTTTACAAAACCGGAACAATCCGTCCCCTGGGTCAGACTGTTGCCGCCATAGACGTAAGGATTTCCCAAAAACTGCATCGCATAGTCTACCACCGCCTGGCCATTGGAAACAGAACTGCTGTTTCCGGAGCTGCTTCCGCCGGAATTGGAGCTTCCTGTGCCGGAATTGGAATTGCCCGCGCCGGAACCGGTTTTATTCGGCTTCTTTGCAGCCTCCTCTGCTGCTTTCTTTGCAGCTTCTGCTTCACGTCTCGCAGCCTCCGCTGCCGCTGCTGCCTGTTGCCGTTCGGCTTCCTCCCTGGCAAGCCGTGCTTCCTCCTCTTCTCTCGATTCTGCCTCCGTATATTCTGTGGTCAGTATTACATAATCTGTAGATATATATCCTTTTCCCTCTTCCGTATCCACCATCACCCAACCCTCATTGCTGTCATCCAACACCACCAGATCGTCTCCCTCCGGCAGCATGGTAAGCACAGCCGATTCCGTCGTAGGCTCACTGCGCACAAACAATGTGGTGGTATCCACGGTAGCATATCGGGTTCCCACAGACCTTGCCAGTTCCTCATCCCCCACAACCAGATATTCTGCCTTGATATAGCCATCCACCGTTCCGGAGGTCACGTGATACCATGCTCCATCCGTCCCCCCCACCGTATCATGGACCGTCGCCGCAGAGTCACGGTAAAGCTTTCCCAATATTTCTCCCTCCGTGCTTGGTTCTGACCGCACGTTAACGTAATAATTCACCTGTGTAATGCCAATATCGGCATATTCCGATTCCACCTCGGGGACCTCATTTTCCACTGCCTGTGCCACTTCCTCCTGCTTTTCTTCCCTGGAAGCCGCAAGCAGCATGGATACCGCATCCTGCGGCTGCATCTGCCAGCCCTCGATAAGCATCTGGGAAAGGTGTCCCGAAATACCGGCATTTCCACGCTCCGGCATTCCTTCCTCTAACGCATGAACCGTTTCTGTTCCGGTTCCCGCCACCGCAAGCAGACCTGCTGCAAAGAATCCTGTCATCTGTCTTATGTGTCTGTTTCTGTTCATCGGTAGAAAACCTCCAAATTGTCCTCAAAACAAATATTTCTTATTTGTTACATATTTGTTTCTTTTTTGTTATGTTTGCATTCTACCAGACACCTGCAGCAGAATCTACAAGTAGTTTTTTCCAGACAAAAGCCGCGGCGGAATTACTCCGTCGCGGCTTTTGTCATCTCTCTGCTTTGTGCTTCTAATAACAGAAGCTGTGACCACCAATGGTGACATCGATATTTGATGTCAGCGGCTCCGTAGAGAAATAAAGTGTATCATTTCTTAATATGTTCGTATTTCCGTTTAATACCTCATAGATGGAATCATATTCCTTTTCCGTTGGCTCTGCACTGTCCCTGTTCTTCCAGGAACAGAACTGAACCGGATTTGTCTGACTCAGCACTTCATATAAGGTATCCGGATATAAATCGGAAGCGATCCGGTTAAAAACCACCTCCACCACGGCTTCCTGTCCAAGAACAGGTTCCCCGCAGGATTCCAGCCAGACAATTCTGGCCAGCAGATCAATCTCATCCTCCGTCAGGATAATCTCCCAACGGTTTTTGCATTCCGCATCTTCTTCGCTTTCTGCTGCATCCTCCTCCCCGGAAGATGTGATCATTATCTCTTTATTGCTATTTTTCTCAATTTTCGCTCTTTCACCTGATTCTGTCGTAAATGAATCCGGAACAAGAATCCGGCTTACACCTGCCGTTCCGCTGGATACCTCTGTCATGACCGGTTCTGTTTGCCCTGCAACAGCACCCGGGGGTTCCATAACAGGCAGTTCCACCGTCTGCGCCCAGACCGTCTCCGTCCTCTCCTCCTGAATGTTGGACACTGCAAGCATCAGGCAGATCCATGCCATTACCACCGCGGTATCCAATATTTTTTTCTTCATTTTGCTCCTTTCCTCAAGAATGATACTTAGAATAAGATATGGCAGCCATCAAAGCTGCCATATCTTTCGCAACTTATCATACTCAATTATTTCCAAAAGTCAAATTTTCTATTCAGGAAAAATAAGGAAAAATTTCTTTATTATTACTGATAACGGGGGATTTTTTTAGCGGATTCACTGCGAAAAGCCTACAAAGGGATTTAGCGAAATAAAGTAGAACTGGCTATCTTTACGAAAAAACACCCCAAAAAGGGGTGTTTTTCATGATTTGTATCAAAAATATTACAACTTTATTAAGCAAATGGATTCTCCGTCGGATACGGCAGGGATGCCGGCTGATTGTAATTGATATCCTCCATCGGTACTCCAATATACTTAAATACCTCGAATAACGCTTTTCCGTAATGACCGAATGCCACTGCGCCATGGTGCGGATAGTTCTTCTGGATCAGCACATGACGGTAGAATCTGCCCATCTCCTGGATTGCAAATACACCGATTGCGCCAAAGGATCTGGTAGCAACCGGAAGTACCTCACCCTCTGCCACATAAGCGCGAATCTTGCAGTCAGCGGTGGACTGAAGACGGAAGAAGGTAATCTCACCCGGAGCGATATCTCCCTCGAGAGTTCCGTTGGTAACCTCAATCGGAAGGCTTCTCGCCATAATCTTCTGATACTTCATCTCGCAGCTTGCAAGCTTCTTTGAGCAGGTATTTCCGCAATGGAAGCCCATGAAGGTATCAGTATGCTTGTAATCAAACTGTCCTTTGATGGACTCCTCGTACATATCCTTCGGCACGGAGTTGTTGATGTCAAGCAGAGTAACTGCATCCTGGCTCACGCAGGTTCCGATGAACTCGCTGAGAGCACCGTAGATATCAACCTCACAGGAAACCGGGATTCCACGACCGGTAAGACGACTGTTTACATAACAGGGAACAAATCCAAACTGTGTCTGGAATGCCGGCCAGCATTTTCCGGCAATTGCCACATATTTGCGGTAGCCTCTGTGTGCCTCTACCCAGTCTAACAAAGTCAGCTCATACTGAGCCAGTTTCTGTAAAATCTCCGGCTTCTTATTGCCTGCTCCAAGCTCCTTCTCCATATCGGCAACCACTTCCGGAATTCTTGCATCTCCTGCGTGCTTGTTAAATGCCTCAAACAGGTCAAGCTCAGAGTTCTCCTCAATCTCAACGCCCAAGTTGTAAAGCTGCTGAATCGGTGCGTTGCAGGCAAGGAAGTTCAACGGTCTCGGTCCAAAGGAGATAATCTTCAAATCGGAAAGGCCAATGACAGCTCTTGCAATCGGTAAAAAGTCATGAATCATGTCAGCACAATCTGCCGCGTCACCAACCGGATACTCCGGGATATATGCCTTTACATTGCGCAGCTTTAAATTATAGCTTGCATTTAACATTCCGCAGTATGCGTCACCACGACCGTCCAATAAGCTGTCCTGGGTCTCCTCTGCTGCTGCCACGAACATCTTCGGTCCCTCAAAATGCTTTGCAAGCAGGGTCTCGGAAATCTCCGGTCCGAAGTTTCCAAGGTATACACAAAGTGCATTACAGCCTGCCTTCTTGATATCCTCCAACGCCTGTACCATATGAATCTCGCTCTCCACGATGCAGACCGGGCACTCATAGATATCGGCTGCACCGTATTTATCGGTGTATGCCTTTACCAGCGCCTTTCTTCTGTTTACAGACAGAGACTCCGGGAAACAGTCACGGCTTACCGCCACGATACCCACTTTTACTTCTGGAATATTATTCATTTTGTTCCTCCATTCCGCGTTCTTGCACGCTACACTCTTAGTTATTTTGAAACCGGAACCTGCCTGCAAAACTGCCGCTCCGGGTCAAAAGTCAATTAACAATTCCTATAAGATATTTACTCGTTCAGATTCAGGTTCTTTCCAATAAGCCCAAGGTGGCTTCCCTCCGGAAGTCCGCCCTCCGGGTGTCCGATCAGCCATTTATTGGTGGCTGTAATCAGGTCATCCTCACCACCTGCATGTTTTGTCTCCAGCGGATAATTGGTTCCCTTCGGCAGAACAATCGCTACCTGAAAGCCTCCCTCGTTGGCATGGCAGGGGGCATAGTGCAGTGTTGTGGCATACACCTCCACCGCTGTTCCCGCAGGAACCCGGAATGCCTCCATTCTGGCGGTCTCATAAGTAAAATCATCCGTCACATCCGATAAAAGTCCCAGCATCAGAACCGCATCCGTTGCCGCCACGTTAATCTCGGAGCTCCGGTGATACTCCACCGCATTTAAAAGTACATTGTGTCCGTTGCAGTAACCAATCTGAATCGGAAGCTCTCCGTAAAAACGGTCTGCAATCTCCTTTGCCACCGGAAGTGCTTCCAGCTCCGGAATCGCCGGCTCATACACCACACCCTCCGGGATTGGTGTTTTCTTCATTTCTTCCACAAGTGTAGAGAAGTCAATATTACGAATCACCTTCCCATATTTCCGGAAGCGCTCATCTGTCAGCTCATAAATCTGCATTTTCCTGTCCTTTCCGGGTTCAGTACGTTAAATACTGTTCCCATTTGTTCTATTGAAGCTTATCAAATAACTCTTTGCATGCCGGATAAATATTCTTAAACTGCTGATAACGCGCCTCATACTTCGCAGTAAGCTCCGCGTCCGGCTCTACCGTATCAACAACCTTCACAATCTTCGCCGCAGCCGCCTCTACATTCTCGTATTCTCCGCATGCCACCGCAGCCAGCATAGCGCCGCCCAGGGACGGTCCTTCCTCTGTCTCAAGCACATCCACCCGAATTCCCAGCACATTGGCAATGATTTTCTTCCACAGTGGACTCTTTGCCCCGCCGCCGCAGATTTTGGTACGGCTGATTTCAATTCCCAGCGACTTAGCCACCTCGAAGGAATCGCGGAGTGCAAACGCCACACCCTCCAGCACTGCCTGAGTCATATCGGCTCTCGTGGTGTCCATGGTCATGCCGATAAAGGTTGCCCTGGCATTGGGATTGTTATAGGGAGAACGCTCCCCCATCAGGTAGGGCAGATAGTAAACATGATTCTCGCCCAGCTTCGTAATCTCCTTCTGCTCCGCTGCGTAATCCTTCGTCCCAATAATCTCATCCATCCACCATTTATTGCAGGATGCCGCGGAAAGCATACAGCCCATCAGATGATATGCACCGTTGGCATCACAGAATGCATGGAGCGCATTGTTTTTATCCACACCGAACCTGGCTGAGGAAATAAAAATCGTTCCGCTGGTTCCCAGAGAGATATTGCAGTTGCCGTCCCCCACGGTTCCGGTTGCCACGGCTGCAGCCGCATTATCTCCCGCTCCGGCAGCCACCCTGACCTGATCCGACAGCCCGAGCTCCGCTGCAACAGACGGGAGCAGAGTTCCCACACACTCATAGCTCTCATAGAGCTTCGGCAGCATATCCTCCGTCACATGGCAGATCTCGCACATCTCCTTCGACCAGCAACGGTTCTTCACATCCAGAAGCAGCATACCGGAAGCATCCGACACATCGGTACAGTGCTGTCCCGTCAGACGGTAAGCAAGATAATCCTTCGGCAGCATGATTTTCCGGATTCTTGCAAAATTCTCCGGCTCTTTGTTTCTCACCCACAGAAGCTTTGACGCCGTAAAACCGGTAAAGGAAATATTTGCCGTATACCCGGAAAGTGTCTCCTTCCCAATCGTATTGTTCAGATAATCATTCTCCTCTGTAGTCCGTCCATCATTCCAGAGAATTGCCGGGCGGATTACTTCATCCTTCTCATCCAGGATTACCAGCCCGTGCATCTGCCCGCCAAAGCTGATTCCTGCCACCTGGCTCTTATCAAAACCGTTCAGCAGCTCCTTTAAGCCCTCCATGGTCTCCCGATACCAATCCTCTGGCTTCTGTTCCGACCAGCCCGGATGTGGAAAATACAGCGGGTACTCTCTGGAAACAATATTTCTGACTGTTCCGTCCCCCTCCATAAGCAGCAGCTTCACTGCTGAGGTGCCCAAATCGATTCCTATGTATAACATACGCCCTCCTTTAATGTGCACGTGCACGCTTATTTTTATGATACAACCATCCTCCGCAAATGACAATATACTTTTTACACATTTTTTCTCTGCATTTTTTGTCTATTTTCCCTTTTTGCCCGGAAATACGTGCACATGCACATTTTTCCTTTGTATCCGCAGGTCTCTTATGTTATACTGATTAGTGGCTGCAGTAACATGATTTCTTCGCTGCATCCTAATTTCATCTGTTTTTGGCACATAGATTACTGTGACAGGGAAGGGAGTTTTCCATGGCTACCATGAAAGAAATTGCGGAGCTTGCAGGGGTTTCCCGGGGCACCGTGGATCGGGTATTGAATCACCGCGGCGTCGTCAGTGCGGATACGGAACGCAAGGTTCTGGAAATTGCAGAGCTTCTGGCCTACCAGCCCAACAAGGCAGGCATGGCGCTTGCCGCCCAGAAGAAAAAATTAAAAATCGGTGTTCTGCTGTTTGGTGCGGAGAACCCTTTTTTTGACGAGGTTATAGAAGGTCTGCAGAAAAAACTGGTGGAGCTTTCCATCTACGGCTGTACCCTGGAAGAAAAACGAATCCCGTTTGACCTGGATATTCAGCTTGCCACCATGGATGCAATGGTTTCTGAGGGAATTCACGGGCTCATTCTATCTCCCTATAACCATAAGAAGATTCAGAAGAAAATTGATACACTCTGGGAGATGGGAATTCCCTGCATTACCATAAATACTGATATCCCAGACTCCCACCGGATTGCTTATGTGGGAAGCGACTACTACAAATGCGGGCAAACTGCTGCCGGACTTATGCAGCTTATCACAAACGGCTCTGCCAAAGTGGGCATCATCACAGGTTCTCACAATATTCTATGCCACGAGGAGCGCATCAGCGGCTTTACGGATTTTCTTGCCGCCGGACACTCCGATATCCAGGTCATCGCCGTGGCAGAAAACGACGACGACGACTACAAGAGCTACGAGCTTGTTTCCGACCTGCTGGCAAAGCACCCGGATCTCTCCGCCCTCTATTTCACTGCTGCCGGTGTATACGGCGGCTGCCGGGCAGTCTTAAACAATTGCCGGGTCTTCCCGAAGATTATTACCTTCGACGCCGTCCCCTCCACCCGGGAAATGATTGAAAAGGGTGTAATTTCCGCCACCATCTGTCAGCAACCGGAAGAACAGGGCGCACGCTCCCTCTCCCTTCTGGTCGATTATCTGCTGACAGGCGAGCTTCCCCAGGAAACCATCTGCCATATGGACCTAAGTATTAAAATCAGGGAGAATTTGTAAATTTTTCTAATTTTTCCTTTTTATTTTTCTCACACTGTGATATAATTGGTGCGTTATGGGGATATAGCTCAGTTGGGAGAGCGATGCGTTCGCAACGCATAGGTCAGGGGTTCGAGTCCCCCTATCTCCATTTTTTTCTGCACAAAAAGCAGATTATCTATCGAAACAGCTATTTAAAAAGAGCCATTGCTCCGGCAGATTTTTCTCTGCCTTTGCAATGGCTCTTTTCATAATTTGTAATCAGATTCTAGTAAATACCAAGACTCTTTGTCTGATAGCCCGCATAATCCGGAAGCATGGTGTTAAGATATGTGGACGGATCACCATAGTCAGGCGCCCAACCGGATAAATCATACATATCGAAGTTATTCTCATAACCATAGGCTGCATAGTAACCTGCATAATACCAGCCGTCAAGATCTACTGCATCCACCAGATTTACAATTACTTTGCCGCCAAGACTTGTCTCAACTGATTTCTTGTAAGCGTTTGCCGTATTGTTATACATCTCAATTGAGGACGGATACGGTACGTCATATACAATCGGATTTGATTCATCGATTGTAATTCCCTCTGCTGCAAGCTCCTCAATCGCAATTTCAAGCTCTGCAACTGCATTTTCCACACTGTACCAGCCGTCGAAGCCGTCTCCGGAACCGATTCCGTCATCTGCATCCGGGTCCCATACCTTGATGGCCACACCGTCTGCGTCAATCTGGGCCTGCATAATCTCGCCGTAGTAAGTACCTGCTGCAAAGGTTGTA
>JBJEJC010000095.1:0-11821 GCA_051877675.1 Roseburia sp. | reverse complement strand
CATGACCTCTCGCGTGTGAGGCGAACGCTCATCCCGGCTGAGCTATGCTTCCATGAGGATTATTATAGCACTTTATAGAAGAAAAGCAAGAGTAAATTTTGGAATTTTATGGAACCACAGGAAGGCAGGAAAAATGAACATCAGGGAAGCAAAGGAAGAATTAAAGGCTACCGTGCAGGCATATCTGAGGAAGGATGAGAACGGCATATACCGGATTCCGGCAATACGTCAGCGGCCGATGCTGCTGATCGGACCGCCGGGAATTGGAAAGACCCAGATTATGGAGCAGATTGCAAGAGAGTGCAGGATCGGGCTGGTGGCGTACACGATTACCCACCACACCAGACAGAGCGCGGTGGGACTGCCTTTTATCCGGGAGGAGTCCTTTCAGGGAAAGAATTATTCCGTGACGGAATACACCATGAGTGAGATCATTGCCAGTGTGTACCGGAAAATGGAGGAGACCGGGCTTTCGGAGGGGATTCTTTTTATTGACGAGATCAATTGTGTGTCAGAGACGCTGGCACCCACCATGCTGCAGTTTTTACAGTGCAAAACCTTTGGAAACCAGGCGGTGCCGGAGGGATGGATCATTGTGGCGGCGGGAAATCCGCCGGAGTACAACAAATCCGTCCGGGACTTCGATATGGTGACGCTGGACCGGGTGCGTTATCTGGAAATCACAGCGGATTATCCGGTGTGGCGCTCATATGCCAGAGAGCGTCAGCTGCATGGTGCGGTGTTAAGCTATCTGGAGCTTCGTCCGAAGAATTTCTACCGGGTGGAGACGGATGTGGACGGAATGCAGTTTGTCACAGCCAGAGGCTGGGAGGATCTGAGCAGCCTGATGCAGACCTATGAGGAACTGGGGCTTTTGGTGGAGGAGGATACGGTCTATGAATTCCTGCATCACAGAGAGGTGGCGGAGGACGCTGCGGCGTATTTTGAACTGTACCGGAAATATCAGGATGACTACGGCATAGAGGAAATCCTTTCGGGACGGGTGCGCCCGGAAATCTATGCAAGAATCTATGAGGCGGCGTTTGACGAGCGAATCAGTGTCACGAATCTGCTGCTGGACGGCATGAACCGGTACTTCTCCCGGGTGGCGGAGGAGAAGGCGCGTACCGATAACTGGTATGCATTTTTACAGGAATTTCGTAGAGGAATAGAAAATGCGGAAAATATAACTGTATATTATGACAGCCTGGTGGAAAAACGGGCGGATGCGCTGCAAAAGGAGCTGCAGGAGGGCTTTTCCACCAGAAAAGAAGCGGCGGAACAGGAGAGATTTTTTGCATTGCTGCGGGAGAACAGACCGCAGGCAGGACTGGAACCAAAGGATGCTTTTGACGCGGCAAAACAGGGCTTTGACGGACAGCGTAAGGCACTGGAGACGGCGGAAGCGGAGACAGCTGCGGCATTGGAATGCGCCTTTGATTTTATGGAAAATGCATTTGCCATGGGGCAGGAGCTTCTGGTATTTGTGACAGAGCTTACGATGGGAAGTGCATCCGCGGCTTTTTTGGCGGAGCACCCCTGTGAACGGTATTTAAAATATAATAAGGAGCTTCTGGTGGGAACCAGAAGGGCAGAATTGTTAAAGGAGTTGGAGAGATAGGATGAAAACAGCAACGGATTTAAGAAATCTGTTAAAACAGATTGATCATAAGAGTTACCCGGCATACAAGGATACCAGAGGAAGCTATGACTTCGGAAAATGGCAGTTGTCCATCGACCATGTGCAGGGAGATCCCTTTGCGGCGCCCTCCCGTGTCAGTGTCCGGGTGGCAGGAAAAATGGCGGGATTTCCGGCGGGACTCTACGACGAGGCACACCGGAGGATTGCGCTGCAGGACTATCTGCTGCGCCAGTTTGCAAGGGCACTGGAAAAGGATTCCTTTAAGGCAAAGGGCTCAGGAAAAAGCGGACTTCTTTCGGTGAGCCGTCCGGGGCAGGAGATTATAGAACGGACAGCCAGCAGCATCGATGCCAAAAGCGGGGATGTTACAATGCGGTTTGAGGTGGGCTTCCCGGCAAACGGCAGAACCGTCAATTCCAGAGAACTGGAAAAAATCTTTTTTGATTTTCTGCCGGAATGTGTGGAGCATACGCTGTTTGCCCGTGCCCTTGATATGGGAAAGGTAAAGGCGTGTGTGGATTTGGCGGATGATCAGTTGTATATCCGCGGACAGCTTAAGGAACAGGGATTGGTGGCATTTGTGGCAAACGGTTCCATTCTGCCAAGAGAATCCGGAATTTCAGGAAGACCGATGCGGGATGCCGTGCGTTTTGTGGCACCGGAGTCCATGGAGGTCACCATGGAGCTGCCTCACAAGGGAACCATAAAGGGAATGGGAATCCGCCGGGGAATTACCCTCATTGTGGGTGGCGGCTATCATGGAAAATCCACGCTGTTAGAAGCACTTGAGTTAGGAGTCTATAACCACATCGCAGGGGACGGCAGAGAATATGTCATCACAGAGGATTCCGCAGCAAAAATCCGGGCGGAGGATGGAAGAAGCATTAAGCATGTGGACATTTCCATGTTTATCCGGGATTTACCCAACGGAAAGGATACGGTGGCATTTCGCACGGAGGATGCCAGCGGAAGTACCTCCCAGGCTGCCAATGTGGTGGAGAGCATGGAGGCGGGAGCAGGGACTCTGCTCATCGACGAGGATACCAGTGCAACCAACTTCATGATTCGGGACGAGCTGATGCAGCGGGTGGTAAACCGGGAATCCGAGCCGATTACACCCTTTATCGACCGTGTCACAGAGCTTTACGAGGAGTACGGGATTTCCACGGTTCTGGTGGCGGGAAGCTCCGGGGCATATTTCCATAAGGCGGACTGCATCCTGCAGATGAAGCAGTATGCGCCGGTGGAGATTACGGCATTTGCAAAGAAAGAGGCAGAGAACTATCCGGTGCTTTCCGTTCCGGTGGAGAAACATAGGGCGCCGGATAAGCAGCGAATCGTAAAACCCAATCAGGCGCTGCGCAAGGATGACCGCTTGAAACTTAAGGTGATGGGGAGGGATGCGTTTTCTTTGAACAAAGAGACAGTGGATCTGCGCTATGTGGAGCAGCTTGCGGATACCGAGCAGCTGCAGGCGCTGGGCTATCTGTTAAAATATGCGGAGCTTCGCGTGTTTGACGGGAGAAAGACAGTGACAGAAGCGGTGGATGTGCTGTGGAAGCTGGTGGAGGATAAGGGACTTGCGGCGGTCTGCGATGGCAGTTATGTTCCGTCGGGACTTGCCATGCCAAGAAAGCAGGAGCTGTTTGCCTGCATCAACCGCTACCGGAGCCTGAATCTGTAGCCAGAAAGGATGAAAGTTTTGAAGAAATATATTTCGGTGGCGCTGCTGGCCCATGTGGATGCGGGAAAGACCACCCTTTCGGAGGCGATGCTTTACACCTGCGGCAGCATCCGCAGACTGGGGCGCGTGGACAATCGGGATACCTTCTTAGACACCAATGCGCTGGAACGGGCAAGGGGAATCACTATTTTTTCCAAACAGGCGGTTCTGCCGTACCAGGACATGGAACTGACGCTTTTAGACACGCCCGGACATGTGGATTTCTCTGCGGAGATGGAGCGGACTTTGCAGGTGGCGGATTATGCGGTGCTGGTGATCAGCGGAGCAGACGGGGTACAGGGACATACGGAAACGCTGTGGCAGCTTTTGGGGCGCTACGGGATTCCAACCTTCCTTTTTGTCAATAAGATGGATCAGCCGGGGACGGACCGGGCACGGCTGCTGAGGGAACTGCGGGAGCGGCTGGATGCCGGATGCGTGGATTTTGGCACGGAGGGAACGGAAGAATTCTATGAGCAGGCGGCGATGTGCCGGGAGACTGCGCTGGAGCATTATCTGGAAAACGGAAGCCTGGAAAAAGAGGAACTGCAGGAGCTGATTGGGGAGCGTCTTCTGTTTCCCTGTTTTTTCGGGTCCGCATTGCGGCTCTCCGGTGTGGAGGAGCTTTTGGAAGGAATCTCCCGCTATGCGATACCACCGGTGTATCCGGCGGAATTTGGCGCCAAGGTGTATAAGATTGGCAGGGACGCCCAGGGGAACCGTATTACCTATCTGAAAATCACCGGGGGAACGCTTAAGGTTAAGGAGATTCTGAACCGGGAGAAGGTCAATCAGATCCGCCGTTATTCCGGGGATAAATTTGAGCTTCTCAACGAGGCGGAGGCAGGGGTTATCTGCGGCGTTACCGGATTGAATGATACCCGTCCGGGACAGGGCTTTGGCAGGGAGGAGGCATCCGCTATGCCGGTCCTTTCGCCGGTGTTAAATTACCGTGTTCTTCTGCCGGAGGGAATGGATGCACCACGGGTGCTGCCTATGCTGCGCCAGCTTGAGGAGGAGGAACCCCAGCTTCATGTGCTGTGGAATGAAGCTTTGCAGGAGATCGAAGTACAGTTGATGGGGGAGGTACAGCTGGAGATTCTGACCAGTCTCATGAAGGAGCGCTTTGATATAGAGGTTTCCTTCGGTGAGGGAAATATTGTATACAAGGAAACCATCGCGGACAGGGTGGAGGGGGTGGGACATTTTGAACCACTGCGGCATTATGCGGAGGTGCATCTTTTGTTGGAACCCTTAGAGCCGGGAAGCGGGCTGGAATTTGCCGCAGACTGTAGTCTGGACGAGCTGGACCGCAACTGGCAGCGTCTGGTGCTGACCCATCTTGAGGAAAAGGAGCACATAGGGGTGCTGACCGGCTCTGCCATCACAGATATGCGCATTACGCTGGTGGCGGGGCGTGCCCATCAGAAGCATACGGAGGGCGGTGATTTCCGGCAGGCAACCTACCGGGCGCTGCGCCAGGGACTTCGGGAGGCGGAATCGGTGCTTTTAGAGCCCTGGTATGATTTCCGGTTGACGGTGCCGGAGGAGATGGTGGGACGTGCCATGAACGATATCCAGCAGCGTTTCGGAACACTGAAAAATCCGGAGCGGGACGGTGAACGGATGGTGCTTGCCGGAAGCGCTCCTGTGGCGTGTATGCAGAATTATCAGAAGGAACTGACAGCATATACCAGAGGAATCGGGAAGATTTCCTGCACCTTTGGCGGATACCGTCCCTGCCATAATACCGAGGAGGTAGTAGCCCGCCTTGGTTATGATCCGGACGGGGATATAGCCAATCCCTGCAGCTCCGTATTTTGTGCCCATGGAGCAGGTTTTGTGGTAGAATGGAATCAGGTAAAAAGTTATATGCATGTGGAAAGTCCCTTTTCTCATTCTGGCGAAATGGAAGGCGGCAGTTCTGGTGGAACCGGAGACGGCAGTTCTGCAGGACAGTATGGGACGGTGAATTACCCGGCGAAGGAGAGCGTCAGGGAGGAAATTCCGCTTGGCACCGAGGAGATTGATGCAATCCTTGCAAGAACCTACTATGCAAACCGGCGGGAAGCGGATAATTCCGTCAGGGGAAGATTTCAGCTTTCCGGCAGGAAGCGGAGGATGGATGAGCTTCGGCGGGAGCCGGTAAGCCGTGACTACACTTCCAAAATGTCTGCGGAGGAATATCTGCTGGTGGACGGCTATAATATTATTTTTGCCTGGGACGAGCTTCGTGAGCTTGCTGCCGTGAATGTGGACGGGGCAAGGGGCAGGCTTTTGGACATTATGTGCAATTACCAGGGAATCCGCAGGTGTCAGTTGATTGTGGTGTTTGATGCCTACCGGGTACAGGGACATGAGACGGAGATTTTTGATTACCATAATATCCATGTCGTGTATACCAGGGAAGCGGAGACCGCGGACCAGTATATTGAGAAATTTGCCCATGAAAACGGGAAGAAATACCGGGTTACGGTTGCCACCTCCGATGGACTGGAGCAGATTATTATCCGGGGAGCCGGATGTCAGTTGCTGTCCGCAAGGGATTTTCTGGAGGAGGTTACAAGACGGAACCGGGAACTGATGGAGGGGTATCGTGAGAGCGCGGCAGGAGGCGGTGTAAGGCTTTTGGATGCGGTTTCCGATGAGACGGCAAGGGCGCTTTCACAGATTGGAGAGCAGGAGGAAGAACATGGCAGTGAATCCGAATGAAGAAGTAAAAATGACGCATTCCGCTCTGCTTGCAAAGGGCGGGAAAAAATATGTTTCCGTGCGGTTTGAGCGGGGAAATGATGTGGCGGAGGGAAGTCTGCCGGAGGGAAAGATCACGAAAAACAGCGGTTTTACAAAGGAGGAAATTGCACATCTGGAGAGCTACATGGATGCTCAGAGCCATGCAATTCTCACAAAAGCCAGGGAACTTTCCAATATCCGTAATCTGTTGTGATTGAAACGGTTTCATTTTGCGTATACTTTTTAAAACGGCGGAATGCCGGGTAAAAGAAAGGTGTGCAGGATGAAAACATTTCATGAATTATATCTGGAGATTTTAAAACAGGAGGCGGGACAGGGGCGGAGCCTGGTCGGGGAATACGATCCGGATCACATGGACTGTCTTCTGCATCCGGAAAAATATGCGCCGGTGGTTTCCGTGGGCTCCTGCGGGGACTGTGCCTATGACAGAGCGTGCCGGAGCAGTTGTGTGTTTGATGCGATTACAGATGACGCAGACGGAAAAATCCATATCGACCCGGAAAAGTGTGCGGGCTGCGGCGTCTGCGTGGATGTATGCCGGATGGAAAAGCTGGCGGCAAACAAGGATGTCTATCCGGTGCTTCGTGCCATCCGGGGAGGCAAGAAGGACGTGTATGCGCTGATTGCTCCGGCATTTACCGGACAATTTCAGGAGGATGTTACGCCGGGGCGCCTGCGGGCGGCATTTAAAGCGCTGGGATTTAAGGGAATGGTGGAGGTGGCGGTGTTCGCCGATATCCTGACCTTAAAGGAGGCGCTGGAATTTGACCGTCACGTGCAGGAAGAGGGGGATTTCCAACTCACAAGCTGCTGCTGCCCGGTGTGGATTGCCATGATTCGTAAGGTATATAAGGAACTGCTGCCCCATGTGCCGGGAGCGGTATCCCCCATGATTGCGGCAGGACGTGTGGTAAAGCGGCTGCACCCGGAGGCAATGACGGTGTTTATCGGTCCGTGTATGGCAAAGAAGAAAGAGGCAAGGGAGCCGGATATCGCGGATGCGGTGGATTATGTGCTGACCTTCCAGGAGGTGCAGGAGATTTTCGCAGCGGCAGGAATCCGTCCCGAGGAGCTTCCGGAGGATGAGAGAGAGCATTCCTCCCGTGCCGGGCGCATTTATGCCCGGACTGGAGGAGTCAGTGAGGCGGTGGCGCGGACGGTGGAACAGCTTCACCCGGATCGTCCTATGCCGGTGCGTGCGGAACAGGCGGACGGAGTTCCCGCCTGTCGGGCATTGATCGCACGTATTCAGAACGGAGAGACGGATGCCAATTTCTTTGAGGGTATGGGCTGTAACGGCGGCTGTGTGGGAGGACCCAAAGCGCTGGTGAATAAAGAACTTGGCAGGGCGTATGTAGACCGCTACGGCGATGCGGCAGTCTACCGCACGCCTCTGGAAAATCCTTATGTGATCGAGCTTCTGATCCGTCTGGGGTATCATTCCGTCGAGGATTTTCTGGAAAAAAGCGATTTGTTCGCACGGGATTTTGCATAGAGAGAAAAGAAGAAAGTGAATGGAGGAAACTATCATGACGCTTCCGCAGGATTTTTTAGACCGGATGAAACGGATGCTGGGAGAGGAATATCCGGAATTTCTGGCAAGCTATGAGAACGGGCGTTATCAGGCATTGCGCCTGAATCCGAAAAAGACAGAAAAAGAGCGTTTTCTGGCGCAGGTGCCTTTTTCCCTGGAGCCGGTACCCTGGGAGAGGAACGGATTTTATTATGACGGCTGTGACCAGCCGGGGAAGCATCCGTATCATGAGGCGGGGGTATACTATATTCAGGAGCCAAGCGCCATGGCGCCGGCGGCGTATCTGATGGACGGCATGCCAGTGGAAGAACTGCCGGATGCAGAGAATATTCCGGCTGGGGAACGGACGGAGGGACAGCCCGGGGAACGTGTTCTGGATTTATGTGCGGCACCCGGCGGCAAAACCACGCAGATTGCCGCATATATGAACGGGAAAGGACTTCTGGTGTGCAATGAGATTCATCCGGCGCGGGCGAAGATTCTTTCTGAAAATGTGGAGCGTATGGGAATCACCAATGCGCTGGTGACAAATGAGACGCCCCGGAAGCTGGCAGACCATTTTCCGCTATTTTTTGACCGGATTCTTGTTGATGCGCCCTGTTCCGGAGAGGGAATGTTCCGAAAGAATGAGGAAGCCTGCGGGGAATGGAGTCTTTCCAATGTGGAACTTTGTGCATCACGGCAGGATGAGATCTTAGACTGCGCAGCCGAGATGCTCGCGCCCGGAGGAAGGCTTGTGTATTCTACCTGTACCTTTGCGCCGGATGAAAATGAGGGGAGCATGGAGCGTTTCCTAAAACGCCATCCGGATTTCTCCATTCAAAAGCCGAAGCGGGCGGAGGGAATGTCCGCGGGGATGCCGGAGTGGAGTACCGAAAATAGCTCGTGCCTGGCGGACACTATCCGGCTCTGGCCGCACCGCCTGCATGGAGAGGGACATTATATGGCGGTGCTTAAGAAGGCAGGAATACACCGCACTGCCTGCGGCGGGGCAACAGAGCCCGGAATCCCGGAAAGGGAGCTTCGGGTGCCAGGAAAGGGCTGCCCAGAGTTCCTGGATTTTGCGGCAGCGGAGCTGAAGGGAACCTGGGAGGGCAGATTCTTAAAGTTCGGGGATCAGCTTTACCTCATGCCGGAGGGGATGCCTCCCTTAAAAGGGCTTAAGGTGCTGCGTCCGGGACTTCATCTGGGAACCATGAAGAAGAACCGGTTTGAGCCTTCCCATGCGTTGGCGCTGTCCCTTTGTGCCAGGGATGTGGTACATACGGTGGATTTCTCCGTGTCTGAGATTGCTGCTTATCTGAACGGACAGGCACTGTCCATGGAGGGGGAGAAGGGCTGGTATCTGGTGACGGTGGACGGCTACAGCATCGGCTGGGGGAAGCTTGCAGGCGGAATTTTGAAAAACCATTATCCGAAGGGACTTAGAAAATAGAAAACTGTCTTTTGAGAACAATACACCTTACCTTGTGTAAAGTGTATTGTTTTTTTGTGCTGTTTTCTTATAATAAAATTATCAGAGAAAGCGAGGAAGCAGTCTTGATACAAGTGGCAATATGTGATGATGAACCGAATATTCTGGTGCAGACGAAGGCAATGCTGCAGCGCTATGGACGGGTAAAACTGTCGGTGGACTGCTTTCCCGGCGGAGAGGAGCTGCTTGCCGCAGAGAAAACCTATGATGTAATCCTTCTGGACATCGACATGAAGGGAATGAGCGGAATTGATACGGCAAAGGAACTCCGCAGGCGTGACCGGAGGGTAAAACTGATTTATGTCACCAACTACAGGGATTACACGATTTTTGCCTTTGGAGTGCATGCCTTTGCCTATCTGCTGAAACCGCTGAGGGAGGAAGAACTGTTTGCGCAGTTGGATGAAGCCTTTGCTTATGGGCTTGAGGAGGAAGAGCCGGAGCTTGAATTCATGGCAAAAGAAGGCATTTGCCGCTGCAAGCCTTCCGCAATTCTTTTTTTTGAGTATCAGAACCGGGCGGTGCGGATGCATACCGCAACCGGAGACTGGCATTTAAAGCGCCGGATTGCGGAGGTGGCGGCAGAGATGGCAGCGTATGATTTTGTGGTGCCTCACAAAAGCTTTGTGGTAAACCTCTGTGCAGTGCAGAATATCCGGGGGTATGATATTTTCCTTAACGATGGCAGTTGCATACCGCTGTCTCAGAAGAAATCCGCGGAATTTCGCAGAAGCCTCAATTGCTATCTGGCGGAGAAAGGAGCATTCCACTCGTGAACATTTGGATTTATTGGATCAGTACCATTCTCGGAAGTCTTTTTATTCTGGTATCTATGTTTTACAGTATGAAACAGATGGGAGAGGACCGGGAATGCAGCAGGAGGAAAAAATGCCTTGTGGTGGGGCTGTATGCGGTAGCGGTGGTGGCAGTGTCCCTGACTGGAAAAGGGATTCTGAATCTTCTGATGCTGCTTTTGGTGCCAATACTGGGAAACCGTTATTTTCATTCCGGGAAAAAATATTTTGCATACTATGTGTTTCTGGTAATCTCGATTTTCCTTACGGATTCCGTGGTGACGGTGCTGTTGCAGGGACTGGTTCTGTTTGGCGTGCTGTATCTGACAACACCGGAGCTTATGACGCTACTGTTTGTTTTTGTACTTCGATTTTTGGAGTTTCTTGTGCTGCGCCTGATCGTAAACCTGATTCGCAGAAATGCCGGATATGATATCCGGTGGAAACAGCTTGGGATGAGTCTGCTGCTTCCTGTTTTCTCCATTCTGAATCTGTATACGATGCTGTTCTTCATGCAGATTTATCTGGATGAGACAATGCTGCTTCTGTTTATATTAAATCTGGTATGCCTTTTGGCGCTGAATCTGGGATTTGTGGTGTTTTTAGACCATATCAGTGAACGGGAGCGGCTGAAACGGGAGGTGGAGCTGTATCAGCAGCAGAGTAAGTTTTCCTGTGAGTATTATGCCAGAGAAGAACAGAAATATGAAGAAACCCGGAAAATCATCCATGACATTCGTAATCATATCGTGACCATGGAGCAGCTTTACAGGGAAAGCGGGGCGGAGGATGCAGCCCGGTATGCAGGGGAAGTCCATGGGATGTTAAACAGCCTGGGACAGACCTATTACACGGCAGATAAGACCTTGAATATTATTTTAAATGATAAGGTGCGGCTAATGCAGCAGCAGGGGATTTCATCAAACATTAAAATCGGGGAGGTGGAGCTTTCCTTTCTCCGGGAGATGGATATCACTGCGGTGTTTGCCAATCTGCTGGACAATGCCATAGCGGCTGCGGCGGAGTGTGAGCAGCCCTTTGTCAGACTCCGGGTAAACCAGAGGGGAAATCTTTGTTCCATTGCGATGGAAAACAGCTGCAGGGAGGAACCCAGACGGGATGGGGAAGGCTTCTGCTCCAGAAAGGCAGGGCACAGGGGGCTTGGACTTCTGAATGTGAAGCGTGTGGCGGAGCAGTATGAGGGTGACCTGCAGTGTGAATGGAAGGCGGGAGTGTTTTACACAAAGGTCCTGCTGGCAGAAAGGAGGGACGGAAGTGGTTAAGATGTTTTTACTTGGAATGGCAGCATTTTTTGTAAGCCAGGTCTGTATCAGGATTCCGGTTTTAAGCCAGGTACTGCCGGAGTTTTCCTGGTTTCAGATATTGCAGTTTTCACCCTGGGGCTATGGTTTGTTTCTGGGTGGCACCGCTGCATTGCTTGAGGAGAGTGCCCGGTGGATTGCCATGAGGATTTACGTGCATGGGAAGCGCTCTTCTGGAGAAAAGGAATTACAGCTAGGGCTTGCATTTGGGCTGGGGCATGGCGGAATTGAGGCGGTACTGTTTTATTTCATTCCGGCTGTGGCTGCTCTGGCGCAGATTTGCACCGGGAAAGCGGTGGCGGGAGTGACATTGGCGGGGCTTGGCATAGGGCTCCTTGAGCGGGTTTTTGCCATATCCTTTCATGTGGGCGCATCCCTTCTGATCTGGTACGGAGTGCGCCGGGAAAGGACATTTCCCTGGTTTTGTTTTGCCGTGCTGCTCCATACGGTGATGGATGCGGCACTGGTGATTCTGCCACAGGTTTTCGGAGTCGGAACCTTCGGGCTGGAGCTGTGGTGCGCCATTTTGGGTAGCTTCACCCTGGGCGGTGGAATCTGGATGTGGAAAAGGAAAAAAT
>JBJEJC010000094.1:0-11883 GCA_051877675.1 Roseburia sp. | reverse complement strand
AACGTAGTCAGACCCTGCAGGTTTTCAAGGAAGGTGTCCCCCAGCTCCGTGTAGGTTCCCCAGTATTTTGCCAGAAGCCGCTTTGCAAACTTCTGCACTGCCACGATGGAAAGCGGAATCAGCGGCACACAGACCAGCAGCACCACTGCCACCTTAAGACTCATGGTTCCCACGATAAAAAAGAGCGTAATGGGTGCCAGCATACTGTAGAAAAACTGCGGTACATACTTTGCGAAATAGATTTCCAACTGATCCACTCCCTCCGTACTGACCTGCACTGCCTCCGAGGTGGCTATCGTATCCCGGTAGGAGCCTCCAAGCCGCATCAGCTTTTCATAGACCAGCTTGCGCAAACGCTTCTTCACCTGCGAGGATGCCGCAAAGGAAAGGCGGCTGTTTACCGTGGCGGCAAATGTCCGCACTGTCAGCACCACCGCCAGCACAATGAGCATAGTTATAATATTTTCCCGGGTGAGCATGCCCGCAAGCAGCCGTCCGATCACATCTGCGGTGACAAGCATCATCCCTGCATTTGCCAGCAGGGAAACCCACTGGGCTGCCACCATCCCCGCCACATAGCCCCGGTTGTCCCGGAATTCCTTTAATAAACGCTTATGAAACATTTTTCCTCCTATGCTGCATCACGTGTCCGATTAACCCAATGCAAAATACCACGGCTGACAGCTTATGGACGATTGCCACCGCCAGAATCCCACCCAGCGGATGCATCAGAAAGCCCGTTACCGCCAGCAGCACAAAGGACACCAGTAAGACAATATCCGCCGTATAAACCAGTCCTTTTCTGCCTCGCAGCTTTTTCCCGTGTACGCAAAGATGTGCCACTGTCACCACAATCAAAAGCACTCCTGCCACTGCATGCCATACACCGCCCGTAAGCTTTACGCAAAACAGAATTACACAAAGCACCAGTGTTACCATAAGGAATACTATTCTTCTTATCCTGCTCATCTTTACTGCTCCTCCACAACCACATCATCCGAAGGCACGGTCTTTACGCGGAACAGAAAATAATAAAAATGGAGCAACGCTACAATCACAAGAATTACTTTTGCAAACACCGGGGAAAAAATAATGCCGACAGCAAAAATAGTCCCCAGCACCAGAAGCATATTGCGCTTTTCCCTTTTTCCCATGGCCTTCTTCTTCACCGCCTGCTCAATATATTTCTGATAAAGGTTTGTTTCAACAAACCATTTATGGAACCGCTCCGATCCCTTTGCAAATAAAGCCGCTGCCAGAAGCAGAAACGGTGTGGTGGGAAGAATGGGCAGCACTGCTCCAAAAGCCCCGATTCCAAAGCAGATAAAGCCCAGTATCACACAGATTGTATTCCCGATTTTTCTCATAGATTTCCTCCAGTTATATGTACTTACTCTACGGTTCTTGCTGCGCGTTCTGTTAGTCTAGTCTAACTTGCTGCAGTAGTAAGTCTACACTAACTTCGTCCTGCCTGTCAAGGAAATCCTGCATTTCTTTTCTGTAAAGTCTTTCCAGCTCGCAGCATCACGCTACATAAGTCGGATAATCAGTTTTGCACACTGCTCCAGCCCAAAGGCTCCGCTGTCTAAGGACAGATGATAGTTGGCGGCACGCCCCCATTCCCGCTCCGTATAATACTTGTAATTGATGGCACGCTTTCTGTCCTTCTCTCTAAGACGCTTTGCAGGCGCATCCGCAGTTTCCCCGTAGACCTCCACGATACGCTTTGCCCGCAGCTCCTCCGGCGCGTGGATAAACACGTTTAGCACATCCTCCCGCTCCCGCAGAATATAGTCAGCGCAACGCCCAACGATGACTGCCGGACCAGCCTCTGCGATTTCAAGAATTTTTTCCCGCTGAACGGACCAGAGATAGTCACTTACGGACATTCCGTTTATATTTCTGCCCACAAAAGCATAGGAAAAAATATTTTTGGAGGGCGCATACTCTCCCGCCTCCGCAATGTAGGCTTCATCGTAGCCGGTTTCCCGGGCGATTTTTTCAATCAGCTCTTTGTCATAGAACGGAACCCCCAACTGCTCCGCCACCATTTTTCCAATGGTTCTGCCGCCGCTTCCAAACTCTCTGCTTATTGTGACAATCTTCTTTTTCATGACGCACCTCCATTAATCTTTTTTGAAATAATCTGTTTCAGGAAAAAGCATCCCACCACTGTTGTGAGTGCCTCCGCAATAATGAAAGAAATCCAGACCATGCCCGGCGCATACTTCGCGAAAAGCCATGCCAGCGGAAGCACCAGAATAAGCTGCCGCAGCAGCGACAATACCAGCGACTGTATTCCACAATCCAAAGCCTGGAAAATGCCCTGGAACGCAATATTTGCCCCTGCAAACAGAAAGCTGAAGGAAACCACGTGCATGGCAGTGACACAAAGTATTGTCGTCTCCTCAGAGAGGGAGAAAACTCCTGCAAAAGGTCTTGCAAAAATCTCAAGTGCCGCAAAGCAAACCAGCATGATAAGGAGCGTGTAAATCATTCCGTACTTCATTCCTTCTCTCACGCGGGTTCGATCCCTTTTTCCGTAATTAAAGGAAATAATGGGTGTAATGGCATCCCGCAGTCCGAACGCCATAAACAGTACAAACTGCTGGATTTTGTAAAAAATGCCGTATGCCGTCACGTAGGAAACGGAAATTTTTCCGAAAATCAGATTGATTCCGTAGTTCATGACAGACATCACTGCCTGGGCAATGATTGCCGGAACACCAATGGCATAGATTTCTCCAATAATCCTGCCATCCGGTTTGGAATATTTCAGTCCCCGGGGCATCTCGCGGTTATATTTGAAATGGAAAAATGCTGCCACTGCCAGGGATACAATCTGTCCGATGACCGTGGCATACGCGGCACCCCGCACGCCAAGTGCCGGACAGCCCAGCTTGCCGTAAATCATAATCGGGTCCAGCACGATATTTGTCAGCGCACCAGCCACCTGTGCAATGGTGGAATACTTAGTCCGCCCGGTTGCCTGAAGCATTTTCTCAAAAAGCGAAAAAAAGACGATTCCAAAGGAAATCGTGCAGCAGATTCCCAAATACTGTTCGCCCAGCATACGGATCTGTGCATCCTTCGTCTGAGAAGCGATAAATGCATCTGCGCCAAAGATCCCAAACAACAGGAAAACGATATAGATAATCGCACCAAGGACATAGGCATTTCCCACCGTACGCCCGGCTTTCTCCTTATTGCCCTGCCCCAGCGTTTTCGACAGCAGCACATTGATACCCACACCGGTACCGATTCCCAACGCCACAATGAGCATCTGCACCGGGAATGCCAGCGTCAGCGCATTTACTGCCGCCTCCCCGGCGTTCACGATGCCGTCCATATCCGGCATGTTCGATACGAAAAAGCTGTCTACGATGTTGTACACCGCCTGCAGCATCATCGACAATACGATTGGAATTCCCATGTTGAGCAAAAGCTTCGGCACAGGCATTTCCGCCATCTTATTCTGTGTTACTTCCTGTTTCATTTTTTACCTCCTGGAAAAATACTTGTTGGAGACTTTTTCAGGAAAGCTGCCACAACCTGCCGCAGTGGTAATTGCCAAAACAAAAAAGCGCAAACCCATATCTGGATTTACGCTTTCCGCCACTCGACGGTATGTATTTTAGCAGTGAAAAATTTTGAAGTCAAGAATTTTTTTCAAAAAACAGTTGACGAATCCGTATCGGTTGCTTATGATAATGTTATCAAAAATGAAAAGGAGATTTTATGACAAGCATTGTAAGAATGGATGGCACGGCGAATTAAATAGCTTTGGCAGATGTGTTTTTACACTATCATTCTGCCCTTTTATCCATTTTGCAATACGCTTGCGATATCTCATATAGAATCAAAACGCATGGCAGATGTCATGCGTTTTTCTTTTCGGTACGGTTACAGCAAATCCGTTTTGCAGGATGGCTGTAACCTTTTTTTGCGCACTCACACGAAAGGACGATGACAACTATTATGAACGAGTATACAATTACCTTAGAAGAAAAAGCAGAACACATTTTGGAATTTGACCGTATCAAGGAGTTATGGAGCCAGTTCGCACTGACAGACGCTGCGAAGGCAAAAATCCGTAATGCCGCTCCCTGTCTTTCCGAAACGGAACTGGCACAATGGCAGAAACAGACCACGGAAGCAAGGCAGATGATTGAGAAATGCGGTACCCCTCCCCTTGCCTCCTTCTCCGGTATCGCAGCAATTTTGGAGATTGCAGAAAAGGAAGGCTGCCTCTCCGCGGAACAGTTAGAGACCGTGGGAAGCACACTCGCCGCGGTAAGGCGGCTGAAGGATTACTTAAACCGCTGCAAAATGTATGATTTCTCCCTCGCCTATTATGAGGAGAATTTAGATTCCTGCGACAGCATCCGGGAGGAAATCGAACAGCAGATACACAACGGCGCTGTGGACGATAATGCCACCCCGCTCTTAGCCTCCATCCGCCGGGAACTCCTGCAGGAAAATACAAAAATGCGGGAAAAGGCGGATATGATTATACGCAATCATAAGGACTACATGGCGGACTCCTTTTCCACAGTAAGAAACGGACATATCTGTATTCCGGTGAAAAAAGAATACCGGCATAAAATCAGCGGTTCCGTTCTGGACAAATCGGCTTCGGGCGGCACGGTTTTTATTGAGCCTGCATCCGTAGCAAAGTTTTATGATACCATCCAGTTGCTGAAAATTGATGAGGAAAATGAGGAGATGCGCATCCGCTATACCCTCACTGCTCTGCTTCTGGATGCACTCCCCAGTCTGACCCAGAATCAGAAAACCATAGAGCTTCTGGATTTTGCCTTTTCCAAGGGCAGGCTCAGTCTGGAATATGACGGCATACAGCCGGTCATCAATACCAAACGGCGCATCCGCCTCACCGACGCCAGGCATCCGCTGATGGACAAAACGCTCTGTGTCCCCCTGTCCTTTACCCTGGGGGACGGAATCAATGGTATCATCATCACCGGTCCAAACGCCGGCGGAAAGACCGTCACCTTAAAAACCGTGGCGCTCTGCTGTATGATGGCACAGTGTGGCCTCCATGTTCCCTGCTTAAGCGCGGATATCTGCATGAATGCCAATTATCTCTGCGATATCGGGGACGGACAGAGTATCACCGAAAATCTCTCCACTTTTTCTGCCCATCTGAAGGCGATTCTCCGGATTCTAAATGCAGTGGGCAGGGAAAGCCTTGTGATTCTGGATGAGCTTGGTTCCGGCACGGACCCCACAGAGGGAATGGGCATTGCCATCGCCGTTTTAAAGGCTCTCCAGAAAAGCAATGCTCTGTTTCTGGTAACCACACATTACCCGGAAATCAAACAATTTGCAGAAAAGGAGCCATCTATTTTAAATGCGCGGATGGATTTTGATAAGGAAAGCCTGCAACCCTACTACCGGCTTATCCTCGGAGAATCCGGGGAAAGCTGCGCCTTTTACATTGCAAGGCGGCTCGGCATGTCCGATGCCATGCTGGAGGATGCAGCCCGGGCTTCCTACGGAAAAGATTACAGAAGGCATCTGCCTCCAAAGTGCAGCCAGACTCCGGAATCCGTTCTTCCCCGGGATGCCAGCCCTAGCGCCTCCCTTCCCAGAATTCAGGCAGCCAGACCGCAGACTTCCTCCCTGCAAAATCCTGCCAGACGCTTTCATTTAGGGGACAGTGTTATGGTATATCCGGATAAAAAAATCGGCATTGTGTGCCAGACCGCCAATGATAAGGGCGTTCTCCGCGTCCAACTGCAGGACAAGAAAATCTGGATCAATCACAAACGGGTAAAGCTCCAGATTCCGGCAACGGAGCTTTACCCGGAGGATTACGACTTTTCCATTATTTTTGACACGGTAGAGAACCGGAAGCTGCGCCATAAAATGGAACGCAAATACGTGGAGGGAGCCACCCTCGAACTGGAATGACTCCCCGGACGGCGGTCTGTCTCCTGCTCAGTGCCAGCGCTCCGACTCCCGGCGACGGGAGGCAGCTGCTGTCTCCCGTTTCTGCTCCTGCTTTCCCGGCAGAAAGGAAAGAAGAAGCAGAATCTCATGCGCCAGAAGCGGCATGGAGGAAAGCACCAGAAGTCTCACCCACTCTAGAATACTCAGACGACAGGTTCCGAAAAGCTGGACAAAGTAAGGAATCTCCGTCACCAGAAGCTGTAGTCCAAAGCCCACCGCAAAGGCGGCAATCATCAGGCGGTTCTCCAGATGATTCATGCGAAACAGAGAAGTCTCCACGTCCCGCATACCGATGGCGTGGAACAACTGTGCCATGCCAAGCACCGTAAAAGCGTAGGTCTGACAGCGGTTTAAAATCACAGACTGCCCCAATATGCTCCTGATTCCCCCGATGGTTACCGGCACCCCCTCCCGCAGTAGCAGCTCCACAGGAAACTGCAGAAATGCTATGGTACTGATTGCCGCAATCAGGATTCCGTAAAACACGGTACAGCTCCAGCCGCCCCCCGCAAAAAGGCTCTCGTCCCTTCCCCGGGGTGGACGGTCCATAAAGCTTTTATTTTCCTCCACATCAATCCCCAGCGCCAGCGCCGGAAGGGAATCCGTAATCAGATTAATCCATAGGATATGGCTGGATTTCAAAGGCGACGCAAGCCCCATCGCCACCGCGGCAAGCATGGTGATAATCTCTCCGAAATTGGAGGACAGCAGGAAGATTACGGATTTTCGTATGTTTTCGTATATACATCTTCCCTGGGCAATCGCCTTGGCAATGGTGGCAAAATTGTCGTCTGTCAGAACAATGTCCGCTGCATTTTTCGCCACATCTGTCCCTGCCATTCCCATGGCAATCCCCACATCCGCCGACTTTAAGGAGGGCGCATCGTTGACGCCGTCCCCGGTCATCGCCGTAATCTCTCCGTTCTTTCTGCACGCCGAAACAATCCGCACCTTATGCTCCGGGGATACATGGGCAAACACAGAGGTTTCCGGCAGCCTTTCCGCAAGCTCTGTATCCTCCATGCGCTCCAGCTCCTCACCGGAAATGCACTCCTCTCTATGGTCTGCAATTCCAAGTTCCCTGGCAATGGCAAAGGCGGTATCCATCCGGTCTCCGGTGATCATGACCGTTTTTACACCTGCCCGTTTAAATTCCGCCACCGCCTCTGCCGCCTCCGGGCGCACCGGATCAGCAATTCCAGCCATCCCCAGAAAGGTGAGTCCGTTTTCGGACAGACCGTTTGCATGGTCCCGCATTCCAAGCGCCAGCACCCGCAAGCCTCTCCCGGTAAAATCTGCCAGCACCTCTTCCAGCTCCTTTCGCAGTGCAGGCGTAAAGGGCTTTTTCTCCCCGGAAGAAAAAACATACGTGCAGCGGTCTAGGATTTCATCCGGGGACCCTTTGGTGTAGGAAATATTGCTGCCACCGTTTTTATGTAACGTCGTCATCATCTTCCGCGCAGAGTCAAAAGCAATCTCTCCGGTCCGCGGCAGACTTCGCTCCAGTTCCTCCCGCTCCAGGTCAAAACGCGCCGCAAGGTCAAGCAGCGCCAGTTCCGTAGGGTCCCCGATCCGCTCTCCGCCCGCAAGAGTGGCATCGTTGCACAGTGCAAAGCCCTCCAGAAAATGATGAGCCCGTCCCCATTTCAGCTCCGCAGGCTCCCATACCTTTCCCGCCGTGTAGCACCGCACCACCGTCATGCGGTTCTGGGTCAGTGTCCCCGTCTTATCGGAGCATACCACGCTGACGCAGCCTAAGGTCTCCACACTGGGAAGCCGCTTTACAATTGTATTCACCTTCACCATCCGGGAAACACTTAGCGCCAGCACCATGGTGACAATGGCGGGAAGCCCCTCCGGCACTGCCGCTACTGCCAGGGAAATGGCAGTAATCAGCATTTCCGCCATATCCCGGTGCTGCAGCACCGCAAGAAAGAATAAAAGCACACATAAAAATACCGATACCGTACTTAAAATTTTCCCCAGATCTGCCAGACGTTTCTGCAACGGAGTCATCTCCGTCTTTGCCCCCTGCAGCATCCGGGCAATCTTTCCAATCTCCGTGTCCATGCCAATGGCACACACGACACCCTCGCCGCGTCCATAAGTCACATTGGTGGACATATAAGCCAAATTATGTTCCTTCACATCCTTAGAGACCGGAACCGACTCGCCGGTCAGCGCCGCCTCCTCGATTTTTAGATTCACCGCCACTGTAAGCTTTAGGTCTGCCGGGACCTGCCGCCCTGCCTCTAAGCATACAATGTCCCCGGGAATCAAATCCGCCGCGGGGATCTCCCGGATATGCCCGTCCGCCTCTTTGAGCAGTGCATGGGGACTTGTCAGCTCTTTTAAGGCATCCAAAGCCCGCTTCGCCTTCCCCTCCTGAATCACGCCGATTACCGCATTGAGCAGTACCACTGCCAGAATAATCGCCATATCCCCGAACTCATGGAGCAGCATGGAAATTGCTGCCGCCACAAAGAGAATAAAAATCAGCGGATCATTCAACTGCTCAAAAAAGCTTGCCACCACGGATTTGGGTGCTTCCTCCTCCAGTATATTTCTTCCACGGACAGCGGCTGTATCCTGCACTTCTGCTGTGGGTCTGCTGCGTTTGCCATTCTGCTGTGTCATAGTTCCCGTTCTCCCATCTGAAATATCGTTTTTCGATTTCCTGACAGAACATCTTATGAGGACGAGTCCTATCTTATACCATATTTATTTCTTTCTCAAAAAGCAATGCGCTTTCAGCAGGCCTCGATTTCCTTGATATTGCATTCATTTCCACGTAATAGATAGGTCTCATAACTGCCGCAATGCGGACACTGCTTCCCGTATGTTACCGTCTCATACTCTCCCCTGCATGCCGTGCAGTAGGTCACTGCCGGAAGCATCTCAATCTTCATCTCGGACCCCTCCAGCAATGGCAGCTTCTTACGATAATACACCCAGCAGTCTGTCAGATACTCCGGCACAATTCCGCTGACCTCACCAATCTGCAGCGTCACGGAACCTATCTGTGTCACCTGGTTTTCCTCTGCAATTTCCTCTAATGTCTTTGCCACATGGACAATAATTCCCAATTCATGCATTGCTTTACTTTTTCTTATTGCGTCTTACTTTGATTGCACGCTTTGCGGCATAAGGCGCAATGGCTTTTAACTTATCCTCAGACTTCCACATACGGGTTGCATCCGGGAGATCTCTGGTGAGATGGATGGCATCAAATTCACATTTTGTGGTACACAGACCGCAGCCGATACATTTGTTCTCATCCACCACGGACGCACCGCAGCCGAGACAGCGGGAAGCCTCTGCCTTAATCTGCTCCTCTGTAAATGTACTTCTTAAATCGCGGAAGGTCTTCTCTGCCACACCTGCCTTTCTGCCCGGCACCTGGCGCTTTGCATTGTCAAAGGTCTCCACCTGAATGTTATTCTTGTCTAACTCAATAAACTGACGCAGATCACGTCCCAGCGTTAAGCTGTGTCCCTTATTCACAAAGCGGTGGATGGATACAAAGCCCTGTTTTCCTGCCGCAATAGCATCAATTGCGAAACGCGGTCCGGTATACACATCCCCGCCCACAAAAATATCCGGATCTGCAGTCTGATAGGTCACCGGATCTGCTTTAGCGGTACCGTTGGGATTCAATTCCACCTTCGTATCCTTTAACAGTTCTCCCCAGACAATTGACTGACCGATGGAAAGCAGTACATTCTCACATTCAACGGTAATCTTCTCATTCTCATCGTACTGCGGATTGAACCGTCCGGTCTCATCCTTCACCGATACGCATTTCCTGAATACGATGCCCTTTACTTTGTCATTCTCAGTAAGAATCTCCACCGGTCCCCAGCCACAGTTTACTTTGATTCCTTCCTCTTCGGCTTCCTCCACCTCGTCCTTTGCCGCCGGCATAATGTCACGGGATTCCAGACAGAACATGGAGACTTCACCGGAACCGGAGCGGAGAGCCGTTCTTGCCACATCCACTGCCACATTTCCGCCGCCCACCACGACGGTACGCCCACTTAATAGCTGGGCATCCTCTCTGGTATTGGCAACGCTTAAGAATTCCACACCGGTCTGCACCCCTGACGCATCCTCACCGGGAACTCCGGTCTTGCGACCGCCCTGGGCGCCGATTGCCACATAAAATGCCTGATAGCCTTCCTCACGCAGTTGCGGAATCGTAATGTCTTTTCCCACTTCTACACCGCATTTGAATTCTACCCCCATCTGACGCAGCACATCAATCTCCGCATCAATCACATCCTTTTCCAGGCGGAAGGACGGGATTCCGTTCATCAGCATACCGCCGGGACGGGTGTGCTTCTCAAATACAGTCACCGGATAGCCCATCTGCTTTAAGAAGAAGGCTGCCGTCATACCGGCAGGTCCTGCACCAATCACGGCAATCTTCTGTGTAAACGGCTTGCCAGAATGGTTCAGCATCTGGGGTACATAGCGCTTCTCTGCATGAAGCTCCTGCTCCGCAATAAATTTCTTGATTTCATCGATGGCAACTGCCTGATCGATGGTTCCGCGGGTACATGCATCCTCACAGCGGCGGTTACAGATGGCACCGCACACTGCCGGGAAGGGATTCTCGGTCTTAATCAGCTTTAACGCATCCATGTATCTGCCCTCGGCAGCCATCTTCACATAGCCCTGCACCGGAAGATGCGCTGGACACGCTGTCTTACAGGGTGCCGTACCGGTCTCGTAGCAATTGATCTTATTGTCATCCCGGTAATTCGGATTCCATTTCTCCCTGCTCCAGGACACCTCATCCGGCAGTTCCTGCTTGGGATATGTAATCTCTCCACCGTCTTTGGTACAAAGCTTCTGACCAAGCTTTGCCGCTCCTGCCGGACACACCTCCACACACTTTCCGCACGCCACACATTTTTCCTTCGTCACATGGGCGCGGTAAGCGGAACGGGACATATTCGGTGTGTTAAAAAGCTGGGAGGTACGCAGCGCATTACATACGCCCACCGCACAGTTACAGATTGCGAAAATCTTATCCTCCCCATCGATGTTTGTAATCTGATGTACATAGCCCATCTTCTCGGAACGCTCTAAGATTTCCATGACCTCGTCGAGCTCAATATAACGTCCTCGCCCGGTCTCCACCAGGAAGTCAGCCATATCACCTACACCGATGCAGAGTTCCCCCTCGATATCTCCGGTACCCTCACCGCGGATTCTCTGCTGCAGACGGCAGGAACACTGTCCCACGGCATATTTGTCCTTATATTTGTTCAGCCAGTAAGAAATATGCTCCAGGCTGCTGGATTCCTGAGCTGCCGGGATTGCCTTCTCCACCGGAATGACATGCATACCGATTCCGGCACCGCCAAGCGGCACCATGGGAGTCACCTTCTCCAGCGGAAGTCTCGACATATGCTCAAAGAAATCTGCGATTTCCGTATGCTCCTCCACCTGTGCCTTGTTCATCACCATGAACTCTGCGGACCCCGGAACAAACATGGGAAGCACATACTGTTTCTCATGCCGGGGATTCTCCCAGTTGTACTCCACAAGACCAACCACTGCCATCTCCTGCAGGAGTTTTTCAAGCTCCGCTTCCGGTTTCTTTGTTTTCTTTGCCAGTGCAGGCAGTGTGATGGGCTTTCGCACATCCATACACAATGCCACCTCCGCCATCTCATCGGTCACCACACCGGCAAGTCCCCAGTATTCCGGGTCCTCCGTAGTCAGCTTCTCCATTCCCAGCTTATAGGGGATACGGTCTGTAATTTTCTTTCCTAATTTTAAAATTAATTCTCTCTGTTCTGCCATATGATTAACCTTTCCTTTCTCCTCTTTCTTTTTAAACATTCTAGGCGTTTGCGAAACGCCGCAAGCCGCATAAATACGGCATTTTTTGTTGCTAAA
>JBJEJC010000093.1:0-2377 GCA_051877675.1 Roseburia sp. | reverse complement strand
GCTTGGGGAGATTCCTGTTCAATTAAAAAGAGGGAGCAACTGTCGAAGACCCGTGAAGGCTGTGGCAGACGGGGCAAGAGACTATGAGATTACCGTGGATTTTGATACGGCTGGTGTCAAAAAAATGTTTGCCGGATTTGCAAAACTGAAAAAAATATAAATTTTGCTTATTTATAAATTTTTAATAGGCGAAATGGGAAACATATGCTATAATGAATTAATAAAAGGAAATGTTTTAAGGGTTCTTATAAAATGACAGGAGGAGAGTGTATATGAATAAGGTAGAAGAATTAATCAACATGGGAAAACTCAACGAACTGCTGAAGCACAAGGAAGAAGAGGAAGAGAAGAAGACCTCTAAGGTGGTTTGGGTATTTGCAATCATCGGAATCATTGTCGCAGTTGCAGCAGCAATTTACGGTATTTACCGTTTCTTTACACCGGACTATCTGGAAGACTTCGAGGATGACTTTGAAGACGACTACGAAGATGATTTCTTCGATGACGAGGAAGAGGAAGAACCGGCGAAGGAAGAAGAGAAGAAAGAGGAAGAGTAAGAAATCAGACGAGGGGCTGCAAGCAGTTGCAGCCCCGTTTTTTCGTTCTTATAGTTTGGAGGATTGTATGAAAAAAGGACAGATTGTGGAAGGCATCATTGAGCGGGTGGATTTTCCCAACAAGGGCATCCTGCACACAGAGGATGGGGAAAAGGTAATTGTAAAAAACGGGATTCCCGGACAGAAGGTCCGTGTAGCCATCAATAAGGCGCGCAAGGGAAAATGCGAGGGGCGCTTATTAGAGATATTGGAAAAATCTTCGCAGGAACTGGAAAATCCGGAATGCGTTCATTTTGGCATATGCGGCGGTTGTACATACCAGAGTCTGCCCTATGACACGCAGCTTGCATTAAAGGCAGAGCAGGTAAAGGGGCTGATTGATGCGGTGATATTGCCGGAAAACCGGAATTATGAATTCCTTGGAATCAAGGCAAGCCCGCTGCAGAAGGGGTATCGCAACAAGATGGAGTTTTCCTTCGGTGATACCTGTAAGGATGGTCCTCTGGCGCTGGGAATGCATAAGCGGGGAAGCTTCTATGATATTGTAAATGTACCGGAATGTCAGATTGTGGATGAGGATTTCCGCCGTGTGCTGGCGGTGACACTTGCGTATTTCCGTGAGAAAGAGGTCAGCTATTATCACAAGCTGCGCCATGAGGGCTACCTGCGCCATCTTCTGGTGCGTAAGGCAGCGAGAACGGGAGAGATTCTGGTGGATCTGGTGACTACGACGCAGTGGACAGCCGGCGATGAGAATGCGCTTCTGGAGGGCTGGAAGGATGCGCTGCTTGCGGAGTCCTTCCAGGGGACGCTTACCGGAGTGCTTCGCACGAGAAATGACAGTGTGGCAGATACCATCAGCGACGAGGGAACCGACATTCTCTATGGGCAGGATTTCTTTTATGAGGAGCTTCTGGGACTGCGCTTTAAAATTACTCCGTTTTCCTTCTTCCAGACAAATTCGCTGGGAGCAGAGGTGCTCTATAACACAGCGCGTGAGTTCATCGGGGATGCTTTGACGCAGAACGGGAAGGTGGTATTCGACCTGTATTCCGGCACCGGAACCATTGCACAGATGCTCGCTCCGGTGGCAAAAAAGGTTATCGGTGTGGAAATCGTGGAGGAGGCGGTGGAAGCCGCAAAGGAAAATGCAAAGCAGAATGGTCTGCACAACTGCGAGTTCATCGCGGGGGATGTGCTCAAGGTCATTGACGAAATTTTGGAGAAGCCGGATTACATCGTGCTTGACCCACCGCGGGATGGCATCCACCCGAAGGCACTGGAGAAAATCATCCGTTATGGCGTGCCGCAGATGGTGTACATCTCCTGCAAGCCCACGAGCCTGGCACGGGACCTGGAGGTGCTGCAGGCAAGAGGGTATGAGGTGAAGAAGGTGTGCTGCGTGGATATGTTTCCGAATACGACGCATGTTGAGACGTGTGTACTTTTATCCAACGAAAGAAATCAACACTACAATGTGTCTATAGAGGTTGATGTAAATGAGAACTATCATCAGCCGAAAAAAGTTACATACAAGGATATTCAGGACTATGTCAAAGAAAAATATGGTTTCTTTGCACATTCGACCTATATTTCAGAGGTAAAGAGAGAATGTGACTTAGATGTGCATGAACCCTATAATTCTGTTGAGAATCCTGTTAGAGAATATCATTGTACGGAAGAACGGAAAGAGCAAATAAAAGAAGCGTTAAGACATTTTGGAATGATATAGCCTTTTAGAGTTATATCATTCCCCAGAAAATACAAATAAGAATTGACCGAGCTCTTTAGAGCGAGGGATGACAATTGACCAAAGGTCA